>NZ_JAFEJT020000035.1 GCF_018555435.2 Bifidobacterium amazonense
CAGGCCGACGCACAGTCTTGGGAACCGGATACGCTGGTTGCCCGGCAAACCGTGGAAATCAAAGGAGTAGAGGAAGCATGAGCCAGACGGCTTACAGAACACATCATGCAACCGACGTCACCGAGGCGCTCGTCGGCCAGAAGGTGACCCTCGCCGGTTGGGTCGACCGTCGTCGTGACCACGGCGGCGTGGCCTTCATCGATCTGCGCGACAACACCGGTCTGGTGCAGGTCGTGATCTACGACGAGGAGATGGCCCGTCCGCTGCGTTCCGAGTTCGTCATCCAGGTCACCGGCGAGGTCCGTCTGCGCCCGGACGGCAACGAGAACACGCATCTGGCCACCGGCAAGATCGAGGTCGTGGCCGAGTCCATCGAGATTCTCGCCAAGTCCGACGCCCTGCCGTTCCAGGTGTCCACCGCGCTCGAGAACGAGTCCGAGAACAAGCTTCCGGGCGAGGACGTGCGTCTCAAGTACCGTTACCTCGATCTGCGCCGTCCGTCCATGCAGCACAACCTCAAGCTGCGCTCCGACATGGCTAAGGCCGCCCGCCACGCGCTCGAGGAGATGGACTTCACCGAGGTCGAGACCCCGACGTTCATCAAGTCCACGCCGGAAGGCGCCCGCGACTTCCTCGTGCCGGCCCGTCTGGTGCCGGGCTCGTGGTACGCGCTGCCGCAGTCCCCGCAGCTCCTCAAGCAGCTGCTCATGGTCTCCGGCGTCGAGCGCTACTACCAGCTCGCCCGCTGCTACCGCGACGAGGACTTCCGCGCCGACCGCCAGCCCGAGTTCACCCAGCTCGACATGGAGATGAGCTTCGTGGACCAGGAGGACGTGATGGCCATGGCCGAGAAGGTCATCGCCGCCATCTGGAAGGTCGCCGGCTACGACGTTCAGCTGCCGCTGCCGCGCATCTCCTGGCAGGAGGCCATGGACAAGTACGGCTCCGACAAGCCGGATCTGCGCTTCGGCAACCCGCTGGTGGAGCTCACCGACTACTTCAAGAACACGCCGTTCCGTGTCTTCCAGGCCCCGTATGTGGGCGCCGTCGTCTTCAAGGGCGGCGCCGCCACCCCGCGCCGCCAGTTCGACGCGTGGCAGGAGTGGGCCAAGCAGCGCGGCGCCAAGGGCCTCGCGTACGTGGTCTTCGCCGAGGACGGGGAGCTCAAGGGCCCCGTCGCCAAGAACCTGTCCGACGAGGAGCGCGCGGGCCTGCGTGAGGCCGTCGGCGCCGAGCCGGGCGACGCGGTGTTCTTCGCCGCCGGCTCCCGCGAGTCCTCGCAGCTGCTGCTCGGCGCCGTGCGCGTCGAGCTTGCCCGCCGCGAGGGTCTGCTCGACCCGAAGAAGTTCGCCTTCACGTGGGTCGTTGACTTCCCGCTGTTCAAGCCGACCGACGATCCGGACGACGATGACGTGGCGGTCGGTCACTCCAAGTGGACCTCCATGCACCACCCGTTCACCATGCCGAGCAAGGACTGGATCGACAAGTTCGACCAGGATCCGGAGCACGCCATGTCCGACTCCTACGACATCGTCTGCAACGGCGAGGAGATGGGCGGCGGCTCGGTGCGTATCCACCGCGACGACATTCAGGACCGTGTCCTCAATGTCCTCGGCATCGGCCCGGACGAGGCCAAGGAGAAGTTCGGCTTCCTGCTCGACGCGTTCAAGTTCGGCGCCCCGCCGCACGCGGGCATCGCGCTCGGCTGGGACCGCACCGTCTCGATCCTGGCCGGCGCGGACACGATCCGCGACGTCATCGCCTTCCCGAAGGCGGGCGGCGGCCGCGACCCGCTGACCGGCGCCCCGGCTCCGATCACGGACGAGCAGCGCGCCGAGACCGGCGTCGACTACGACCCGGAGGACGAGGACTGAGCGTTCGCGTTCCGTTCCCCGGCCATCCGGTCGGTGTGAGTCGCATGGCCGGCGCTGACCGCAACGGTATTGACTGACGGCAAGGCCCCGTCGGGTTCGCTTGATCGCGGATCCGACGGGGCCTTTGCCATGCTCGGCTCGGATGCGGGCATATGCGGTCGCGCTCGAGTGCGTCGGTCGCGTTCTCCGGTGGCGCTGTGTGGCACCGTGTGACGCCGTGGGCGAATGCCGTCATGATATATGTCGAAACGATATATACTGAACCGCATGAGCCTGATCGAGATGATGATTCTGGGATTCCTGTCCGAGCGTTCCATGTGCGGCTACGAGTTGCGCAAGAAGATGGAACAGCTGCAGGGATATGCCCGTAGATTTAGCGACGGCGCGATCTACCCGGCGACCGGTCGTCTCGTCGAGGCCGGCCTGATCTCCGAGGAATCGGAGATCCGCGACGGACGGCAGCGTCGGTTGTTCACGCTGCTCGACGCCGGTCGCGACAGGCTGATCGACGAACTGAAGAACACCAGCGGGTTCAATCTCACCGACTTCACGCGATGGACCGTCGTGCTCACGTTCCTGTCCGTCGTGCCGGACAAGGCCGATCGCGACGCGGTGCTGCGCCGGCGATACGACTATCTGTCGCGCGGCGACGTCCACTATTTCTACTGCGACGCCGGCCACCCGCTGCCGGCCGAGCGGATCGACGATCCGTACCGTCGCGGACTCATCTCAGTGCACACCGCCATCCATGCCGCGGAACTCGACTGGCTGCGCGACATGCTCGGCATCGCCGATGACCGCGCCGGTCTCGACTGACCTGGCCCACGCCGCCCCGACGCGACATGCGAACCGGTCGCCAAGAACGCCATCCCCGCTGCGGCGGCCGGCCGGTCCGCCCGCTTCGCCGGCTGCAGTCGCCGGTCCGCGGTCCTGTAGCCCGCCCTGCGTACAGTTGGAACGTACTTATTGTGTTTTTTCCGCTTTCGGAGGTTCTTATGGCAGACGGCAAGCCCGAAGTGGCAGTCATCATGGGATCGGCGAGCGATTGGGAGACGATGAAGCACGCATGCGACATCCTCGACCAGTTCGGCGTGCCCTATCACAAGCAGGTCATCTCCGCCCACCGTACGCCCGAACTCATGGGCGAATTCGCGCACAACGCGCGCGGCAACGGCTTCAAGGTTATCATCGCCGGCGCCGGCGGTGCGGCCCACCTGCCCGGCATGGTCGCAGCCCAGACCACGCTGCCGGTCATCGGCGTTCCGGTGCGCTCCCACGCCCTCTCCGGCTGGGACTCGCTGCTGTCCATCGTGCAGATGCCCGGCGGCATCCCGGTCGCCACCACGGCGGTCGGCAACTCGGGCGCGACCAATGCCGGCCTGCTCGCGGTGCAGATCCTCTCCACCAACGACGAGCGGCTCGCGAATGCGCTGCAGGAATATCGTGACGGACTCAAGGAAAAGGTGGCTGAATCCAATGCCCAGCTTGTCTGAGGAAACGCACGGCGCGGTCAAGATGCTGCAGCCGGGGGCCACGATCGGCATCATCGGCGGCGGCCAGCTCGGCCGCATGATGGCTCTGAGCGCCAAGTACATGGGCTTCCGCATCGGCGTGCTCGACCCGACCCCCGACTGTCCGACCGCGCAGGTGGCCGACTTCCAGATCGTCGGCGAATACGACGACAAGACCGCCATTCACGATCTGGCCGAAAAGTCCGACGTGCTCACCTACGAGTTCGAGAACGTCGACGCCGAGGCGATCGACGAGGTGCGCCATCTCGTCGCCGCGCCGCAGGGCACCGACCTGCTGCGCGTCACGCAGGATCGTGTGCACGAGAAGACGTTCATCAACGAGCACGGCACCGAAACCGCGCCGTGGCGCGAGGTCAACGACTTCGACGAGCTCGAGGCCGCGATCGACGAGCTGCACTATCCGTGCGTGCTCAAGACCCGTTCCGGCGGCTACGACGGCCACGGCCAGCACGTGCTGAGGAACGACGCCGACCTTGAGAAGATCCGTGCGCGCGGCGACCGCGGCGGCGGCTTCCCGCCGTCCATCCTCGAAGGATTCGTCGACTTCGCGTTCGAGGCGAGCATCCTCGTGTCCGGCAACGGCGAGCAGTACGTCACGTTCCCGATCGTGCGCAACGATCACCGCAACAACATCCTGCACATGACGATCGCACCGGCCGAGGTCAGCCCCGAGATCGCCAAGGCCGCGCACGAGCTCGCGCTGCGTCTGGCGAAGGGCTTCGAACTGGCGGGCACGCTCGCCATCGAGCTGTTCGTCACCAAGGACAACCGGGTGATCGTCAACGAGCTCGCGCCGCGTCCGCACAACTCCGGCCACTACACGATCGAAGCGTGCTCGATCGACCAGTTCGACGCGCACATCCGCGGCATCGCCGGCTGGCCGCTCATCCAGCCCAAGCTGCTGAGCCCGGCCGTCATGGTCAACGTGCTCGGCCAGCACGTGCTGCCGACCCGCGCGCAGATCGCCACGCACCCCGAATGGAACGTGCACGACTACGGCAAGGCGCAGTTGCGCCATAACCGCAAGATGGGCCACATCACCGTGCTCACCGACGACACGGCCGCCACGGTGGCCGCGCTCGAGGCGACCGGCTGCTGGGACGATCTGAAATAGCGGTCCTCCGGTTCCCGGAATCGCCCATGCGGCGGTCCCGGGAACCGGGGAAGACGTCGTGCTATGCTGAGCGGCGTTGTAGGGCAGTGATCCGTTATCAGCGGGGAGCCTTCGGAAGAACAGTGCGAGCCGGCACGGCCTGCGCTCAGTAGAACCGACGGGATCGGCCCGAGACAGCCGAAACTCAAGCGGTCGTCTTCGCACGGACTTCCCGGGCGGGCGGCGACAAGCGAGGTGGTACCGCGGTGGCAGGCCGTCGTCCGTAAGGTCGAGAGCAGTCAGTCATCGTCCTCGTAGGCAGGAATGACACTGATCGTCATGCCCGGCCGCGAGGCTCGCGCATGGCACGTCAATCGTCAGTCCTGTAGGACAGAGCAACACATTGACGAGGAGAACCATGGTGAGCGAAACCACCAATCATGTGTATCCCAAGGCGAACGAGGGTGGCGAAACCGCAACCGTCGCGCCGAACCCGAGCTTCCCGAACATGGAGGAGACCGTCCTCGACTATTGGGACAAGGACGACACGTTCCAGAAGTCGGTCGAACGCCGCCCCTCCGGCGACCACAGCCAGAACGAGTTCGTGTTCTTCGACGGCCCGCCGTTCGCCAACGGCCTGCCGCACTACGGCCACCTGCTGACCGGCTACGCGAAGGACGTGATCCCGCGTTACCAGACCATGAAGGGCCACAAGGTCAACCGTGTGTTCGGTTGGGACACGCACGGCCTGCCCGCTGAGCTCGAGGCGCAGAAGGAGCTGGGTATCGATTCGGTCGCGCAGATCGAAGAGATGGGCATTGACAAGTTCAACGACGCCTGCCGCGCGAGCGTTTTGAAGTACACGCACGAATGGCAGGATTACGTGCACCGTCAGGCCCGCTGGGTCGACTTCGAGCACGGCTACAAGACGCTCAACATCCCGTACATGGAGTCCGTGATGTGGGCGTTCAAGCAGCTGTACGAGAAGGGTCTCGCCTACCAGGGCTACCGCGTGCTGCCGTACTGCCCGAAGGATCAGACGCCGCTTTCCGCGCACGAGCTGCGCATGGACGCGGACGTGTATCAGGATCGCCAGGACACCACTGTTTCTGTTGCCGTCAAGATGCGCGACGAGGACGCCTACGCCGTCTTCTGGACCACCACGCCGTGGACCGTGCCCACCAACTCCGCGATCGTCGCCGGCGCGGACATCGACTACGTCGAGGTCGAGCCGACCGAAGGCAAGTTCGCCGGCAAGAAGTTCTACCTCGGCAAGGACCTGCTGCCGCACTACACCAAGGAACTCGGCGAAGACTACAAGGTCGTGCGTGAGCTCAAGGGCTCCGAACTGGCCGGCCGCCGCTACTGGCCCGTCTTCCCGTACTTCGCGGGCGAGAAGGCCGAAAGCGAAGGCAACGTGCCCGGCCCGAACGGCTACACGATCTTCACCGCGGATTACGTCGACACCGTCGAAGGTACCGGCCTCGTGCATCAGGCACCTTACGGCGAAGACGATATGAACACCCTCAACGCGCACGGCATCAAGAGCACTGACGTGCTCGACAACGGCTGCAACTTCACCTCGCAGTGCCCGGATTATGAGGGCCTGTTCGTGTTCGACGCGAACCTGCCGATCCTGCGCAACCTGCGCGCCGGCGACGGTCCGCTCGCGTCGATCCCCGAAGAGCATCGCGCGATCCTCTTCCAGGAGAAGAGCTACGTGCACTCCTACCCGCACTGCTGGCGCTGTGCCACGCCGCTGATCTACAAGCCGGTGTCCTCCTGGTTCGTCTCCGTCACCAAGATCAAGCCGCGTCTGCTGGAGCTCAACCAGCAGATCAACTGGATCCCGGAGAACGTCAAGGACGGCCAGTTCGGCAAGTGGCTCGCCAACGCGCGCGACTGGTCGATCTCCCGCAACCGTTTCTGGGGCTCGCCGATCCCGGTGTGGGTGAGCGACGACCCGAAGTACCCGCGCGTCGACGTGTACGGTTCGCTCGAGGAGCTGAAGAACGACTTCGGCGACTACCCGCGCGACAAGGACGGCAACATCAACATGCACCGTCCGTGGATCGACAACCTGACCCGCGTCAACCCGGACGATCCGACCGGCAAGTCGCACATGCACCGCATCACCGACGTGCTCGACTGCTGGTTCGAATCCGGCTCCATGTCGTTCGCGCAGTTCCACTACCCGTTCGAGAACAAGGAGAAGTTCGAGCAGCACTTCCCGGCCGACTACATCGTCGAATACATCGGTCAGACCCGCGGCTGGTTCTATCTGCTGCACGTCATGGCGACCGCGCTGTTCGACCGTCCGGCGTTCAAGAACGTGATCTGCCACGGCATCGTGCTCGGCTCCGACGGTCAGAAGATGTCGAAGCACCTCAGGAACTACCCGGACGTCAACGGCGTGTTCGACAAGTACGGTTCCGACGCGATGCGTTGGTTCCTCATGTCCTCGCCGATCCTGCGCGGCGGCAACCTGATCGTCACCGCCGAGGGCATCCGCGACACGGTCCGTCAGGTCATGCTGCCGGTGTGGAGCTCCTACTACTTCTTCACGCTGTACGCCAACGCCGCCAACAAGGGCGCCGGCTTCGACGCGCGCGCCCTGCGTGCGGACGAGGTCGAGGCCTTGCCGGAGATGGATCGCTACCTGCTGGCCCGCACGCGCCGACTGGTCGAGAAGGTGCAGAAGTCGCTCGACGCGTTCGCGATCTCCGACGCCTGCGACGCGGCCGCCGACTTCATCGACGTGCTCACCAACTGGTACATCCGCAACACCCGCGACCGCTTCTGGAACGAGGATGCGAACGCGTTCAACACGCTGTACACCGTGCTTGAGGTGTTCATGCGCGTGCTCGCGCCGCTCGCCCCGATGGAGGCCGAATCCGTGTGGCGCGGACTCACCGGCGGTGAATCCGTGCATCTGGCCGACTGGCCGTTCCTTGTTTCCGAGGAGACTGGTGAGGCTACGGAGCTGGGCCGCGTGCTGGCCGACGACGCGAAGCTGGTCAACGCGATGGAGAAGGTGCGCGAGGTCGTCTCGGGCACGCTCTCGCTGCGCAAGGCCGAGCAGATCCGCGTGCGTCAGCCGCTCGCCAAGCTCACCGTCGTGGTCGAGGACGTGGCCGACGTCGAGGCGTACGCCGAAGTGCTCAAGTCCGAGCTCAACGTGAAGGACATCGAGTTCTGCACGATGGAGGACGCCGGTACGAAGGGCCTCAAGATCGTGCACCAGCTGCGCGTCAATGCGCGTGCGGCCGGTCCGCGCCTCGGCAAGCAGGTCCAGTTCGCGATCAAGGCGTCCAAGACCGGTGCATGGCATGTCGATGCCGCCACCGGCGCCCCGGTCGTTGAGACCCCGAACGGTGAGGTCGCGCTCGTCGAAGGCGAGTACGAGCTGATCAACCGCGTGGAGGAGGAGAACGCCGCGGAAGCCGCGACGTCCGTGTCCGCAGCCCTCCCGACCGGCGGCTTCGTGATCCTCGACACCGCGTTGACCGACGATCTGATCGCCGAAGGCTACGCGCGCGACGCGATCCGCGCCGTGCAGGACGCCCGTAAGGACGCCGGCCTCGACATCGCCGACCGCATCAGCCTCACGCTGACCGCGCCGGCCGCCGATGCGCCGAAGCTCGAACAGTTCCGCGACCTCATCGCGCACGAGACCCTCGCCGAAGGCGGCGTCGAGATCGTCGCCGATGCGGACGCCAAGGAGCTGGGCGTGAGCGTCGTTAAGGCGTGATGTGATCGGCGCACATAACGTGCTCTGATCAGGTCTGGGGGCAAGCCGGATATGACGGCTTGCCCCCAATGTTGTAGTGGTGTGACTGGCACGCCCTATGCTGGCGGTAAGGGATAGAACTCGTATATGTGCAGAGTGAATCCGCTCGGTCCAAGACAAAGGAGTCATTGATGAGGAAAACCGGCAGCCAACCGCAGGAGAACGACGTTCACGCATGTTCTTCCGGCCCGTTCTACGCGCGTACCAGCGATCATGGATACGAGACCTGCGTGGAACATCTGTGTATGGCGGGGTGCCTCTCCGGTGGATTCGCGCGGCGATTCGGACACCTCGAAGATGGTCTGTTGGCCGGTGTGTTTCATGATTTCGGAAAATATTCGCGAGCCTTCCAAAACAGAATTCGTGATCCCGAACATTCCGGCAGGGTCGACCATTCCACGGCAGGCGCGCAGATGCTGGTGCAGTACGGCCGTTCCATGGCGGCTTTGGCCGTTGCTGGTCATCATGCCGGATTGGCTGATGTGGGAAGCGGAAGGGAACTGGAAGGCTCCACTTTCAGTGCGCGTATGAACAAGGCTTTCTCTGCAGGGAATCATGGGCCTCTTGCGTTGGCCGGGGCGGGACAGCATCAGATCGAAATACCGCAGTCGGCATTTCAAGAAGGGATTGCCGTCGATCCGAGGGGATCGTCGCAGTCGACGTGCATGAGGAACGCTGCATGTTACTCCGGCATGATGCTGACCCGCATGCTGTTGTCTGCCTTGGTGGACGGTGATCGGCTCGATGCGGAATTCTTCACGTCGAATCGAACAGATCGTGCCGAGCATCGGCTTTTGGAACAACTCAAGAAACGCCTTGGCCCGGATGCGTTGGCAGGGGAGCAAACCCCGTTGTGGAACGTATTGCGTGAAGCGGCATCGGCCGTAGCCGACATATGCGACGCAGACGGCAACGCCAACATGGAACGACTGGCCGGCATCGTGGAAAACGTGGCGCAACGGTATCTTGCGAATCCGAATAAGACGTCACTCGACGTCAAACGCTGCGAACTGCTTGCACAATGCCTGAAACGGGGACAGGACGAGTCATACAAACCTGGCCTGTATACGCTCACTGCTCCCACCGGCAGCGGCAAAACCATCGCTTCGATCACATTCGCGCTCGAACACGCGCGTACGCACGGACTGCAACGGGTCATCTATGTGATCCCATACACCTCGATCATCGACCAGACCGTCGGCAAGTTCGAGGAGATCTTCGGCTCGGATGCCGTGCTGCCGCATTACGCGGAAGCGCCGTACCAGCTCAAGGACGAGTCCGACATGGACGAAACCGATCTCAAGCGTGCGCTCGCGGCGGAGAACTGGAACGCGCCGATCGTCGTCACCACGGCCGTACAGTTCTTCGAGAGCCTGTATTCGAACAAGACGTCACGTTGCCGCAAACTGCATAACGTCGCAAAGTCGGTCATCGTGTTCGACGAAGCACAGACGCTGCCTGTGCCTTATCTACGGCCATGCGTCAAGGCCATCGCGGAACTTGTGGAACGATACGGTTCCACGGCGGTGCTGTGCACGGCCACGCAGCCCGAACTCAAGCCGCTGTTCGACCAGTCGTTCGCCGATGAAGACGCTCACATTCCTGAGATATCGCCGTTTTCCAATGCCGATCGTGATGCGTTCCGCCGCGTGACGATCGAACGCATTGGAGATATAGGATTGGATGCGCTTGCGGAGCGTCTGGATGACCATCGACAGGTGCTCTGCGTAGTGAACACTCGCAAGAAAGCCCAGTATCTATATGGTCGGCTTGCTCAGAACGGAGACATGGAAGGCACGTTCTGCCTGACGACACTGCAGTGCGCAGCAGACCGCAAGCGGCTGCTTGCGACGATTCGCGACCGTCTTGCTGCCGGGGAGACATGCCGCGTGGTATCCACTTCGCTGATCGAAGCGGGCGTGGACGTTGATTTTCCGGTGGCGTACCGGGAGAAGACGGGGTTGGATTCGATCGTTCAGACCGCCGGGCGATGCAACCGCGAAGGCAAGCGTGCCGCCGACGAGAGCATGGTCTACGTGTTCTCCACCGAGGGCGGCCATGCGCCGTATCTGGAACAGAACATTACGGCGTACCATACAGTGGCGGATCGGCAGGTTGATCTGATGTCAAGTGAGGCGATTCGTCTGTACTTTGGTGAACTGCTCAACATGCTGAGCGGGGGCAAGACTGGGCCTACTGGCAATGACGCGCTGGACAAGCACGGGATTCTCGCTTTGCATGGGCATGACAGGGGGATGCCGTTTGAACGTATTGCCGAGCTGTTCAGACTTATCGAAACTCCGACCGTACCGGTATATATCCCGTTGACGGACGCAACGTCCGATGAAGGGGCAAGGTTGTGCGCGCAGCTGGAGCGTGGGGACATCGACCGCACGTTGTTCCGCAAGTTGGGAAAGTACGCGGTCAACGTATGGCCGCAGCACCTCGAAAAGCTGCTGTCGATGGGAGCGGTGCTGCCGGTGGGGCGAGACGGTGATACCGAAGAGAACTGCTACATTCTGCGGGACATGAGTTTGTATTCGTCGCGACTCGGGCTGCGGATGGACGGCGCATCGGCTGACGGCATCTTTGTGTGAGAAAATCGGCGTGCTCGGCTTCATGCGATAGCCGGGCACGCCGGGTGCTCTGGCGTGCTAGATAAAAGCTAGTAAATTTCAATCCGCCCCCTCCGCGAGGAGGGAGACTGTACGGTGCCTGAGCGCGGGACTTGTTCGTCTCAATCCGTTCTCCCATGCATGGGGAGTAACTGTGGAAAGCAATATCATCCCCGTTCCCACCCGTGTCACCCGATCGTCCGGCATCGCAGCGAATTTTCTGTGCGATACCGTGGCGTACATGCTCGGATTCGACGCCAAAGGCAAACCCGAGCGCGCGAAACAGGCGTTTCGGGCATGCGCTGAACTGCATCGTCGCATACTGGGCGACGTCGCCGATCCGTCGGCCGCGGCCGTGCTTGCGTTCTTCTCACAGGAGCCCCAATGGGGAACCGCTCGGCGGCTGATGGGGGACAAGGCATGGGAATCCGCCGTGACGATGAATTTCGTTCTGCAATATGACGATGGAGAACATGTCGTGTTCATCGACGATTGCATTGCCGTACAGGAGGCGTGGAACGCGTATTACGATCGGGAAGACGCCGATGGCGACGATGCGCTGTCGTGCAGTCTAGTCTCCGGCGAGCCGGTGGTCCCGGCGAAAATCCATCCTAAAATCAAAGGAGTCACAGGCGCGCAATCGTCGGGCGCTTCGCTGATCTCGTTCAACGCGCCCGCGTTCTGCTCGTACGGTCTTGAACAGAACGAGAATGCTTCGATGAGCAAACGGGAGGCATACGAATATACGACAACGCTCAACACGTTGCTCGCAGATCGTGACCGGGTGCAGCGCATCGGCGATGATACCGTCGTATCTTGGGCTCGCTGCGGCGAACCCGCATATGCCGACGTATTCGGAGGAACGGTCTTCAACCGGTGGCGGATCAACGGGCAAACCGAGCAGTCCTCCGGTGGTCTGGAGGAGACGACAGTTAAGGCCGCGACGAAATCCCTCGCGCAAGGGCGCCCGTACGATTTCGACGGCATTCACCTTGCCCCCGACGAAGAGTTCCACGTTTTGGCGTTGTCCCCCAACTCGGCGAGATTGTCGGTCCGCTTCTACCTGACTAATACGTTCGGTGCGTTTGCACGCAACATCGAACGGCACTATCGGGATCTTGAGATACGACGTCCCAAATACGACACGACGACGTTCATGTCCACATGGCGGTTGCTGAACCAGACCATCAGACCGCAGAGCAAGAACGCCAAAGTATCGTCGGAAATGGCCGGATCGGTTATGAAAGCAATCCTCAACGGCACGCCATATCCGACGAGCCTGATCAACGCCGTGGAAATACGCATCAACGCCGAACACGACGTTTCACCCGACAAGGCGGCGATCATCAAGGCATATTACCTACGAAAAACAACCAACGAGCAATTCAAGGAGGTACTGCAGGTGGACATCAAAGAAGACAGTGATTACGTGCCATATGTGCTCGGACGTCTGTTCTCCGTGTACGAGCAGATCCAGCGGGCCGCGATCCCCAACATCAATACGACGATCAAGGACAAGTACTTCACCAGTGCGGCCGCGACGCCGGCCCGCATATTTCCGATCCTCGGCGATCTTGCGGCGAAGCACATGCGCAAAACCTGGCAGTCGAAAGGCTACAAGGTCAAACTGGAGAAGGCACTGGGCGAATTGACCGATAAAGTGGGCGATCGTTATCCGTCAAGGCTTTCCCTCGAAGAGCGCGGAGCGTTCCAGCTCGGTTACTATCACGAGAACCAGCAGCGATTCAACAAAACCCGTAATGAAGACAACGACGTACAAGGAGCAGACAATGACTGACCGTACCCCCATCGAAAACCGTTATGATTTCACCATTCTCTTCGACGTGGAGAACGGCAATCCGAACGGCGACCCCGACTCGGGCAACATGCCGCGCGTCGACGTCGAAACCGGCAATGGACTGGTGACCGACGTCTGTGTGAAACGCAAGATCCGCGACTATGTGCAGACGGCCATGGGAGAGGAAGTCCCGTGGCGTATCTACATCCAGAATCGCAGGACGCTGAATCGGCTCGACAGCGAAGCGCTGGAGGCCGTGCATATCGACGCTCGTCCCGAGGATAAGGATTTCGCCAAGGAGATCAAGGCACTGAAGAAAGACGATCCCGAGTTGGACCGTCGCCTGCGCGACTACATGTGTGCCAATTTCTTCGACATCCGCACGTTCGGCGCCGTGATGACCACGTTCGTCAAGGGCAGTCTGGCATGCGGCCAAGTGCGTGGACCTGTGCAGCTGGGATTCGCGCGATCCATCGATCCCGTCTCCGTACAGGAAATCTCCATCACCCGCGTCGCCGTGACCACGGAAGCGGATGCCGCGGAAAAGAACAACACGATGGGCAACAAGTACATCATCCCTTACGGTTTGTACCGTATGAATGGCTATATTTCCGCCAAACTTGCGCAGAACGTCACCGGGTTCAGCGATGAGGACCTCGACATGCTCTGGCAGGCGATCCTGAACATGTTCGAATTCGACCGTTCCGCATCGCGCGGTAACATGGCAGTGCGCAAACTGTACGTGTTCAAGCATTCCAGCGCTCTCGGCGATGCGCCTTCGTGGAAACTGTTCGACAGCATCGATGTACGTAAACGGGACGGAGTGGATGTCGCTCGCAGCTTCGGAGATTATGCGGTTACTGTGGACCGTGCCGTCATCCCGGATTCCGTAACCGTAAGCGAAATGGTCGATCACGAGCTATGAGCCGTCGCATCGGCTGACCGGACGTGTCTGGGTGTCCAGCCAGCCGATGCGATGATTCACTGACATATGGGCAGCGAGTACAGAACGGTGTGTTTTTGGCGTCGCTTTCGGATTATCTGCTACTGCGGTATGAGCTGGATGACATCGTTGATCTTGAATGTGACAGTCTACGGTTCTACAGTTTAGGAACGAAGGATTCAACTCGGATAGAGCATGTAGGTCTGCAGCGGCATATGCCAGTTGATGATGCGATGATGATATAGGTTGATATAGGTGGGTATTGCTGCGGTACTTGGTGAGCGAATGAGGTGACGTGGTGGTGTAGTGCGGTGCGAGGGATGAGCTGACGGAAAATCGCCGGATGTTTGCGCCGTGATGGAGCAGAAGGTATGTGCCTTTTGCTTGTGGTTGTTCCCCGAACGCGGGCAGTTGCTTAATAAGTGAATAGAGTTTTGGAATATAGGATTTCTGGCATCGTATCAGGGCGTCTCGTATTGAAGTGTTCTGATACCATGTTGTGCGGTCATACGCGAGTATTCCATCCGTGCGTCTCCCTCCTCACGGAGGGAGCGGATTGAAAGAACAAGCTCACCAACAACGGCCAGTCTCAAGGAAGTCTCCCTCCTCACGGAGGGAGCGGATTGAAATAAGGTGCAGACCACGACCCGCGTCAGCAACGAACTGTCTCCCTCCTCACGGAGGGAGCGGATTGAAATTACACCGCACCCTCCGGCACCGCACTGCCGACGGTCTCCCTCCTCACGGAGGGAGCGGATTGAAATTGTTATCAAGCATCAGGTCGCACGCCGGTACCTCTGTCTCCCTCCTCACGGAGGGAGCGGATTGAAATACAGGAGCGTCAGTGGATGTGTCTTAATTTCCTCTGTCTCCATCCTCACGGAGGGAGCGGATTGAAATCCTTCGGTTTGCAGCTTACGTGCATGATCGGGTTCGTCTCCCTCCTCACGGAGGGAGCGGATTGAAATTACCAGAACCCGGACGGTGAGACCTCATGGAGCCGGTCTCCCTCCTCACGGAGGGAGCGGATTGAAATTCCGTGGCTCGCTTGTGGTATTGGCGGGCGGAGGTCTCCCTCCTCACGGAGGGAGCGGATTGAAATATCTACGAAAACGCGGCGTCGCCCCTCTCCTGAGCGGTCTCCCTCCTCACGGAGGGAGCGGATTGAAATCCCACCGTGGTGGTCGGCCCGGCGTTGTCGGTGGTCTCCCTCCTCACGGAGGGAACGGATTGAAATAGCGTGTACGTCCATAGGCCCGTGGTTGTGGACTGGTCTCCCTCCTCACGGAGGGAGCGGATTGAAATGTGGTGCTGAGCATATTAAACCGTTCAAGGGCGGGGTCTCCCTCCTCACGGAGGGAGTGGATTGAAATACTTTTCGACTGGGTGTTAACGACTTGTTCCTTGGTCTCCCTCCTCACGGAGGGAGCGGATTGAAATATCAACGGCGTCGGCGACTTCTACTCTCTCACCGGTCTCCCTCCCCGCGGAGGGAGCGGATTGAAATTTGGTTAAAAGACATGCCCGTGACAGACTGATTGGTCTCCCTCCCCGCGGAGGGAGCGGATTGAAATTCCGTCCGAAGACACATAAGTGTTCCACGGGCTGAGGTCTCCCTCCTCACGGAGGGAACGGATTGAAATGTCATCGTCAAAGCCACCGAGGGTACCAGCTACGGTCTCCCTCCCCGCGGAGGGAACGGATTGAAATTTGCGGAGCTTGCGGCCTGAAAATCTCTACCCAGTCTCCCTCCTCACGGAGGGAGCGGATTGAAATCTGATCCGCAACGAGACCCAGAACTGGAACTCGTGTCTCCCTCCTCACGGAGGGAGCGGATTGAAATTTCCGAGCCCGAGAACGCGGCGCACTGCGCGGCATCGTCTCCCTCCTCACGGAGGGAGCGGATTGAAATAAGCGGGCGAGCCTGAAACGGTTGCGCCGATACGCCGTCTCCCTCCTCACGGAGGGAGCGGATTGAAACTGGGCCGAGGTCAAAACCGGCAGCGACCCAAGCGTCTCCCTCCTCGCGGAGGGAGCGGATTGAAATATGAAGCTGTACGGCGTGCCGTCTTTACGGCGCAAGTCTCCCTCCTCACGGAGGGGCGGATTGAAATGGAGTTGCCGGTGAAGACCATGTACTCCTTGTGGTCTCCCTCCTCGCGGAGGGAGCGGATTGAAATCAACCCGTGAACGAGTAGCCCGCACGCGTGAACGGTCTCCCTCCCCGCGGAGGGAGCGGATTGAAATCGTCAGCACATAGCCACGATGCGCAGCCGCGGACTGTCTCCCTCCCCGCGGAGGGAGTGGATTGAAACGTCTGCAAGGGCCGCAGCCTGCGGAGGGAGTGGATTGAAATGGAGAGGAGGGGCCTTACTGCTGTTTGGGAAGGTTTAGGCGGCTTGGATACTGATGCGTCCGCCGAGGGCGTGGATGACCTTGAGGATGGTGGCGAAACTGGGGTTGCCGTCCTTGCTGAGACTCTTGTACAGGCTTTCGCGGCCGACGCCGGCTTCCTTGGCGATCTGTGTCATGCCTCGGGCTTTGGCGACGTTGCCGAGGGCGACCTGCATGAGTGTTGGGTCGTTGTATTCGGCGACGGCGTTGAGATAGGCGATGTTGCCCTCTTCGTTGTCGAGGTATTCGCTGGTGTCGTAGTCGGTGAATTTAGTGGTCATTGCTGTTCCTTGTAGGCGTTGAGGCGTGTCATGATGGCGGCTTTGGCTTGTCGATCCTTGAGCTTTGCGGAACCACTTGGCATATTCTGCGGATTGCTCGATTTCCATCTCCATTATTGTATCCTATAGGCTACGCTATGTTGATCGTTGATGTTGATCGTTGATGTTGATGCGACTGTCGACCTTGTCGTTGTCGCCCGCGCGACGGGCGAGGATGGAACCCTGCCAATCCGAGTCCGTCTCGCACCGCGACAATCACCACAGTTGTCGAACGTATGTTCGATAATATGGTGCATGACAGCACCGGACCACACGTATCTCGCCATCGACCTGAAGTCGTTCTACGCTTCGGCCGAGTGCGCGGCGCGCGGTCTGGACCCTCTGAAAACCAATCTGGTCGTGGCCGATGTGAGCCGCACCGAGAAGACCATCTGCCTCGCCGTCTCCCCGTCGCTCAAGGCTTACGGCATCCCCGGCCGCGCGCGCCTGTTCGAGGTCGAGGAACGGCTCAACCGAGTCAACGAAGAGCGGCGTGCGCACATCCCCGGCCACCGGTTCGCGGGGGAGTCGTCGGATGCGGACGCGCTGGCGCGCTTCCCGCAGCTCAAGGTCGCATACCGGGCCGCCAAGCCGCGCATGGCGTACTATCTCAAAACCAGCGGCGACATCTATTTGATCTATCTCAAATACGCGGCACCCGAAGACATTCACGTCTACTCGATCGACGAGGTGTTCATCGACGTGACACACTATCTCAAGACCGTGTACCGCGTGAGTCCGCACGATCTGGCCCGCGCCATCGTGCGCGACATCCTTGGCCGCACCGGCATCACCGCGACCGCGGGCATCGGCTCCAACATGTACCTTGCCAAAATCGCGATGGACATCGTCGCCAAGCACATGCCCGCCGACCGCGACGGCGTGCGCGTCGCCGAACTGGACGAGCGGTCGTATCGCCGTCTGCTATGGGATCATCGTCCGTTGACCGACTTCTGGCGCGTCGGCAGGGGCTATGCGCGGCGCCTCGAATCGTCCGGACTGCTCACCATGGGCGACGTCGCCCGCTGCTCGTTGGGCCGTGCCAGCGACTACTACAACGCCGAACTGCTCTACCGTATGTTCGGCGTGAACGCCGAGCTGCTCATCGACCACGCATGGGGGCTCGAACCGTGCACGATCGCCGATGTGCAGGCATACCGACCGTCCGAGAACTCGCTGAGCAACGGTCAGGTGCTGCACCAGCCGTATTCATGCGATCAGGCGCGGCTCATCGTGCGCGAGATGGCCGACGCGATCTCGCTCGAGCTCGTCGAGAAGGGGAAGGAGACCTGTCAGATCGGCCTGTACATCGGCTACGAGGGCGCGCCCGGATTCGAAGGGTCGATGCCGGTGTCCACGAACCGTTTCGGCAAGAAGGTGCCGCGTCCGGCGAACGGCTCGGTCGAGCTGGGGGAGTACACGTCGTCGACGAAGGTCATCGCCGACGCGATGGTCGCGCTGTACGACCGCATCGTCGACCATGATCCGAAGGTGAAGGTGCGTCGTCTCAACGTGGTCGTCGGCCGGTTGCGGCCGTATGCCGGCGATCGTGCCGTCGACGGACGCGTCGCCGCACCGTCGCCGCCGATCATGCCGGTCGGCCGGGCGGAACAGCTGGACCTGTTCGCCGACGTGGACGAGACGGACGAACGGCGCGAGACACGACGTACGGATCTGCGACGGGAGCGCGACGTGCAGCAGGCGCTGATCGCCGTCAAACGCAAGTTCGGCAAGAACGCCGTCGTCAAAGCCATGAATCTCGAGCCGGACGCCACCGGCATCGACCGCAACAACCAGATCGGCGGACACGCCGCCGGAACGGCAACCGACGACGAGCATGGCAAGATTGCCGGTCGTGCTGCGGCAGACGGCGACGGATCACGGCATGATGCTGAGCGGATGATACTCGGTGATCGTCGAATCGTTGGAAATATAGCGGAATCCGGCATTCGTGCGGGAGATGGAACGTCGAATGCGACCGACCGTTCCCGTGCCGGAGCGCAGCCGGCCTGGACGGTTCAGCCGGTACGACCGCTGTCGTCGGATGTGCCGGATAGGCAGGGCACGTCGTCATCGCTGGATACGCGAGACGTTTCGACCGTGCCGGGACTACACGCCACGCATCGCTACGACGACATCATCGACGCCGTCTATCATCCCTCCGCGCGGCACCCCGCCATGCCGCGAGCCAACCGGGCCGCCCAATTCATGCCATTTTCGGCCCTCACCGGCTATGACGAGGTGCTGCTCGCCAATCTCAAGGCCATGCAGGATCGCATCGCCGCCGAGGATACGGCCGGAGACCAGGACTTCGGCGCGTGACGGGTGTGCTCGGACGTATTCCGCCGGCATTGCCGGTGCAAATCGTGGCAATGTGATCCGGGTCATATCGGTTTTACCGGTTTCACGCGTGAGCGGCTGACAGACTATAGGAGTGGAAGAGAACGTCATATCATCATTCGTCAACGACACCATCCCCTCCGGCGGCTCGGAAGCGTCCCCGACTCCAGCCGCGGCCCCGGCCCCGTCTCCAACGCCGTCCGCGGCGCAGTTCGCATCGCCCGCACCCGTCGCCGGCGTGGCCGCCGCACCCGCCCCGCGCATGAACCCGCTGTTTCCGGGCCGCACGTTCATCAGCACCGTGCTCGACGCGCTCGACAGCAAGGAGACCATGACCGGCAAATTCACCGGTAAATACATGCAGCGCGCCGTCATGGCCGGCTTCTTCGTCGGCATCTTCTTCACCGCGTTCTTCGCGATCAGCGCCACGTTCGCCGCGACCGGCCCGGCCATGGCCCTCGTCGGCAAGGTCATCGCCGCACTCACCTTCGGCTGGGCGCTCGTGCTCATCTACTACACGAACTCCGAACTGCTCACGTCGAACATGATGATCATCTCGATCGGCGTCTACCACAAGCGCATCGACTGGCTGCATTCACTGCGCATCCTCGCGCTGTGCCTGCTCGGCAATCTCATCGGCGGACTCGTCATCGCCGTGCTCATGCGCTTCTCCAGCATCACCGATGGCGTGATCTTCACGCAGATGGCCAACGCGGCGCTCGCCAAAACCGGTTACGTCACGCAGGGCTTCGGCGGCATCGTCGACCTGTTCGTGCGCGCCATCTTCTGCAACTTCTGCATCAACATCGGCATGCTCATGGTGTACAACGGCAAGCTCGTCAACGATTTCACCAAATGCATCATCATGGTCGTGGCCGTGTTCGTGTTCGCCTACCTCGGTTTCGAACATTCCGTCGCGGACTCCGTGCTGTTCCTCATCGTCGGCCTGCACGGCGTGATCAACCCGTGGCTCGCCATTGCGGCGATCATCGTGATCCTGCTCGGCAACTTCGTGGGCGGCGGCGTGCTCATCGGCCTCAACTTCGCCGTGATGAACGACCGTCCGCATCCCAACCCGTCGCAGCCCGGCGAATTCGAGAACTCCGCGCTCGAACATCTCGAGGCGCCGCGTCCGGCGGGGCTGTAGAACGCCGGCTGCCGTCGTCGCCGACGCGCTGCCGTCACCGACGCGCTGCCGTCACCGGCGCGACCATCGCCGATGCGGCCGTAGCCGACGCGGCCGTCAGCGATCAGGCCGGACGATCCCCGCCTGCACGAACGCCGCGCGATAGGCCCCGACCAGATCCGGCAGACGCATGGCCGCGTTGGCCGGACTGGTGGACGGCAGCTGGACCATGGGAACGTCGATGCCGTCCGCGACCAGTTTCGGAGCGATGAGCCGACGATACAGTTGCCCCGACTTCGCGCCGGTGGTGACGATGAGCGTGATCGGCGCGCCGCGCAGCATCGGCGCCGGATCGTTCGGCACGACGTTGCGGATGCTGGCGTCGGATGCGCCGACGATGTCGCACGAACCGATCACGTCCCATAGCGCGACGCGATGCCGCAATGCGAATGCGCGGCGGGACTCCGGCGTGTCCCCGACACGGTCCGCCGGATCGCCGGCGTCGGCGAACACGGCCTCCATCACCGGCCAGAACCGGTTGCGCGGATGCATGTAATAGAACGCCGCCTCGCGCGACTTCGGGCTCGGCATCGATCCGAGCACCAGCACGCGCGAGCGCTTATCCCACACAGGCCCGAACCCATGCTCCACGTGCTGTGCTGATCGTGTGGGTCGTCCGGTTCGTGCGGAGTGCACGGGCCGTGCCGATCGGCCGTCCCGCGGATCGTCCCGCGTATCGTTCCCCATGCCGTCGTACGTATGTGTGCCGGCGTCCCGTTCGTCCATACCTGCCATGGTAGCGTCCGGACTACAGGCAGCCGTGCGGATCGGGAACTATCGCGTCGTGCCGGTCATGTCGGCCATGACCTCGCGTGCGCAGCGGATGAAATCGTCGATGGCGCTCCAGCGCGGCGACGTTCGCGCTCAGCGTCTGCTGCGTGATGCCGAGTCGTTTCGCCGCCTTGCTGAAGCTGCGCTCCGCGGCCACAGCGGTGAAGTATTCGATGCTGAGAAAGTTCATGCGATGCTCTTTCCGCGTGCGCGGTATGTCGTACTATCGCCATAGTGGAAACCCCGTAATAGATATCAGCTTAGTCTGTATTGTTCCTGTTATCGTGGATCGTGGCTGGTGCGGTCTGTGCAGGCTAAGTGGCCGTTGCGTCCTGTGCGGATGGCGCTGCGAACGACGTTGCGAATGTCGCTGCGATGCCCGCATCGCAAGACCCCGCACCGCAAGGCCGCGAGACGAAACCGTCACCATCAACAAGGGAGGAGTCGCATGCTGGAGGCGGGGACGATGCTGATGTTCGGCGCGGTGCTGTTCGCCAGTGTTGCGTTCGGCTGGTCGATCATTCCCGCGTTGCTCGTCGGCGTACTGCTGTTCGTCGGCTATGGTCTGGTTCACCGATGCCCGTTGACCGTGATGGTGGGCCGTGCGGTTGGCAGTGTGCGATCCGCGAGCACGGTGATGGTGACGTTCGTGCTGATCGGCGTGCTGACCTCGCTGTGGCGCGCCAGCGGAACCATCGCGTACATCGTGGCTCATGCGGCCGCGGTGATCCATGCCGCCACGGTGCTGCCGCTGTCGTTTCTGCTGTGCTCGGCGATGTCGATGCTGGTCGGCTCGTCATTCGCCAGTGCGGCCACGATGGGCACCATCTGCATGTCCTTGGGGCTCACGATGCAGGCGAATCCGGTCATGCTCGGCGGGGCGATCCTCGCCGGCGTCTACGTGGGCGACCGTTGTTCGCCGGTCTCCACCAGCGCCCTGCTGGTCAAACAGCTCACGCACATGAATCTGTTCGACAATATCACCCGTATGCTGCGCACCGGCGCGGTGCCGTTCGCGCTGAGCTGCGTGGTGTACGTCGCGGCCGCGGTGGTCGCGACGTCGGCGGGGGAGACGTCGGCCGGCGCGACGGTCGATGCAGCCGCCGTGGCCGTCGCACCTGATGCGACCGGCGTGTCCGATATCGGATCGTTGTTCTCGTCGACGTTCGACCTGCATTGGCTCACCGTGATTCCTGCGTTGCTGGTCGTCGTGCTGGCCCTGTTGCGCGTGGACGTGCGACTGCTCATGCTGGCCAGCATCGCCGCCTCGATCGCGGTGTGCATGGGCGTGCAGCATGTCGGATGGGTCGATCTGCTGCGGCTGCTCGTGTTCGGATACCATGCGCATGATCCGCAAGTGGCCGCGCTGCTGGACGGCGGCGGCATGGTTTCCATGATCACCGTGATGGCCATCGTCTGCATTTCCTCCGCGTACGTCGCCATCGCGCGCCATCGCGCCACAACTACTAATATATGCGTAATTTTTGAGTTTTTAGGCTTATATTGCTAATATATTAGTATGTTTTCGTTGCTTGATGAGCCGATGCCGGGGGATGTTTCGGCTGCGATTGCCGAGCGCATGGTCGCCAGGCGCAAGGAGCACAAGATGTCGCAAACGGACCTGGCTGTACAATCCGGCGTGAGTCTGGGGTCGATCAGACGGTTCGAGCAGCGGCATGAGATTTCGTTGACGGCGCTGGTCAATATCGCGTTCGCGTTGGGGTGTGAACGGGATTTCGAATCGCTGTTTGCTCGACCGTATTACGAGACCATCGATGATGTCATCGCGGCGCGGAAGAGAGGTGCTTGATGGATGAGACATTGCCATTGGATGTATCGATCGACCGTGTGCGGGTGCTGCTGGATGGCGAGAGCGTCGGCTGGCTGACGCTCTCGCCATCGCGAACGCTGGCGTTCTCATACGATCGCTCCTGGCTGACCCGTGGATTCAGCATCAGCCCGCTGAGCCTGCCCATGAGAGAAGGGGTGTTCGTCGCTCAAAGAGACCCGTTGCATGGGCTGTTCGGCGTGTTCGACGACAGCATGCCGGACGGATGGGGCCGTCTGCTGACCGATCGCGTGCTGCGGCAGCGAGGCCTTGACCCGTATGCCGTCGGTCCTCTGGCGAGGCTTTCCATCGTGGGTGCAAGCGGTATGGGCGCCTTGGAATACGAGCCGGCCGCGGATATCGAGAGCGGCATCGTCGCCACTGATTTGGATGATATCGCGAACGAGTGCGCCAACCTATTGGCGACCGATTTTTCCGATGACTTGGATCGGTTGTTTGCGCTTGGTGGATCGTCCGGTGGTGCGCGGCCGAAGATTCTGACCCAGATCGATGGCGAGGAATGGATCGTCAAATTCCCCTCATCTGTCGACTCCGCGAACATCGGGGAGCAGGAGTATCGGCTGTCGGTACTGGCTCGTGACTGCGGCATCGTCATGCCGGAAACGCGGTTGTTCCCCTCGAATCAATGTTCGGGCTATTTCGGTACCCGACGATTCGACCGCGTGCGCGATGCCAACGGTGCCCGGCATAAAGTACACATGATTTCCGCGGGCGGGCTGTTGGAAACGTCGCATCGCATCCCCAATCTGGATTACGGACTGCTGATGCGGCTGACCATGCGCATCTGCGATAGCGCGGAGGAATGCGAGCGGCTGTACCGGCTCATGTGCTTCAACGTATTCATCGGAAACCGTGACGACCATGCGAAGAACTTCTCATATCTCTACAATCGGACACGGAACGTATGGCGGTTGTCGCCCGGATATGATCTGACGGAAAACCCCGGGATCAACGGCGAACATACCACGTCGGTCAACGGCAAGGGACGCGACATCACCATTGCCGATATGACCGGCATCGGCGTAAAAGCCGGCATCGCCCGCTCCCGGTGCGTCTCCATCGCCGAAGGAATACGGGATCGTGTTCAAGATGCCGGTTTCGCCATTCGCTCTTGACCAAGCGTGGCGCTGCTGGAATCGGTGTTGCGATCAGTGCGGGTCAAGTTGTGTGCCTGCCGAAATAGCGATCGCCGGCAGTGTATTCCCCAATTCCATGAGCCCGTCCAGTGCACAAGGTGCAGATGGTCTTGCGGGTTCCATCGGAAAGATCATGATGATGGCTGAATTGGCAACGGCAGAACAGGCTGCCAAACGAGGCTGGGCTGCGATGATTCACCTTTCAACGTACATACGGCCGATTTAACCCCTAAAACCGGCTGTATGTCCGTTAAATAGTTAAAAAGGCTCCCCTCGCGAGGAGGGGAGCCGGGATGTGTTTGATCGTCAGGTGATCAGGCGATCAGATCACCTGACCGCAGGACCATCACGCGGCGAAGTACTCGACGCCGGCCTCGAACAGCGGCTGGTACTTGTTGCCGGGGACGTTGACGTACAGGCCGTTGCCGGAACGCTCCGAGTGGCCCATCTTGCCGAACACGCGGCCGTCCGGGCTGGTGATGCCCTCGATCGCGAGCAGCGAACCGTTCGGGTTCACGTCGAGATCCATGCCGGGCACGCCGGACTCGTCCACGTACTGCGTGGCGATCTGGCCATTGGTCTTGAGCAGGTCGAGCACCGGCTCGGACGCGACGAAACGGCCCTCGCCGTGGGAGATCGCGACCGTGTGGATGTCGCCGACGGAAGTCTTCGCCAGCCACGGGGACAGGTTCGACGCGACGCGCGTGCGCACGAGACGGCTCTGGTGGCGGCCGATCGTGTTGAACGTCAGCGTCGGGCACTCTTCGGTCATCGGCACGATGTCGCCGTACGGCACCAGACCCAGCTTGATGAGTGCCTGGAAGCCGTTGCAGATGCCGAGCATCAGGCCGTCGCGGTTCTTGAGCAGGTCGCGCACGGCCTCGGTGACGGCCGGGGCGCGGAAGAACGCGGTGATGAACTTCGCGGAACCGTCCGGCTCGTCGCCGCCCGAGAAACCGCCCGGGATCATCACGATCTGGCTCTTGTTGATCTCCTCGACCAGCGCCTGCGTCGACTCGGCAACGGCGGCCGGCGTGAGGTTGTTCACGATCAGCGTCGACACGTCCGCGCCCGCGCGTTCGAACGCGGCGGCCGAATCGTACTCGCAGTTGTTGCCCGGGAACACCGGGATCACGACGTGCGGCTTGGCGACCGGAGCGCCCACGTACACGGTCTTCTTCGGCGTCTCGAACGTGACCGTCTCGACGGTCGCGCCCTTATCGGCACCCTTGGAACGGTACGGGAACACGGATTCGATGCCGGACTCCCACGCCTCCTGGATCGCATCCAGATCAAGCGTCTCGCCCGCGGCGCGCAGCTCGTATGCGGCGGTCGTCGTGCCGATCTCGCCGATTTCGACGAGGTTGGACGCGGCCGGCAGCTTCGCGTCGTCCGCAAGCTCGATGATGAACGAGCCGTACGCCGGCGTGAACAGGTCGTCCGCGGCGATCGAATCGTTGAGCGACACGCCGATGCGGTTGCCGAGCGTCATCTTGAACAGCGCCTCGGCCGTCGCGCCGTAACCCGGCGTGGACACGGCCAGCGCGTCGTGGAAGTCGACGAGCTCCTCGACGATCGAGAACGCCTCGAGCAGCGCATCCTTGTCCGGTGTGATGCCGTCCGCGAGATAGCGCGGCGCGATGCGCACGACGCGATGGTCGGCGCCCTTGAACTCCGGCGACGTGGCGCGCTTCATGTTGCCCACGGCCACGGCGAAGGAGATCAGGGTCGGCGGCACGTCGAGATGCTCGAACGTGCCGGACATTGAATCCTTACCGCCGATCGCGCCGGCGCCAAGGTCGATCTGCGCCATGAGCGCGCCGAGCACGGCGGCGGTCGGCTTGCCCCAGCGTTCCGGCTCGTCGCGCAGCTTCTCGAAGTACTCTTGGAAGCTCAGATACGCCTTCTCATGCTCGAAGCCGGCGGCCACGAGCTTGGCGAGCGACTCGACCACCGACAGGTAGGCGCCGGTGAACTGGTTCGCGCTCATGATGTACGGGTTGAAGCCCCACGCCATGGCGGAGGCGGTGGTCGTCTCGCCGAACACCGGGAACTTGGCGACCATCGCCTCGTTCGGGGTGAGCTGACGGCGGCCGCCGAACGGCATGAGCACGGTGCCCGCGCCGATCGTCGAATCGAAACGCTCGGACAGGCCCTTGTTGGACGCCACGTTGAGGTCGGTCACGACCGCGCGCATGCGGTCGGCGAGCGAGCCTTCACGCCACGCGGCCGGCGTCGCGTACGCCTGCTGCTCCTCGACGTGCACGACCTGATGCTTCGACGCGCCGTTGGAGGCGAGGAATTCGCGCGAGAGGTTGACGATCTCGTCGCCGTTCCACGTCATCACCATGCGCGGATCCTCGGTCACGGTCGCGATGACGGTGGCCTCAAGGTTCTCCTCGCGCGCGTAGCCGAGGAACTCGTCCACGTCGTCGGCGGCCACGTCCACGGCCATGCGCTCCTGCGATTCGGAGATCGCCAGCTCGGTGCCGTCCAGGCCCTCGTACTTCTTCGGCACGGTGTTGAGATCGACGTACAGGCCGTCCGCGAGCTCGCCGACCGCCACGGACACGCCGCCCGCGCCGAAGTCGTTGCAGCGCTTGATCAGACGGCACGCATCGCCGCGGCGGAACAGACGCTGCAGCTTGCGTTCGACCGGCGCGTTGCCCTTCTGCACCTCGGCGCCGTCAAGCTCGAGCGACTCCACGTTGTGCGCCTTGGACGCGCCCGTCGCGCCGCCGATGCCGTCACGGCCGGTGCGGCCGCCGAGCAGGATGATCTTGTCGCCCGGAGCCGGGGTTTCGCGGCGCACGTGATCGGCCGGGGTGGCGGCCACGACCGCGCCCACCTCCATGCGCTTGGCCACGTAGCCCGGATGGTAGATCTCGTCGACCTGGCCGGTGGCGAGGCCGATCTGGTTGCCGTACGAGCTGTAGCCGGCGGCCGCGGTGGTCACGAGCTTGCGCTGGGGGAGCTTGCCTTCCAGCGTGTCGGCGACCGGCACGGTCGGATCGGCGGCGCCGGTGACGCGCATCGCCTGATACACGTAGGAGCGGCCGGACAGGGGGTCGCGGATGCAGCCGCCGATGCAGGTGGCCGCGCCGCCGAACGGTTCGATCTCGGTCGGATGGTTGTGCGTCTCGTTCTTGAACAGGAACAGCCAGTCCTGATCCTCGCCGTTGACATCCACCTTGACCTTGACGGTGCAGGCGTTGATCTCCTCGGACTCGTCAAGGCCGGTGAGGATGCCGTTCTTCTTGAGCCACTTCGCGCCGATCGTGCCCATGTCCATCAGGCACACTGGCTTGTTGTCGCGGCCCAGCTCGTGACGCAGCTCAAGATAGCGCTCGAACGCGGCCTTGACGGTCGCGTCGTCGATGACCACATCGTCCAGCTCGGTGCCGAACGTCGTGTGACGGCAGTGGTCGGACCAGTACGTGTCGATGACCTTGATCTCGGTGATCGTAGGCTCGCGCTGCTCGGCCGCGAAGTACTTCTGGCAGAACTCGAGATCCGCCAGATCCATCGCAAGACCGCGCTCGTCGATGAACTTCTGGCCGGCGGCCGCGTCCATCTCGTTGAAGCCGGAGATGACCTCGACCTTGCCGGGGGTCGGTACGGCGGTCTTCAGGGTTTCCTTGGTCTCGAGACTCGCCTCGCGTGCCTCGACCGGGTTGATCACGTACTTCTTGATCGCGGCGACGTCCGCGTCGGTGAGCTCGCCGGAGAGCGCGTACACCTTGGCGGAGCGGACGGTCGGACGCTCGCCCTGCGAGATCAGCTGGATGCATTCGCTCGCCGAATCGGCGCGCTGGTCGAACTGGCCGGGCAGGAACTCGGTGGCGAACACCTTCGCGTCGCCGAAATCGGGCAGATCGTTGGACACGGTGTCGACCTGCGGTTCGCTGAACACGGTCGGCGTGGCCTGGGCGAACAGCTCCTCGCTGATGCCCTCCACGTCGTAACGGTTCACGATGCGCACGGACGTGAGCCCGCTGATGCCGAGAATCGTGCGCAGCTCGCCGGCGAGCTGCTGCGCCTCGACGTCAAAGCCGGGCCTCTTTTCCACGTACACGCGAAAAACCATGGAAATCCTTTCTTGCAAATGGTTGAAAAGCGTCAAATAAAACGAAAATCGGCTCCCTCTGCCGATCAGGGGGAGCCAGAAAAACGAATGTCAGGCGACTTCTATGCCCTCGGACTTGGCCAGTTCGGCCAGACGGCCCTCGATCTCCTCATAGGCCGGGATGATCGAGCCGAGACCGCGGCGGAACAGGTCCTTGTCGAGGTGCTCGACCTTGCCGGAGTGGTCGCGCTGATCCCACAGGCGGCAGGAGTCCGGCGTGATCTCGTCGGCGAGCAGCAGCGTGCCGTCGGAGGCGCGGCCCATCTCGATCTTGAAGTCGACGAGCTTGACGTCGATCTTCGCGAAGATGTCGATCAGGGCCTCGTTGATGCGGCGGGCCAGCGGGGCGATCTCGGCGAGATCCTCGCGCGTGCACACGCCGAGCGCCACGAGATCGTCGTCGTTCACGAACGGATCGTGCAGGTCGTCGTTCTTGAGGAAGTACTCGAGCACCGGCTCCTTGAGCGGCAGGCCCTCCTCGACGCCGAGGCGCGAGCAGAAGTGGCCGGCGGCGGTGTTGCGCAGCACGATCTCCAGCGGGAACATGTCCATCTTGCGCACCAGCTGGGCGGTGTCGTTCACGCGCTTGACGAGGTGGCTGTCGATGCCGCGGGCCTTGAGCAGGTCGAAGATGATGGTGGTGATGAGGTTGTTCAGACGGCCCTTGCCGGTGAAGTCCTCCTTCTTCTCGCCGTCGCCGGCCGTAGCGGTGTTCTTGTACTCGACCCACAGGATCTCCGGGTCGTCGGTTGCGTACAGCTGCTTGGCCTTGCCCTCGTAGAGCTTTTCCAGTTTCTCCATGATTGCCTTTCAAATCAGCGGAATTTCTGGGTGAACTAACGGTAAAAGGGTACCAATAAAGGGCTACAACCGGTTCGTTTCGGAGTGGCATGACACCGTTCGCGGCCGATCGGCCGTCGTCGCCGCGGACGGCGTCATGCGGCGACGGTCATTGCATGATCATTGTGCGATCATTGCGTGGTCAATGAGTCATACGTCTGTTCGTCGAACGGCCACACGCTTTCCGGTTGACGGAGCCGGCTGTCGTTGGCGAGCACGATCACCTCGTCGCCGGTTTCGTATCCGTCCGGCATGAACGAGGCGACCGAACCGCATTCGAAATCCAGCGTCACATCGTCGCCGGCCCGATCGTCGCCGGACTTTACGTCCAACAGATGCGCCGTGAACGATACGGTGCGACCGTTCATGGACAAGCGAGGCTCCCCAAGTGTCGCCTTGGCGACAAGATCGGGTTTGACTCCATCGATATACGCCTGCGGAGAGTCGTACGACTTCGCATAACTGATCGAACAATTCGCCGCGACCGCGCCGCCGCCTCCGGTCTCACCACCGCCTCCGGTCCGTCGGGGCCGTCCGTAAATGATCGCCACGCACAGCAATGCGCACAACAGCACCGTTGCTATGACCAATGCGCGGACTCGGCTCTTCCCAGTCATGGCAAGCCTCCTTCGTCGTATCCGGTGACTCCATTGTCACGCGGAATCATGCGAAGCGCGCGCAGCCGTCATAGCTGTCATGACAGCGACACGCAAATGGTCATCGTCTCCGACGGATGAGGCCGGTTCCAGCTGATATTGCACGATTGCACATCGTTGCAGACATCAGCCGAAACCGGCCCCCATCAGTATCGAACTGTTCAGTACTGGCTATTCAGTACCGACTGTCCGTGACGACCTAACGCACCGCGATATCGAGCGAGTCCGCCACACGGGCCGCCTTGGCGCGTGCGTCGTCCGCGGACGAGCCGATCGCCAGCGCGACCGCCATGCGACGATGGCCGTGCACCTCGGGCTTGGCGAAGATGCGCAGATCGGTGTCCGGCTCGGCCAGCGCGGCCGGCACGTTCGAGAACTCCGCTTCGCCGTCGCCCGCCACGACGATCGCATGGCTGGCCGCGACCTTGCCGTCCGGCATCGCCAACGCCACATGGCCGGCCGTGACCGGCAGCCCCAGGATCGCGCGCGCATGCAGCGCGAACTCGCTCAGCCGTTGCGAGATCATCGTCACCATGCCGGTGTCGTGCGGACGCGGCGACACCTCGTTGAACAGCACCGAACCGTCCGTCAGCACGAACAGTTCCACGCCGAACACGCCCCAGCCGTGCTCGCCGCTCGCCGTGGCCTTCGCGACCAGACCCTCGACCGCGCGGCGCGCGATCGATTGGGCGGTTTCCAGCACGGTGGCGTCCGTCGCGGCCGGCTGCCACGACTCGCGGTAGTCGCCGGACTCCTGACGCTGACCGATCGGCGCGCAGGTGACGATCCCGGCCGACGAGCTCACCGTCAGCACCGTCAGTTCATAGTCGAGCGGCACCAGCGCCTCGACGATCACACGCGACACATCGCCCTCGCCGGACGCGCGGCGACCTTCCTGCGCCTCCGTCCAAGCGGCGTCGATCGCATCCGCCGAACGCACGACCGACTGACCGTGGCCGGACGAGCTCATGATCGGCTTGACCACGCACGGATATCCCACTTCGAGAGCACCCGCACGCAGCTCCTCCAGCGAGCCGGCGAACCGGTACGGGGTGGTCGGCAGGCCCAGCTCCTCGTGCGCGATCACGCGCAGGCGCTCGCGGTCCATGCAGATCGCCGCGATCTCGGCGCTCGGCACCACCTGGATGCCGCGAGCGGCGGCATCGGCCAGCTCCGAGGTGGCGATCGCCTCGACCTCCGGCACGATGATATCCGGCCTGACCTCGTCGAACAGCGCGCGCAGTTCGGCCGCGTTCGCCATGTCGAGCACACGATGTTCGTGCGCCACCTGCTGCGCGGGCGCGCCGGCGTACGAATCGGCCGCACACACCCACGCGCCGAGCCTCAGCAGCTCGATCGTGACCTCCTTGCCCAGCTCGCCCGCGCCGAGGAACAGCACGCGCGTCGGGTGCGCGCCCAGCGGCGTGCCCAGCGTGCGGCCGGCGGAAGCGGGAGCCGTGGCGGGGGAGGAGGATGCGGAAACCGGGGAAACGTTCATATCACTCATGCCCTTCATTGTGCCATGTCCCGCCGCCCGCCGCTCCTGGCATTGCGTGGCGGTTTTCTCTCACTGAGTGGTGGTCAGTGCGAGAAAACCGCCACGCGAGTATGCGGGTGTGAGCCCGATCGGCTGGTCGGCGGCGGCGATAGGATGGGGCAATGCTTGAACATACGGGAAACGACGGCGGAACCGTCGGAGAGCGAGAAGCGCGGATCGACCGACCGCTGACCATCGCGCTCGTCATGGACACGATCGGCAACAAGGGCAATGGCACGTCCAATTCGGCGCTGCAATACGCGCACGAACTCGAACGCCAGGGGCATCACGTGCGTCTCGTCGGCATCGGTGCGCCCGAATATCCGGCTCGCGTCAGCCGCGTGCCGCTCGTCTCGTGGGTGGCCGCCAAGCAGCAGATGCAGTTCGCCGAGCCCAGCGAGACCCTGTTCCGCGCCGCATTCCGTGGTGTGGACGTCGTCCATATCTATCTGCCGTTCCGATTCGGCCGCCACGCCGCCCGGGCCGCGCGCGCCATGGGCATTCCCGTCACCGCGGGCTTCCACCTGCAGCCGGAGAACGTCACGTATTCGGCCGGCCCGCTGCGCCACGTGCCCGGTATGTCCGATTTTCTGTACTGGCTGTTCAAAGCGTGGCTGTACGGCGGCATCGGGCACATTCATACGCCCACCGAGATGATCGCCGGCCAGCTGCGCGCGCACGGGTACAAAGCCAAGCTGCACGTGATCTCGAACGGCTACACGTCCCGGTTCACGCCCAAAACCCAGCGTGCGGCCGGAGAGCCAGCACCCGTGCCGTTCCGCATCGTCGCGTCCGGCAGGCTCACGCACGAGAAGGACCACATCACGCTCATCAAGGCGATCGCCCGCTGCCGGCACGCCAAGGACATCGAACTGACGATCTGCGGCACCGGCCCGCTGCAACGGTATCTGCGCCTGCGGGCGAAGATGCTGCTCAACCGGCCCGCGTCGATCGGTTTTCACCGGAACGACGACATGCCGGCGCTGCTGCGTTCGTGCGATCTGTTCGTGCACCCGTCGATCGTGGACATCGAATCGTTGAGCGTGATCGAGGGCATGGCCTCGGGTCTCGTGCCGGTGATCGCCTCATCCGAACTGAGTGCCGCCGGACAGTTCGCGCTGCTGGATGAGTCCCTGTTCCCCGTACGTGACGCGGCCGCGCTCGCCCGGCGCATCGACTGGTGGATCGACCACCCGGACGAGCTGGCCGAGTGGGGCGCCCGGTACGCCGCGCACACGAAGGAGTATTATTCGGTCGAGGCATCCGTCGCGAAGTTCGTGGACATGGAGCGCGAGGCGATCGCGGACGCCTGACCGAACCATACGACGGCATATCTCGGTTATCTGTCTTAGCGGAAGGGATGAGTTTGACGATCGAGAGGCTGATTGGGCACGTTGCCCCGGTCAGTTCGACGATCGAGAGGCCACCAGCCGACCAGACGGAGCACATTCGGCCATGTCATGCGCGGAATATCAAGGGATCCTACTGCCGTTCACACCGGCTGACCGTAGGAAGTAGCCTCTCGATCGTTCAACTGACTCGTGCAGCAGCCGATATCAGCCTCTCGATCGTCAAACTCATCCCTTCCGCTAAGACAGATAACCGAGATATGCCGTCGTATGGTTCGGTCAGGCGTCCGCGATCGCCTCGCGCTCCATGTCCACGAACTTCGCGACGGATGC
>NZ_JAFEJT020000036.1 GCF_018555435.2 Bifidobacterium amazonense
TTCTCCACCAGCGAGTCGCGCGGGATCGAGATCAGCGAGCTCGGGCCGCTTTTCGGCTTGGTGAGCACGAGGATCGTGTCGGTGCGGAAGCCCTCGATGGTCGAATCGTCGGAGCCGTCCCCGCAGCCGTTGCAGCCGCAAAGCTTCGCCCCGTCCGTCCCCTCCCGCGCCGCGCGCCGTTCCTCGGGCTCCTCCGGCACGATCGGCCGGCCGCCGCGCGCCGACGCCGAATCACGTCCGCAGCAGTCCGCGACGCATCATCGCGCCGCCGGCCACGAGCGGCATGCGGCACGTGCGGGCTTCGGCTCCCCTGCGGGCGTCGCCGGCGCAACGCAGACGCGCAACGTCCCGGCGGGCGCCCGCGTCCATGCCCGGCGTCGCAGGCATCCGGCGCATATCCTGTTCGGCGTGCTCGCCACGCTGGTCGTCCTGCTTGCGCTCGCCGTGTTCGGCGCGTGGAACTGGGTGGACGGCAATCTCACGAAGGCCTCATGGCTGACGGACGCCAAGGACACGTCGGGGGCCACGAGCTGGCTGCTGCTCGGCTCGGACAGGCGCGACGGCACCGAAGGCGTGAACGGCTCCGACGATTCGACCATCGAGGGCTTCCGCACCGACACGATCCTCGTGCTCACCAAGCCGAAAAGCGGCCCGAGCTCGCTGATCTCGATCCCGCGCGACTCGCTGGTGGAGATCGACGGCCAGTACATGAAGATCAATTCGGTCGATCAGGCGTACGGCAACCAGGCCCTGGTCGGCGAGGTCGAGCAGCTGACCGGACAGAAGATCGACCATGTGGCCGAAATCCAGTTCGGCGGACTCAAGAACGTGGTCGATGCGATCGGCGGCGTGGAGCTGTGCTACGACCAGGACGTCAGCGACACGTATTCGGGCCTGGAATGGAAGTCCGGCTGCCATGAGGCGGACGGCACCACCGCGCTCGCGTTCTCCCGCATGCGCTACGCCGACCCGCAGGGCGATTTCGGGCGAGCCGCCCGGCAGAGGCAGGTCATCGCCGCGGTGATGAAGAAGGCGATGGGCGTCTCCACGCTGGCCAACCCGGCCAAGGTCGCCAAGCTGGCCTCCGCCGCGCTTGATTCGATCACCGTGGACGAGGACACGAACCCTTACACGCTGTGCGCGATGGCGCTCGCGTTCCGTGCCGCCACCGCGGACGGCGGCGTGACCGGCAGCGTCTACTGGTCCGATCCCGATTATTACGTGGACGGCGTCGGCTCGAGCGTGCTGCTCGACGATTCCGCGAACACCGAGCTGTTCAGCCAGCTGGCCTCGGGCACGCACAAGAGCGGCACCGTGGGCACATTGGCCGAATCGGCCAGCTGACGGCACCTGGGCCCAGTCGGGGCCGACGGCCCTGACACGCGCGACACGCCGGCCGCCGACCATTCGACCACAGACCCCGTTCCGGCTTGCGTCCGGTGGCCGTCCGCGGCAGACTCGGCCGTATGAACGACGGCAACGGCACCATCGACGGCACGCGACGACGCGCGGGCGGGGACACGACCCGCACGCTGTCCGTCGTCGCCGCGATCGCGCCGATCGGCGCGCAGCTGGTCATGCTGGTCGTCATGCTGATCGAACGGCGATGGACGTTCGCGATGATGATCGTCCCCGGACTGCTCGGATGCGGGGCGTCCGCGCTGCTCGCCCTGTCCCGTCTCCGCGACGGACGTCGCCGACCCGGAGACGGGGCCATGCCGGCGGCCGGCGACGGCCGGTCCCCGTCGGACGCGGACCCGTCACGGGAAGGCCCTCGCGTCGCGTTCGGCGCCATCGAATCACGGACCTGGGAGTCGCTGGCGCTGCCCCCACCGGACGAGGAACCCCTGGCGTGGCGCCATATCGTCCGCCGCTGGCTGGAACCGCCGAGCATGGAGGCAGTCATCGGCATGTCGGCCGACGGCCCGTTCCCGCTCGACCTGTCGCGTCGCGGCCCGCATGCGCTGGTGGCCGGCACGACCGGCTCGGGCAAGTCGGTGCTGCTGCAGACATGGTGCCTGTCGCTGGCCTGCCGCAACCCGCCGAGCCGGCTGCGTTTCGTCTTCCTCGATTTCAAGGGCGGGTCGGCGTTCAGCGCGCTGGCCCGCATGCCCCATGTGGCCGGCAACGTGTGCGATCTCGATCTGGCGCATGCCACGCGCGCATTGGAGGCGCTTGAAGGCGAGCTGCGCCGGCGCGAGCGGCTGGTGGCCGAACACCATGCGGCGGACGTGGACCGTCTGGCCGATCCCCCTCCGCGGCTCATGATCGTGGTCGACGAGTTCCACGCGCTGCGCAGCCAGCTGCCGGACTATGTCGGCCGTCTGGTGCGCATCGCCGCGCTCGGCCGTTCGCTGGGCATGCATCTGGTCGCGTGCACGCAGAATCCGCAGGGTCAGGTCAGCGCGGACATGAAGGCGAACATCGCGGTCAACATCTGCCTGCGCGTACGCGATCCGATGCAGTCGCGGGAGCTGCTGGGCACATCGGACGCCGCATCCATCAGCCCGTCCCTGCCCGGCGCGGCCTACTGCTCGGACGGCGAGTCGCTCGAGGCGCTGCGCTGCTGCGAGGCGCGCGACATCGACGCCGCGGTCGACGCCGTGCTGTCCGCGCAGCGGTTCTGCGCGCTGCCGCCGGCGGAGCCCCTGTTCAGCGCGCCGCTGCCGCGCCTCGCCGACGTGACGCCGATCATGGATGAGATGCGGTCAAGGGGAGGCGTCGAATCGGACGCAGTGCCGTTCGCCGTGTCCGACGACGGCGTGCGGCTGGGCACCGCGACGCTGTCGGTCATGCTCGGCAACGTCGCGGTCGTCGGCCAGCGCGGCCGCGGCAGATCGACGGTGCTGTCCGTCGTCGCCGCGATGCTGCGCGACGTGCCGTCCGTGCAGTTGCGCGTCAGCCGACGGGGCGCGCACGGCGTCGAATCGTCCATCGTGCGCGGCCCGGCGCGCGTGCTCACGGACGCCGATGCGGCCGCACGCACGCATGGCGCGGCGCCTCCCCCGCATCCGCGCATGGTCTGGCTCGCCGACGACGCCGACCCGCTGCTCGACCCGCTCGGCGACGACCCGCTGTGCGCCGAATTCCGTGCGGCGCTGCTCGACCCGGCGATCACCGTGGTCTTCACGGCGCTCACCATGCGGCACGTGCGCGTTCCGGAGCACTGCACGACGCGCATCGTCTTTCCCACCGGGGACCGGCCGACGGATCTGTCGGCCGGCATCCCGTCCGATCTGCTGGCCCGATTCACTCCCGAGGATCTGGACACGCCGGGCCGGGCCGTGTTCCTCGACAGGGGACGCGCGACGCCGATCCAGTGCCTCCGCGAGGTCCCCCGCGCGATTCCATGAGCGAAACCTCTTGAAAAGTCGATGGTTTCGTGGTTATCTGTGTAGTGGTTACAAGACATGAGTCCTGTGGAACGAGGAAGGCGATACACGATGAGCAGTGCTTTTGACTGGCGGGCCAAGGCGGCATGCCGAGACAAGGACCCGGAGCTGTTCTTCCCGGTCGGCAACACCGGCGCGGCATATCAGCAGATCGAGGAGGCCAAGGCCGTCTGCCGCACCTGCAAGGTCATCGACGCGTGCCTGAAATGCGCGTTGGACACCAATCAGGACTACGGCGTGTGGGGCGGCCTGAGCGAGGACGAACGTCGCGCGCTCAAGCGCCGTGCGATGCGCGCCCGCCGTTCTCAGGCGCTGCAGCAGATCTGATCCGGCCGATCGGGTCGGCTGCCACGGGTGTGCGCCGGTCGGCGATTCCGGCGGTCGGCGGCATAACGCCGACGCCACGCGGCATATGCGCGTTCGATACAGGAAAGCCCACGGGTTCGTTCCCGTGGGCTTTCCTGTATCCGCTACTCCTCCTGGGCCGCGCGCAGCTTCATGTCGAGCACCACGCGCGTGCCGCCCTCGCGGCGCGGCTCCCAATGCACGCTGCCGCCGAAGTCGTTGGTCACGAACGTGTTGATGATCTGCGTGCCGAGGCCGGAGCCGCTCGAACGGGCCATGCCGTTCTTCTCCTCATGGTCGAGGCCGGAACCGTCGTCCTCGACGACCACGTTGAGGTTCGCCCCGGAACGGCCCACGGAGATGACGATGTGGCCTTCCTTGCGTCCTTCGAAGCCGTGTTCGACCGCGTTGGTGATCAGCTCGGTGAGCACGAGCGACAGCGGCGTGGCGTCCTGCGCGGGCATCATGCCGAACTGGCCGACGTATTCGATGCTGATGTGCTGGTCGCGCATGGTGGCCAGGTCCACGCTCATCTTGAGCAGGTTGGAGATGACCTTGTCGAAGTCGACGATCTCGTCGGCGGTCTGGCTCAGGCCCTCGTGCACCATCGCGATGGTCTGCACGCGGCGCTGCGCCTCCTCGAGCTCCTTCTTGACCTCCTCGGACCTGGTCTTGCGCGCCTGCAGACGCAGCAGCGCGGAGACCGCCTGCAGGTTGTTCTTGACGCGGTGGTGGATCTCGGAGATCGTCGCGTCCTTGGTCTGCAGCTCCTCTTCGCGGCGGCGCAGCTCGGTCACGTCGCGGCACAGGATGATCGCGCCGGTGCGCCCGTTCGTGCCGTACAGCGGCATGGAGCGCATGGAGACCGCGGACCGGTTCGCGTTGAGTTCGGAGTCGATGGCCGCCTTGCCGCTCAGGACCAGCGGCAACGACTCGGGCAGCAGGTCGTTCTCGTGCAGCAGCTGCGTGCCGACCTCGCTCAGCAGCTTGCCCTGCATGGTCTCGAGCGAGCCGAGACGGCGGAAGCAGCTGATCGCGTTCGGCGAGGCGTAGCGGACCACGCCGTCCTCGGCGAGCACGATGAAGCCGTCGGAGACGCGCGCGATGTGCCGCTGGCTCATCACCGAATCGGTGTAGGGGAACTGGCCGCGCGGGATCATCTCGTACAGCTGCTTGCCCGCGTTGATGCTTTCGGATTCGTTGCGGCCGTTGGATTCGCGCGTGGCCATGTTGGTCTCGCGCACCACCAGGCCGAGCGTCTTGCCGTTGTGGCGCACCGGCGCGTACACGTTGCACACGGTGGACTTGCCGACGTTGCGCAGCACGGTGGAGCGGAACACCACCTCGGAGCTCATGGCCGCGTCGAGCTCGCCGATCATGTCCTCGGGGGCGAGGTCGCCGACCACGTCCTCGGTGCGCAGCGTGGAGACGGTGGACGGACGGCACTGCCCGGCCACCACGTAGTGGCCGTTGCCGTCCTGCACGATAAGCAGCAGGTCGGCGAAGCTCAGGTCTGCGATGACCTGCCAGTCGCCCACCAGATGGTGGAGCCATTCGCGGTCCTCCGCGTCGAAATCGGGTCGTGTAGCGAGTACTTGTGTGAAATCTGCCATGTCCTCCATCATACGCAACCATGCGCGCCGGCAGGACGCACGGCCCGCGCCCGTCACGGCATGTCGAGCGGGCATGGACACGGCCTTGACAAACACAGTGGTTACGTTATCGTAGGTTACGGTAGCGTAAGTTACTGGCGTACGGCGACGCCGATATCGGACTCGCATGTCCGTACATGTCGATGGGAGGAACGATGGCAGTCTCCGAAGAGGAGGTCGCACGCAAACGCGCGGCCATAACGGCGGCGCGCGACGCCGCGACCAAGGCGCGTGAGGCGGCATTGCAGGCCAAGGCCGACGCGGTGCGCGTCAAGGCGCAGGCCAAGGCCGAACGCATCCGCCGGCATGGCGAGGAGAAGGCGCTCGCGGTCATCGCCAAGGCGGAGACGCGCGCGGCCCGGCTCGAGGGCATCTCCCCCGCCGAAGTCGAACGCAAGATCCGCCTCGACGTGCACGGACGGCCCAAGCCGCTGCTCAGGGGCTGGATCCACGCGGTCGCCACGCCACTCGCGCTCGCCGCGGGCATCGTGCTCATCTGCCTCGCGCAGGGAGCCGGTCTCAAATGGGCGTGCGCCGTGTTCATGACATGCTCCCTGGTGCTGTTCGGCAATTCGGCCGCCTACCATCTGGGCGACTGGTCGCCGCGCGTCACCGATGTGCTGCGCCGCATCGACCACATGAACATCTTCCTGCTCATCGCCGGCACGTACACGCCCGTCTCGTTCGCGCTCGCACCGCACTGGCGCGACGCGATCATCGCCGGCATGTGGATCTGCACGCTGGTCGCGCTCGTCATCCACGTGATCTGTATCGGCGCGCCCCGATGGCTGTACGTGATCGTCTACATCATCTTCGGCGTGTCCGGAGTCGCGTTCATGAGCCTGTTCTGGACCTCGCCGTACGCGGGTCCGACCGTCGTGATCCTGCTGGCGGCCGGCGGCGCGTGCTACATCGCCGGCGCGATCGTCTACGGGCTGCGCAAGCCCGACCCATGGCCGCGCGTGTTCGGCTTCCACGAGATCTTCCACACCGGCACCGTCGCCGGATATGCCTGTCATATGGTCGCGATCTACATGGTGATCGTCAGCCTGTGGCATTGACGCCGCGTGCGGGCCGTTCGAGTGGACGGCCATACGGACGGCCCGCACGACGCGCGACGGATGCCATCAGATGCCGGCACACGATGTGACCGGGCGCAACATACGAGGAAGGGGGTTCTTCCACGGGAACAAACCGTGGGAGAACCCCCTTCCTCGTATGCAAGACGCGCAAAACGTCCGTGAGCAGGATGCGTGCGTCAGCCGTCACTCGACCGGCTTGGCCTCCTTGATGGTCACGCTGATCGTGCGGCCGTTGGGGGCCTGGTAGCTGACCGTGTCGCCTTGCTTGGCGCCCATGATGGCCTTGCCGATCGGCGAGTCCTCGCTGAGCACGTCGTACTTGGTGACGGACGCCATGTCGCGCGCGCCGAGCACGTACGTCATCTCGTTGCCGGCCAGTTCGATGGTCACCAGCGAGCCGTTGCCGACGGTGCCGGCCTTCGGGGCCTCGACGATGACCGCGTTGCGCAGCTTGACGATGAGCTCGTTGATGCGGCCCTCGTTCTTGCTCTGCTCCTCGCGGGCGGCCTGGTAGCCGCCGTTCTCGGACAGGTCGCCCTCGGCGCGGGCGGCGGCGATGCGCTTGGTGATCTCGTCGCGGTACTGGCCCTCGCGGTAGGCGAGTTCGTCCTTCAGCTTGTCATACGCGTCCTGCGTGAGCGGGACGGCCTTTTCTTCACCCATGATGTCCTCCCTTGGTTGGGTCTGTTGAGTCAGTGTACGAAAAAAGCGCCGACTTGCGCCGGCGCGTCCGCTTGCTGGACGGGAATCCCCGTGGCTCAGCGGGTCGAGATGATGTCGATGACGAACACGAGCGTGTCGCCGCCGCCGATGCCGGCCTGCGGGACGCCGCGCGAACCGTAGCCGTACTCCGGCGGGATGGAGACGACCAGACGGGAGCCGACGTTGTGGCCCGGCACGGTCTGATCCCAGCCCTTGATGACCTGGCCGACGCCGATGCCGAAGCTGGCCGGCTGGTGACGGGCGAAGCTCGAATCGAACGGATCGCTCTTGCCCCACACGACGCCGTGGTAGTTGACGGTCACGGTGTCGCCGCGGCGCACGATCGGGCCGTCGCCTTCGACGAGCTCGACGACCTTGAGGCCGGCGGGAGCGTCGCCCTCGAACTCGATGGTCGGCGTGGCGCCGAATTCGGCGTTGACCTTGGGCATGTTCGATGCCATGTGTTCCTCCTTGTCGATACGCACGCGATGTCGTCGCGCACAATGTGCCTTAGGATACCCGTCCGCGCCGCACCGCGCAAGCGTTCCGCCGGGCGACGCGACCGGCATGCGACCGGCGCGGACGTACGCGGTCAGGACAGTGCCGACATGGTCATGGCGAACACGACGCCGCCCAGCGCGGCGATCGCGAGCGCGACGACGCCGGTCCCGATCACCGCGGCGCGGCGGCTGGCCAGACGCGGCGCGAGGATCGCACCGAAGAAGAACGAGGCGAAGCCCGCGGCCGCGCAGTTGACCCCGATGCCAAGCTGCGCGCCGGCGGCGAGCGCCGTGCCGCCGACCGGTACGACGATCGAGTCGATGACGGCCGGGTAGACGGCGTAGCCCCATGCGGCGAATCCGATGAGTCCGGCGAGCGCGTAGACGAACGGCAGGAGCTTAGGCAGGCTGTGGCGTGCGGTGAGCGATTCGACGACCCACAGCAGGATGAAGCCGACCGTGCAGGTGAACGCGACGGCGAACAGCGAGGCGACGAGGAACCATGGCAGGATGTTGAACGCGTCGCCGGACATCGTCACGTAGATGGGCGCGCTGACCAGTTCGCACACGCACATCGCGGCGGCGATCACGACCGCCTGCACGAGCATCGTGGGCAGTCCGTCCTCAGTCTCGCGGCTCACATCCAACCAACCGGCCATAGCGTCATCTCTCCCCCGGCCGCATCCGGCCGTTCGCGAACAAATTCGCGGGCCAGTCTATCGGCATGAGGAAAACCGAATGTTTCGGACGATGATGCGGACGGCGTCCGACGACGCGCGAACATGCCGATAATGCTGAACATGCCGATAGCAAGGTGCCTCCAGTGGGACTCGAACCCACAAGCCGAAGCGATCGATTTTAAGTCGACTGCGTATACCATTTCGCCATGGAGGCGTCGGCCGCGAACGGCCAACCGTTATATTGTACGCCATGCGCGCGGGAGAAGCCGCACGGCACACGGGCCCCGGCAACCGCCGATGATCTCGGCCCGTCGCCGATTCACCGCCGGCTCCCCGCGCATGGCGTATGGATCACGCCAAGGCACCCGATCCGTCCGACGCGGCCACGGCGTCTCCGCCGGACGGCTGCAGCGAGCTGGTCTCGCCTCGGATGAACGCGAGCACGGCGGGCAGATCCTGCGGCTGGACGAGCACCTGGCGCGCCTTGGAGCCTTCGGAGGGCCCCACCACGCCACGCGATTCGAGCAGGTCCATGAGACGGCCGGCCTTGGCGAAGCCGACGCGCAGCTTGCGCTGCAGCATGGACGTGGATCCGAACTGCGTGGTGACGACCAGTTCGGCGGCCTGCAGCAGCACGTCCATGTCGTCGCCGATCTCCTCGTCCGGCTCGGCGGCCGACTTCTCCGCCTCCTTGGCCATCTGTTCGATGTCCTCGCGATAGCTGGGCTTGCGTTGTGTGCGTACGAATTCGACGGCCTTGCGGATCTCCGATTCGCTCACCCACGAGCCCTGCACGCGCAGCGGCTTGGCGAGGCCCATCGGCAGGAACAGCGCGTCGCCCTGGCCGATGAGCGCCTCGGCGCCGGTGGTGTCGAGGATGACGCGCGAGTCGGTGGCCGACGAGGTCGCGAAGGCGAGACGGGACGGGATGTTCGCCTTGATCAGGCCGGTGACCACGTCGACGGACGGGCGCTGCGTGGCGAGCACGAGGTGCACGCCGGCGGCTCGCGCGAGCTGCGTGATGCGCTGGATGGAGCTTTCCACGTCGTTCTTGGCGACCATCATGAGGTCGGCCATCTCGTCGACGACCACGAGGATGTACGGGTAGGGGGCCACCTTGCGCTGCGAGCCGGCGGGCGCGTGCACCTTGCCCTCGCGCACGGCCTTGTTGAAGTCCTTGATGTGGCGGAAGCCGAAGAATTCAAGGTCGGAGTAGCGCGCGTCCATCTCCTTGACGACCCATTCGAGCGCCTGCGCGGCCTTCTTCGGATCGGTGATGATCGGCGTGAGCAGGTGCGGGATGCCCGCGTACGCGGACAGCTCCACGCGCTTGGGGTCGACCATGATCATGCGCACCTGTTCGGGGGTTGCGCGCATGATGATCGACGTGAGCATCGAGTTGATGAAGCTGGACTTGCCGGAGCCGGTCGCGCCGGCGACGAGCAGGTGCGGCATCTTGGTCAGGTCGGCGGTCACGAAGTGGCCTTCGACGTCCTTGCCGACGCCGGTGAGCATCGGCGCGGGGTCGTTGACGGCCTTGTCGGAGCGCAATACGTCGCCCAGATGCACGATTTCGCGGTCGACGTTCGGGATCTCGATGCCGATGGCGGACTTGCCGGGGATCGGCGAGAGGATGCGCACGTCGGAGCTGGCCACCGCATACGCGATGTTCTTCTGCAGGTTGGTGACCTTCTCGACCTTGACGCCGGGGCCGAGCTCGACCTCGTACTGGGTGACGGACGGTCCGCGCAGGAAGCCGACGACCTTCGCGTCGACATTGAACTGCTGGAACGTGTTCGTCAGCGCGGCGATGACGTGGTCGTTGGCCGGCGTGCGCGCGGCGTGCGGCTGGCCCTTGGTCAGGATCGCGAGGCTGGGCAGCTGGTACGGCAGGTTCTGGTCGGCCGGCGCGGCGGACGCGTCCGTGGCCGGCTCCCCGCCATCTCCCGCATTCGCCGATGCGGCGACGTTCGACGCGGACGCGACGGCGGGCGCGGCGGAGCCCATCGCCGGCGAGACGGACGAGGACGGCACGGACGCGCCGACGTGCTGAGGCGCGACGGCCGTGGCGTCGTCGAGCAGTTCGCCGGTGCGCGGATCGACATGCGTCTCGTCCGCCGCGCCGACCACCGGATTCGCCGTGCCGGACGGCATGACGGTGGTTCCGTCCACGCCGATGCCGGCCCACGGGTCCGGCGCCGGACCGGACGCGCCGAATGTTCCTGCCACACCGGTCACGGAACGGGGTGCGGCGGATGGCACGGCATGCGGCAGCCCGCCGGATACCGGCGCGGATCCGCCGAATCCTCCGGTCGACGAGACCGTGCGCGGATGCGCCGCACCGGAACCGTTGTCCAGATGCGTCTCCGCGGCCTGACCGTGGCGTTCGGCGGCATGGTCGAACGCCTCGTCACCGGCGTAGCGGTCGAGGGAACGGTCCTCGCCGCCACGATGCCTGCGCGAGAACAGTCGCGAAAGGAACCCGCCGATCGAGGAACGTCCGCTGTCCGCATCCGTCTCCTCGTCGCTGCCGTCGTGCGCGGGCACGCCGTCGGCGAACGCGAGCGTGCCGTCGCCGACACGCACCTCGTTCGGGAACTGCGGGCGATCGTCGTCATCGGACTTCTTCTTGCCGCCGGCCGCACCGCCCGCGTCGTCGAGCAGATGCAGACGTTCGGCGAGTGCGCGGGCGTTGCCCGGCAGGTCGGTCACATGCGTGCGCGTGATGAGCAACAGCGAGAACAGCGCGACGACGACGAACACGACGATCGCGAACGCATTCGACAGTCCCCACGCCAGCGGCGAGCCGAGCGCGAAGCCGAGCAGGCCGCCGGCCCGCTGCAGAACGGCGATGTCGAAGCCGGGGGTGTCGGCGGCGACGGCCACGTCGATGATCGAACAGACCGCCCACAGCAGCAGCACCCAGCCGGTCACCACGCGCGGATTATCGGATCCCTTGCCGGAGTTGCGCATCAGACGTACGGCCACGATCGCGAGCAGCACGGGCACGATGACGCTCATCACGCCGAACAGGCCGGCCGCGATCGCGTGCAGGAACCGGCCGAGCACGCCGTTGACGCGGAACCATTCGGACGCGCAGAAGCAGATGGCGAGCACGAGCATCAGGAAGCACAGGCCGTCGCGCCGATACGCGGGATCGAACTCCCCCACGCCGGACACCGATCGGACCGCCGCGCCGAGGCCACGGGGAACGGCCAGCAGGATCGTCTTCCAGACCGGCTCGTCGGCCGTGTCCGCGCCGGCGGTTTTCGATTGCTTCTTCTCAGATGATGATGTACGTGCCATAGCGGTTCACGATTCTACCCAAACCACGTCATTTCGCGCCCGGGTTGCCGGCATCCGCACGGATTATCCGCTAGGATGGCCCTATGACTCCAGCTGAACGTGCGAGCGCAGTCGCATTTGCACTGAAGAACTGCGCGTTGGAAGCGATGAGGCCGGGCGACGCGACGATGCGGGCGCTGGCCGGATACGAGCGCGGCGACATCGACGTGTCCGCGCTGATCGATACGGCGGACGCCGAAACGTCGGGGCTTACCGCGGCGCGTCTTGCCGACGGCAGTCTCGACGACCATGCTGCCGATCATGCGAGCGGCATCGTGGCGCGCACCGTGCTGCTGGTGGAGCGCGGCTGGCGCGCGGAAGGCGATCTGAACGAGCTTGAGGCGATTCACCGCGGCCTGTTTGAGGGCGTGTTCGCCGACGCGGGCCGTCTGCGTACGTCGAACACGACGCGCGAGGTCACGTCGGACCGTGCGATCGCGCGCAATCCGGAGACGTTCTTCCCGGCGGCGCTGATCGAGACGGGCGCGCTCAACATCGCGACCGAACTGGCCGACAAGCGCAATCTGGTCGCGTTGGACCGAGACGTGTTCGTGCGCGAGCTGGCGCACGTGTACGACGAGCTCGGCTATCTGCACCCGTTCAAGGGCGGCAACGCGATGACGCTGCGCATCTTCGCCTCGCGTCTCGCGCATGACGCGGGATGGGATCTTGACTGGGGCCCGGTGACGCGCGACGCATACAAGGCGGCCAAGCATGCGGCCTACCGGGGTGATACGAGCGGGTTCGAGCGGCTGTTCGACGCGATCGTGCGCCCGGCGAATCCGACGCGCACGTTCCTGATCGCCGGCTGGGAGCAGGGTCCGGCGCACTGAGCTGCAGCGCGTATCCACGTATATCCACGAGTGATCCCGTATGAATGAAGGTCCCGCATGAATGAAGGTCCCGCTCTCCTATTGCAGGAGCGGGACCTTCATTCATGCGATGTCGCCCAGATGATGCTGCGTGTATTCGTCGGCATGCGCGTCGATCGCGTCGTAGTCGCCGGCGTCCGCGTGCGCGATGATCGCGAGCGCGTTGTCGAGCAGCTTCGGGTTGAGCGCCTGCAGCCAGTGGATGCGCGGATCGCGGCCGAACCAGCCCATCTGCTTGCGGGCGAGCCGCTTGGTCTTCTGCGCGATGTCCATGAACGTGTCGTCGAGATCGGCGAGCCCGTCGAGATAGTCGACGACCTGCTGGTAGCCGAGCGCGCGGCTGGCGGTGACGCCGAGCCTCGGCCTCAGCCGTTCCACCTCTTCGATGAACCCGCCGTCGAGCATCCGCTTGGTGCGGATGTCGATGCGCCGGTCGAGCTCCTCACGCGGCAGGTCGAGGCCGATCTGCACGGTGGGGATCACGTAGCGGTAGTGCGGCAGGCTCGCCGAATACGGCCGTCCGGTCACTTCGATGACCTCGAGCGCGCGGATGGTGCGGCGGGGGTTGTGCGGGTCCATGCGCGCGGCCGCGGCCGGATCCTTGGCCTTGAGTTCGGCGAACAGCGCGCCAGCCCCTTCGGTCTTCTCGCGTTCCTCGAGCCGCGCCCGCACGTCCGGGTCGGTGCCGGGGAAGGAGATGTCGTCGATGGCGGCGCGCGCGTACAGGCCGGAGCCGCCGACCATGATCGGCCGGATGCCGCGCGATTGCAGGTCGTGGATGCACTCGCGCGCCAGCTGCTGGAACCGGGCGACCGACATCGCGTCGTCGGGCTCGATGACGTCGATGAGATGGTGCGTCACGGCCGCCTGCTCCTCGGCCGTGGCCTTGGCGGTGCCGATGTCCATGCCGCGGTACATCTGATAGGCGTCGGCGTTCACGATCTCGGCCTTCTGTCCGCGCGCCTCGAGCGCCTTCGCGATGGCGATGCCGAGCCCCGTCTTGCCCGACGCGGTGGGCCCGACGATCGACACGACGCGCGGCGTGACGGCCGGCTGCTCCGTACGCCCGGCCTGCTCAGTGGCGCACATGATAAGTCTGCCCCTTGCTCGGATCCGGATCGGCGATGAGATTGTGCTTGGCGGCGTGCGTGACGGTCGCCGTGACGAAGTCGCCGACCTCGGGCATCGGCTCGCCTTCCGGCACGCCGATATGCGTGAGCACGCCGGTGCGTTCGCGGCCGGTCACGCGGTGCGTGGCCGCGTCCTTCTTGCCGGCCACGCCGGTGATCATCACCTCGACGTCGCGTCCTTCGAACGCGGCGAGGTTTTCGGCCGTGATCCGCTCCTGCAGTTCGACGAGCCGGTCGAAACGCTCCTGAACGACCTCGTGCGGCACCTGTTCCATCGCGGCGGCCGGCGTGCCGGGGCGCGGCGAGTATTCGAACGTGAACGCGGACGAGAACCGGGCCTCGCGCACCACGCGCATCGTCTCCTCGAAATCCTCGTCGGTCTCGCCGGGGAAGCCGACGATGATGTCGGTGGAGATCTGCGCGTCCGGCATGGCCGTGCGAATCCTGCCGAGAATATCGAGGAACTTCGCGGAACGGTACGAGCGTCGCATCGCGCGCAGGATGCGGTCGGAGCCGGACTGCAGCGGGAAGTGCAGCTGGTGCATGACGTTCGGCGTCTCGGCCATCGCGGCGATCACGTCGTCGGTGAACGCGGCCGGATGCGGCGATGTGAAGCGCACACGCTCCAATCCGTCGATTTCGCCGCACGCGCGCAGCAGCTTGCTGAACGCGTACCGGTCGCCGATGCCGTAGCCGAACGAGTTCACGTTCTGACCGAGCAGCGTGACCTCCTTCGCGCCATTGTCGACGCACTGCCGGATCTCGGCGAGGATGTCGCCGGGGCGGCGGTCGTGCTCCTTGCCGCGCGTGGTCGGCACGATGCAGAACGTGCACGTGTTGTTGCAGCCGATCGAGATCGACACCCAGCTCGAGACGCGCGAGGCGCGCGCGGTCGGCAGCTGGCTCGGGAAATAGTCGAGCTTGTCGACCACGTCGACCTGCGCCTCGCCGGCGATGCGCGCCTGGTCGAGCAGACGCGGCAGGGAGCCGATGTTCTTCGTGCCGAACACGGCGTCCACCCACGGGGCCTTCTTGGCGATCTTCTGCCTGTCGAGCTGGGCCATGCAGCCGCCGACCGCGATCTGCAGGTTCGGCCGTTCGCGCTTCATCCGCGCCCACAGGCCGATCGTGCCGTACATGCGTTCGGCCGCGTTCTCGCGCACCGCGCACGTGTTCATGACGATCAGGTCGATGTCCTTGTCGATCACCTGCTCCTCACTGGCGGGCACGTAGCCGTCGGCCTCGAGCACGCCGGCGATGCGTTCGGAATCATGCACGTTCATCTGGCATCCGAGCGTGTGCACGTAGTACACGCCCTTGCCGCGGGACACCGCGTCGCCGACGCCGGCGGCCGTCTCGTACCGTTTCGAGGCGCGCTCCGCCTCGGTCATCATGTCTTCGTTCATAGCAGTCCATCGTAACGATTGGGCCGGCCAGCGTCCCCGCCGGCGCGTGCGTCGCATCGGCGAGACATCATACCCAGCGATTTTTCAGGTCCTCCGCATTCGCCCGATTACAATGGACAACCGTGATACTTGACCGACAAAGCCGCATCAACACCAGCGAACTGAAAGCGCGTCTCAAGGCCATCCAATTCGACGACGGACGGTTTCCCACCGACGAGATCACCGAATTCGTCGATCTCATGCAGGTGTACGAGGGCGCGATGTACGAGATCAGCACCAAGCTCGAGATCCTCGACTCCGAGTTCCAGGTGCGGTTCGCGCACGATCCGATCCATCACATGGAACGCCGTCTCAAGTCCGTCAATTCGATCCTCGGCAAGCTCGAGCGCAAGGGGCTGCCGCTCGAGGTCAACTCGATCCGAGACAACCTATTCGACGTGGCCGGCGTGCGCGTGATCTGCAACTATCGCGACGACGTGTACTCCGTGTCGAACTACCTGTCGGCGCAGAACGACATCTCCGTGCTGCGCGTCAAGGACTACATCAAGAACCCGAAGCAGAACGGCTACCGCTCGCTGCACGTGATCTACGCGGTGCCGGTGTTCCTCTCGTCGGGCGCGCACTATACGCCGGTCGAGGTGCAGTTCCGCACGATCGCGATGGACTACTGGGCGAGCCTCGAGCACGCGCTGCGCTACAAGACCGATCTGCCGGACGCGAAGCTGAACGAGCATTCCCAGACGCTGCTCGACTGCGCGCGCTCCCTGCAGAACATCGAAACGCAGATGCAGAACATCCACCGCGACATCAATGGCGCACCGCAGGTCGGCGAAGCGCCAAAGGCGGACTGACCGGCGCTCAGTCGGCCTTTTTCTTGAACGGGTTGGCGGGGAGCTGGGCGAGGAGGGTGCCGGCGAAGATGAGCGCGCAGCCGAGATAGCCGCGCGGGGTCATGACCTCGCCGAGCAGGAGTGCTCCGCCGACCACCGAGAAGAACGATTCGAGCGACATGATCAGGCTTGCGCGGGTCGGCGGCACCCACTGCTGGCCCACCACCTGCAGCGTGTAGGCGATGCCCACCGAACCGATGCCGGCGTAGAGCACCGCTCCCCAGCCCTGCAGCGCGCCGGACCAGTTCACCGAACCTTCGACCAGCGAGCCGATCCAGCTGAGCGCGGCCGTGGTGACGAACTGGCCGAACGAAAGCACCAGCGGATCGACGCGCGAGCCGAGCGTGTCGATCACCAGGATGTGCGCGGCGAACAGCACGGCCGTGAACAACAGCAGCAGGTCCGCCAACGTGAGCGAACCGAACCCGTCGGTGATGCACAGGAAGTAGAAGCCGATCACGGCTACCGCGACGGCGACCATGGTCATCAGATGCACGCGCCGACGCAGGAAGACGAACGCGAGCAGCGGCACCATCACGATGTACAGCGCGGTGATGAACCCGGCCCGTCCGGCCGACCGGCCGTACAGGATGCCGTACTGCTGCAACGTGCTCGCGGTGAACAGGAACACGCCGCATACCGCGCCGACGACGGCCGGATTGGCGAGCAGGCGGGCGGGAACGCCGCGATTGGTCTTCTCCCCCACCGAAACGGCAGTCCCCTCCGCGTCGCTGTCTTCCGTACGCCGCCTGGCGCGACGCCACAGCAGCAGCGGGATGAGCGACACCGCGCCGAGCGTGAACCGGGCGGCGTTGAAGAACAGCGGGGTCATGGAATCCATGCCCTGCACCTGCGACACGAACGCGAATCCCCAAATGAGCGCGGTCAATACGAGGCATGCCATGCCGACGAGTTCCTGCTTCTTCATGGGGCACCACGCTACCGTCGCGCGCCGACGGCATACGACAAAAAGTCCCGTCCATGAACGCATCATGGACGGGACTTGTCACGACGGCATCTCACGCGCCGCGACCGGCGCGCCTCCGGCAGACGCCGATCGCTAGTCGCGGCTGCCGAGCAGCTGGAGCACGTACAGGAACATGTTCACGAAGTCGAGGTACAGGTTGAGCGCGCAGACGATCGAGACCTTCTTGATCATCTCCGGACCCTGCGCCTCGTAGGCGGAGAGCAGGGCGCGCGTCTGCTGCGCGTCGTACATGGTCATGCCGGCGAAGATGATCAGGCCGATCGCGCACACGAGCTGGGTCATGCCGCTCACCGGCAGGAACGAGAGGACGAGCTGCGAGATGATGAGCACGATGAGCGCGACCATGAGGATCGGGCCGGCCTTGAGCATGTTCATCTTCGTGGTGAGCGAGAACATGGTGAGCACGAGGAAGAACAGGGCCGTCATGCCGAGCGCCAGACCGATCGAACCGAGGTCGTAGACCATGAAGATCGAGCTCAGCGTGAAGCCCATAAGCGCCGCGTACACATAGAACATGACGCGTGCGGTGGATGCCTTGATGCTCATGATGCGCGCGCCGAGATAGACCGCCATGCCGACCTGGATGACGGCGAACAGGATGACGCCGATCAGGCCGGTAGCCTGCAGGAACGCGATGTACGTGCCGCTGACCTGCGCGAAGACCGCGACGACCGCGGTGATGAGCAGGCCGATCGTCATCTCGCCGTACACCTTGGTGACGGACGTGCGCTTGGCCGACTGCACCTCCTCGTAGGAGTAGGCGGTTTGCGCGTTCATCGCGGCCGTGCCGTTGGGCGCGTACGCGTACTGCTGCTGGTACTGCTGGCCGTACTGCTGCTGCCCGTATTGCGGCTGGCCGTACGGATACTGGTTGTCGCCGTTGTGCGGCTGCTGGCCGAATGCCATGATTGCTCCTTAGCTTGAAACCTGCACCCATCCTACGGGCAGTCACCTTGGAATCACCTGAATTTCAGCCGCGAGCAAGGCGAATGCGCCTGATAGGCACAGTTCCCGCACAATTCAACGATTTCCATCCAACAGACCGTGCACCAGATCAGTCATCGAGGTGCTGTATGGCGTAATCGGCCTCCTCCGCAGTAAACTTCTCACCGTATTCGCTGGTCAGCTGGTCGCGGATCGCCTCCGGCGACATGGACATGTTGTCCTGGTAGCTTTTCGCCTTGGCCAATGCGTTGGCGTTCCAATCGGCGTTGACGTTGTCGATCGCGTACTGTGCGGCTTCCGCGGAGAATTGGCCGCCGTATTCGCTGACCAGCTGGTCGTAGATGCCCTGCTTCGACATGTGCATGATGCTGGAATACGTTTTGGCCTGCTTCAGCGCGGACTGGTATTCCGTCGGGACCTCAGGCTCGTCCTGCTGCTGTTCCGTGTCGTCGGTCTGCTGTCCGTCATCGGATTGACTGTCGGACTGATCACCGGATGAATCCTGCGCCATTCCGCTCTGCGTTGATGTCTGCGATTGCGACTGGGACGCCGACGGTGTTTCGTCGGACTTCGTTCCGCTGTTTTGCGTACCGGCGATGGCGATCACGGCGACGATGATGATCAGCCAGAACCACCAGCGTTTCCATATTGATTTTTTCGCCGCCGTGGCACCATGCTGGACAGGTTGTTGCGGACTGGACATGACTCCTTCTTTCTCTTGCTCTCGGGGTCGGGATCGCGTGGTTACGACGCTACCGGCGCGGCACATGCGACGGTAGTGGACGAACGGGCGGAGTTCGCAGCCCGTTCGGGCAATCGAAGCGACGCAACGCCGCCCGCATGTCCAATGGCGGCGGAGGGGGCGAGCCAATACAGTGGGAAGGCATGAGAGTACGGAGAGAGACGCCCGGCCATCCGTCCGGTCGGGCCGCCGCACGGACCGCGGACGACGAGGTGCCGGTGCGTACCAGATTCTGGTGTGCCTGGCTGATGATCCCGTGCGCGATATGCATGTGCATGGTCCAGGCTTCGTTCGCCGCCCAACCATATGCGCAGGAACCGTATGATCCGCGCTTCCTGTGGTTCATGCTGGCGTTCCTGGCCACGCTCGTCTGCCCGTTCGCGCTGTTGGCGCGTTCCCGGCATCCCGAGCCGGTGTTCTGGATATGCCTGGCCGCAACCCTGCTGTTCCCCTACGATCCGCTGCTGATGCTCATGGCGTTGTGTTCGCTGGTCGCGCGGCGGTCCGGCGTGGCGCGCACCGTGCGCGCGGTGGCCGCGGCGACGCCGGTCGCCGTGTGGGCGCAGCTACGCGACGCGCTGCGGCCGGCCGATGCGTCGCTGTGGCATCTGATCTTCGCCAAGCCGTATACGGGCGGCGTGTACGGCGGCGACATGGTCATGCTGGTCGGCGAGCCGACGATCATCATCACGGCCGTCGTCGTAGCGCTGACCGGCGTGACCGTGTCGGTGCTGTGCGGGCTGCACATCCGTTCGCGTGCGCGACTGCACGAGGCGGACGCGAAAACGCGGGCGGCGCAGCATCATGCGGCCCATCTGCAAAGCGACTTGGACAGCCAGCAGCTGGCGGACGCGATCGCGGCAGAAGCGCACGACACGCTCGCCCATTCGCTGTCGCTCATCGCGCTGAACGCGAGCGCGCTGCAGGCCGAAGCGAACCGTCTTGCGCACAGCGTCGATCCCGAGGCCCATCACGAGCCGGCCGATCCGAAGGAGACGAAGCGGGCCGCCGAAACGGTCGCGGCCAAGGCCGACGAGATCCGGCGTCAAGCAGCGGGCGCGTTGGACGAGGCGCATTCGATCATCGACATGCTGCGCCATCCACAGCAGGCGTGGGAACGGCTTGCGCCATCCGACGACACGGCGCTGACACGCGAATCGCTGACCGCACTGCTCGATGACGCGAGGCAGGCCGGCGAGCGCATCGACACGTGGATCGATATCCGACAGTTGGGTGATCTGGATGAGAACGTCGGCAAAGTCGCGTACCGGGCCGTGCAGGAGAGTCTGACGAACGCGCGCCGGCACGCGCCTGGAGCCCCGGTGTCGCTGGAGGTCACGGTCGGACCGGAGACCGGCGTGCATGTGCATGCAAGCAATCCGACGGACGGCATCGCAGGCGGCTCCGGTGCGGCCGCCTCTGCGGGTGTGCCGGGGCGTGATGCGCGCGGGGGCGCCGGGCTGCCGGGATTGGCCGCACGCGTGCAGTCGTCGGGCGGAACGTGCCGGTATGGCTTCGACGATCGTCGCGTGTTCCATGTGGACGTGACGCTGCCGTGGACGACGGCCGGTGCCGTCGGGCCAGAGGCCGGATCCTCGACCATGCATGAGACCGGACGCGCCGGCGACAGTCGTGCGGACCGACCTCGTCGCGTCGGTACAATGAAGCCGTGAACAGCACAGCACAGCCCATTCCGCCGTCCGATGCCCCGTCGTCAGTCAACGGCCTGCCGTCCGGCGGCGCGCCGATGGACGACGATGCTGCGGAGACGCCGTCGCCGCGTACGGTCACGGTGAGCGTGATCGACGACGATCCGATGGTCTGTCAGGCGATGGGACTCATCCTCACCGACTATTCGAACGGGCGCATCCGCGTCGTCTCCACGTCGACCGATGGGACGGACGCGGTGGCGCGGGCCACGGCGGAACGGCCGGACGTGGTGCTCATGGACATCGCCATGCCGGGCATGGACGGCATCGAAACGACCCGACGGCTGCGCGCGCTCCCCCATGCGCCGCATGTGCTGATGCTCACGTCGCTCAACCCGTCGAACACGGTGGAGCGTTCCGTGGAGGCGGGGGCGGAGGGGTTCGTGTCGAAAACGGATGCGCCGGGCGACATCATCCGCCGCGTGCTTGACGTGTGCGAGGGCGCGCCGCAGTTCAACACGGCCAGCCAGCGGCAGCTGATCGGCGACCTGCACGCGCAGCAGCCGGTCGCCCGGCGTGACGAGGCGCGTCGTCTGCTCGACGCGCTGCCCGCCCGCGAGCGCGAAACGGTGCTGCTGGCGGCGGAGGGGTTCTCGAACGCGCAGATCGCGGCCCGCATGTTCATTTCGGAGCGTACGGCGAAGGCGCATCTGTCGAGCGCGGCCGACAAGCTGAACATGAACCGCGTGCAGCTGGCGCGTCTGGTCGAGCGCGCGGATCTGCCGCCCGTGAGCTGAACGAAACCGATCGATATCTGCCGCCGACACGCCCGGCTCCATACGGAGCGGGCGTGTGCGTGCGCTGGTAGGCTGGTCCGTGCAGGTCAGCACAGGCGGTCACGGGCGCCGTTACGGACGGATCGATGGACGAGGGGGCATATCATGGCGATCAATGCGAAGGAACTGCCGCTGGGCAAGGTGTTCACCCCGGATTTTCGTTTCGAAATCCCCTCGTTCCAGCGCGCATACATCTGGAAGACGTCCAACGTCCTGCAGCTCGTCTCCGATCTGCAGGAGGCGTGCAAGACCCCGGGAACCCCGTATTTTCTCGGTTCGTTGATCCTGGTGCGCGCCGGCGGCACCAAATTCGAGGTGATCGACGGCCAGCAGCGGCTGGTGTCCCTGTCGATCATCATCGCCGCGTTGCGCGATCTGGAGAAGGATCCCGAATGGATGCGTCTGCTGGACGCGCTGATCGTCGAGCCCGGCGACAAGCTGCGCGGCATCCGTAACGAGCCGCGTCTGACCCTGCGTGAACGGGATGCCGCGTTTTTCCGCGAATACGTGCAGGAGGGCAATCTCGAGGCCCTGTTCGACCTGACCGACGAGGATCTGTCGAACGCGGCGCAGCACAACATCATGGCGAACACGAAGGCAGCGTACGATGCGTTGGAACGGTTCAGCGACGACGAACGGCACACGTTCGCATCCTATCTGGTCAACGGGGTGACGCTGGTGATCGTCACCACGGACGATCTGGACGGTGCGCACCGCATCTTCGACGTGATGAACATGCGCGGTCTGCCGCTCACCCCGTCCGACGTATTCAAGGCGCGCGCCACGTCCGGGCTCAAGGCGGCCGAACTCGACGCCTACGCGACCCGTTGGGACGATGTCATGGACCCGCTCGGCGACGACCCGCACGACACGGAGGAGTTCTTCTCCTTCCTGCACATGGCGCTCACGCACAAACCGGCCACCGGCAAACTCATCGAGGACTTTCTCGCCGACGTGATCCAGCCGCATCTGGCGAACGGCACGGTTCCGGCGTTCGTCGACCGCGTGCTCGCCCCGTACGCGATGGCGTGGCGCATCATCGAACGGCCGTCCGACACCGTCCTGTCCGCGGCGGTGCGCGACCGCCTGGAGGCGCTCGGCGACTATGCCGGGCATGAGTGGAAGCCCGTCGCCATGTGGGCGCTGGTCAATTCGTTCCGCAAGCTCGGACAGCCCGGACTCTCCCCGTTCTCGCAACGAGGATCGCATTCGCGCCGCGAGACGGTCACCGAAGCCTCGCTCGGCCTGCATGACCGACAGCGGCTCGAGGAACTGCTGGCGGCGTTGGAACGCGTGACCGGCGTGGATACGCTGAACCGTACGCCGTCGCTGGATCGCCGTGGACATGCCGCCGCTGCGATCCGTGATCTGGACAAGGGGTATCCGGTGCGTCTGGTGCGCGGGCTCGCCGTCACCCCGTCCGACCGTGCGGGTGCCCTGGTGCGTCTGCACGGCGAGATGCAGGGCGATGAGGAGCTGATTCGTCTGCTGCTGATCCGTGCGAACGAGCAGCGGGCGGAGGGGCGGATCGCACGGCCGCGCAGGCTCAGCGCGCTGCCGATCATGCCGTTGGAGGCCGACGGCGACGCCCTGTGGCCGTCCTGGTCGCAGGAGAGCCATGATTACTGGATGTACCGGCTGGGCAACATGGCGCTCGTGCAGGGCAGCACCGACCAGCTGGATCGGATCGACTCGTACGATCGGCGGCGGGAACGCATGCTGCTGCGCGCCGATTCGCGCAGGTATCCGCTGACGAACCAGCTGTCCGATTTCGCCGAGTGCACGCCGGCGATGATCCGGCACCGTCAGGAGGAGACGATCCGTCTGATCGCCGAATATTGGGATATTCGCTACGACGAGAGTCATGCGGATCTGACCCGGCAGGACGTCGAGCAGCTGGCGAAGGACGCCGGCTCGGCCGCGGGGAAGACCGGCCGCGGGTCGCAGCGGGTCACCATCGCGCAGGTGGTGAAGGCCGGACTGCTGATTCCCGGCGAGACACTGGTGTGGGAGCGGCCGCGCAAGGGCGAGCGTTGGACGGCGACCGTGACCGAGCAGGGCAAGTTCCGGCTGGAGGACGGTTCCGAATACTCCTCCCCCACGGCGGCGGCCCGGGCTGCGGCCGGCGGACGCTCGTCGGGCGGCCTGGACGTATGGAAGCGCACGTCCGACGGCCGCAAGCTCAGCGACATCTGGAAGGAATACCGCCAGAACCACTAAACGGCACGGCATACGCGAAGGGGCGGGATCGTCATCGTCTTGATGATCCCGCCCCTTCGTTTTGCGGTTGGCGCCGGCGTGCGACCTACTTCATGAGGTTGCGCAGCACGTACTGCAGGATGCCGCCGTTGCGGTAGTAGTCGGCCTCGCCGGGCGTGTCGATGCGCACGACCGCGTCGAATTCGGTCTTGGAGCCGTCCTTGTGCGTGGCGGTGACGTGCACGGTCTTCGGCGTCGCGCCGTTGTTGAGCTCCTCGATGCCGTCGATGTCGTAGGTCTCGGTGCCGTCGAGGCCGAGCGACGTGTAGCTTTCGCCGGCGGGGAACTGCAGCGGCAGCACGCCCATGCCGATGAGGTTCGAACGGTGGATGCGCTCGAAGCTTTCGGTGATGACCGCCTTCACGCCGAGCATGAGCGTGCCCTTGGCCGCCCAGTCGCGCGACGATCCGGTGCCGTACTCCTTGCCGGCCAGGACCACGAGCGGCGTGCCCGCGGCCTTGTAGTTCAGGGACGCGTCGAAGATCGTGGACGGCTCGCCGGTGGTGAAGTCGTAGGTGAAGCCGCCGGGCGTGACCTCGTTGCCGGTGGAGGCGAGCAGCAGGTTGCGCAGACGGATGTTGCCGAACGTGCCGCGCACCATGACCTCGTGGTTGCCTCGACGGGAGCCGTACGAGTTGAAGTTCTTCGGTTCGACGCCGCGCTCGGTCAGATACTTGCCGGCCGGGCTGGACGCCTTGAACGCGCCCGCCGGGGAGATGTGGTCGGTGGTGACCGAGTCACCGAGCAGGGCGAGCACGCGCGCGCCGTGGATGTCGGAGACCGGGTCCGGCACGGCCTTCATGCCGTCGAAGAACGTCTGGCGGCGCACGTACGTGGACTTCGGATCCCATTGGAACAGTTCGCCCTCGGGCACGTCGAGGCCCTTCCAGCGGTGGTCGCCCTCGAAGACGGAGGCGTAGTCCTTGAGGAACATCTCGCGGCTGACGGTGCCGTTGACCACGGCCTCGACCTCCGCGTTGGTCGGCCAGATGTCCTTCAAGTACACGTCGTTGCCGTCCTGGTCCTTGCCGAGCGGCTGGGACTCGAAGTCGAAGTCCATCGTGCCGGCGAGCGCATACGCGATGACGAGCGGCGGCGAGGCGAGGTAGTTCATCTTGACGTCCGGGCTGATGCGGCCTTCGAAGTTGCGGTTGCCGGACAGCACGGCGGTGACGGTCAGGTCGTTCGCGTTGATCGCCTCGCTGATCTCGGGCAGCAGCGGGCCGGAGTTGCCGATGCAGGTGGCGCAGCCGAAGCCGACGAGCTCGTAGCCGAGCCGGTCGAGGTCGTCCTGGAGGCCGGCGGCCTTGAGGTAGTCGGCGACGACCTGCGAGCCGGGCGCGAGCGAGGTCTTGACCCACGGCTTGGGGGCGAGTCCGCGCGCGACCGCGTTGCGGGCGATGAGGCCGGCGGCGATCATGACGGACGGGTTGGACGTGTTCGTGCACGAGGTGATGGAGGCGATCGCCACGTCGCCGTTGGTCAGGTCGAAGTCCCCGCGGAAGTCGGTGGACACGGCCACCGGCTCCTTGACGGTCTTGTCGGTCTCGTAGGAGGGCAGCGTGTCCTCGAACGTCTGCTTGGATTCGGACAGCACGATGCGATCCTGCGGGCGCTTCGGGCCGGCGATGGACGGCACGACGGTGGACAGGTCGAGCTCCTCGTATTCGGAGTACTGCGGTTCGACGTAGTCCGGGTCGGTCGCGTCGCCCCACAGCTTGTTGGCCTTGGCGTACGCCTCGACGAGCGCGACCTGCTCGTCGGAGCGGCCGGTGAGGCGCAGGTAGTCGAGCGTGACCTGGTCGATCGGGAAGATGCCGCAGGTGGAGCCGAATTCGGGGCTCATGTTGCCGATGGTGGCGCGGTTGGCCAGCGGCACGGATGCGATGCCGTCGCCGTAGAATTCGACGAACTTGCCGACGACGCCGTGCTTGCGCAGCATGTCGGTGATGGTGAGCACCACGTCGGTGGCGGTGACGCCTTCGGGGATGGAGCCGGTGAGCTTGAAGCCGACGACGCGCGGCACGAGCATGGAGATCGGCTGGCCGAGCATGGCGGCCTCGGCCTCGATGCCGCCGACGCCCCAGCCGAGCACGCCGAGGCCGTTTTCGGTGGTGGTGTGCGAGTCGGTGCCGACGCACGAGTCGAGGTAGGCGAGCTGGCGGCCGCGCTCCCCCGCCTTGGTCATGATGACCTTGGCGAGGTATTCGATGTTGACCTGGTGGATGATGCCGGTTCCCGGCGGCACGACGCGGAAGTTGCGGAACGCCTGCTGGCCCCAGCGCAGGAACTGGTAGCGTTCGCCGTTGCGCTGGTATTCGATGTCCATGTTCTGTTCGACCGCGTCCGCCACGCCGTACTTGTCGATCTGCACGGAGTGGTCGATGACCATGTCGGACTGGACCTGCGGGTTGATGACCTCGGGGTCGCCTCCGAGCTGCTTGACGGCGTCGCGCATGGTGGCGAGGTCGACGATGCACGGCACGCCGGTGAAGTCCTGCATGACGACGCGGCTCGGCGTGAACTGGATCTCGTGGCTCGGCTCGGCGTTCGGGTCCCACCCGAGCAGCGCCTTGACATGGTCGTCGGTGATGTTCGCGCCGTCGATGTTGCGCACGAGGTTCTCGACGAGCACCTTGAGCGAGTACGGCAGATGGTCGATGCCGGGCAGGTCGGCAATCGAATAATAGTCATAGTCCGTGCCGTTCACGCTGAGCGTGGACAGCTGATCGTCGCGTACGGACATGTTCCCTCCGGCTTCTAGGACTGTAATCGGTAACGTCGCCGATTATCTGCCCCTCACAATACCGGCATGTTACCTTGGCTCTGGCGTGTCGGCTTGCCATGTGAGATAATCCGCGCCGCAATCGCGACAATCACATGACACAGCACGAAGACGACGGCCGACAGCAGCAGCGCGACGGCGGTCGCCGTGATCTCGCGTCCCGTCGGCACCTGCAACGCGAAGAAGTTCGCGACGAACGGGATCGACAGGCCGATGATGCCGGCCGCGGCGAATACGGCGACGAGGATGCCGCGCCACGAGTTGAGCGGCTGCGCGACGCGGGCGAGCACCAGCACGCCGAGCACGAACACGATGATCGCGTTCGTGGCGCGCAGTTCGGCCAGGTCGGCCGCCTGTTCGACGTTCCAGCCCATGACGTGCGGCAGGATCCATGAAGAGCAGAGCACCGCGAGCGCGATCGCCATGCCGCCGGGCAGGGCGAAGCGTACGACGCGATGCAGGAAGCCGGGGATGTAACGGCGCGTATTGGGCGCGAGCGCGAGGATGAACGCGGGCATGCCGATGGTGAGCGCGCCGATGTACGTGATGTGCCGTGGCAGGTACGGGAACGGGATGGCTGTGAGCACCACGCCGAGCGAGATGAGCGCCGAGTACACGGTTTTGACGAGGAACAGGCTGGCGACGCGTTCCATGTTGGCCATGACCTGCCGGCCGCGGGCGACCACGTCGGGCAGATGGCTGAACTTCGAGTCCACGAGCACGACCTGCGCAACGGCCTTGGTGGCCGGCGCCGCGTTGCCCATCGCGATGCCAAGGTCGGCCTCCTTGATGGCGAGCGCGTCGTTGACGCCGTCGCCGGTCATCGCCACGACGTGATCATCCAGATGCAGGGCCTGGACGATGGCCTTCTTCTGGTCGGGCAGGACGCGGCCGAGCACGTCGACCGTTTCGAGCGTGCGGGCAAGCTCGTTGATGTCGCTCGGCAACCGCCGCGCGTCCATCGCGACGGGCTGGCGGTCGCCGGTGAGCCTGACCTTGGCGGCGATCGCGCCGACCGTGGCCGGATTGTCACCCGAGATGATGCGGCAGCGCACCCCCTGCTCACGGAACCACGCCAACGTACCTTCCGCGTCCACGCGGATCCGCTCCGCACACACCACCAGCCCCACCGGCCGTGCCTGCGGATCCAACCTCGGCTCCTCAGCCCCTTCGACTGCCGCATGCTCTGGAGCTGCTTTCGCGACCATGAGCACGCGGTTGCCGTCCTCGGCGAGCGCGTTCACCTGTGTGAGCACACCGGCATGGTCACCGTCGAGCGCGGCTAGCAGCACTTCCGGCGCACCGAGATACCAGGTCGTGCCGTCGTTATCGGTGATCGCGCTCCACTTACGTGCACTGGAAAACGGCACACGAGAAACGACGGTTCCCGCACTGAATCCCTGCTCGTGCAGCCCGGCAAGCACCGCCTGTCCGGTGCCGTTCGGTTGTTCCTCGTTCGCGAGATCGTACAGCGCCTGCTTCGCCGCGCGTTCGTCACCGTCACGGCCGTCGCCGTCGTCGCGACCGTCCCCGTTACCATCGTTCCGAGTGCCGTCCGCAGCTTCGTCATCCAGCATCACGAGTCGGTCGAACGCGATGCCGCCGTCGGTCACGGTGCCGGTCTTGTCGAGGTTCAGGCAGTCCACTCGCGCCAGCGTCTCCACCGACTCGAGCTCCTGCACGAGCGTGTCGTGACGGGCCAGTCGCATGGCAGCGATCGCGAAGTTGAGCGAGGTGAGCAGCACCAGTCCTTCCGGGATCATGCCGACCACGCCGGCCACGGCCGAGACGACCGCCTGCCGCCACGCGCCGGTCGAGATCGCGACCGACCATCCGCCGACCGTCTGGATCTGCGACCAGATGAGCAGCGCGCACAGCGGCACCACCAGGAACGTCATGAATTTGAGGATCGTGTTGATGCCCTTGTTGAGGTCGGACACGGTCTTCTTGTACACCTTGGCCTGCGCGGTGAGCCCCGCCGCATACCCGTGGTCGCCGACCGCCGTCACACGCGTCAGCGCCATGCCGGAGACGACGGTCGAACCGGAATACACCGCCTCGCCGGGCCGTTTGCGCACGGTGCGCGACTCGCCGGTGAGCATCGACTCGTCGAGCTCGAGCCCGTACGTATCCACGACTTCGGCGTCGGCGGGCACCTGGTCGCCGGAGCGCAGCCACAGCAGGTCGTCGAGCACGATGCCGTCGTGGGAGACGGTCACATCCCGCCCGTCGCGGTGGACGACGTAGTCCGCGGCGACGAGGATGGACAGTTTGTCGAGCGTGCGTTTGGCCTTGAGTTCGGTGACGATGCCGATGCCGGTGTTGATGAGGATCACGAAGCCGAACACCGCGTCCTTCCACGACCCGGTGAGCAGCACCATGACCATTGCGGCGAGGATGATGCCGTTGAACAGGGTGAACACGTTGGCGCGCACGATGTCGGCGACGGAACGGGACGTGGAGGTTTTCACCGTGTTGACGCGCCCGTTGGCGACGCGTTCGGTCACCTCGCGGACCGTAAGACCGGGTTCGTCGGTGTGCGGCATGGAAAGACTCGCGTTCATGCCCACCACCCTACCGCCGCGTACGACATGACCCGGCCGCCGGTCGTCATCCGTCCACCATGCCCGCACGTGCGGTCGTTCACCGGTACTGTCCGGATGCGGTGGTGACGACGATGTCGCGGCCGTGCGGCCGGTCGTTGACGATGTCGGCGAGCGTTTTGGCGAGCGATACCGCGTTCGCCGCATCGTCGTCGACGTGCAGCGACGCGGCGAACAGCGTGTCGTCGTCGGGGGCGGCGATCGGATCGAGCAATGCGATCGGGATGCCGGCGCCGCGGGCCAGCCCGAGCGCGGCGGACCAGTCGTCCGCGTCCGTTCCGCCGGCGTCGACGCCGGCCACGACGATGACGTACGCACGCCGGTCGATCATGTCGGAGATGCCCTGCCGTGCGGCGCCGACCGGTCGCTGCGCGTCGGCGACGGACACGTACACGGCCTTGACGCCGGCGCGGTCGAGCGCGTCGATGACTCGCGTGTCCGCCGCGTCGGACGACGAGGCCGTATCGGCATGCGCGGAGCCGATGACGCCGACGAGCACGTCGACGCGGGGCTCCTCGTTGTGCGCGACGGCGGGCATGGTGTCCTGAGTGTCGCCCACGGCCCGGCCGGCCGGCTCGCACGCGGCCAACGGCACGCAGGCGGCCAGCACCGTCATGGCGGCGGCGATTCGGCGGATGACACGGCCAGTCGTCATGCGAGCTCCGTGGAGCGGCGGAACAGTGCCACGGTTTCGACGTGGTGGGTCATCGGGTAGATGTCGAACGCACGCACGTCGGCGAGTTCGTATCCGAGCGTGAGCAGCGTGCCCGCGTCGCGGCCGAGGCTGGTCGGATCGCAGGCGATGTAGATGATCGACCGTGCACCCGACGCGGCCATCTGCCGGCATACCTTGGCGCGTGCGCCGGCGCGTGGCGGGTCGAGGACGATCAGGTCGGGATGCGCGAGGTGCGCGGGCACGTTGGCGAGGGTCTTCGCCACGTCGCCGCAGCGCGCGTCCACGTCGGTCAGATCGAGGTGCCGCAGGTTGCGCTGCGCGTTTTTGACGGCGGTGCGGCCGCCTTCGACGCTGAGCATGCGCGTGCGCGGCGCGACGAGCGTGGCGAGCGGCAGCGTGAACAGGCCGGAGCCGGAGTACAGGTCCCAGATGGTCGCCGCCGGCCGGTCGCCGATCTCGCCGCGGGCAAGGTCGATGACGTGGTTGGCCAGTGCGACGGGCGCCTGTCGGTGGATCTGCCAGAAGCCGTTCGCGTCCACCGTGTATTCGAAGGTCGTGCCGGCGACCGTCACGCGTTCGCCAAGCCGGTCGCTGCCGGCGTTGAGTTCGCCGTCGACGAGCACGGCATAGTTGTCGCCGATCGCGCGTCCGTCGCGGGGTTCCGGCACGGACATGCGGATCTGCGAGCCGGGTTCGAGCCCGCCGTCCCACACGTGCCGCTCATCGGCGACGGACAGCAGCGCGTTCGTGGCGAGCGGCATGGTGTCGAGCGGGACGCGCACGTGGGTGCCACGCCGGCGCATGGACGGACGGCCGTCGTCGTCGGCGATCATTTCGATGCGGGTGCGCCAGTGGAATCCGCCGAGCTCCTCGTCGCCGGCGATGCGTTCGATCGGCACGGCGACGTCGATGTGGCCGAGACGGCTGAGCTGTTCGGAGACGGTGACGGCCTTCCAGCGCAGCTGCCCGGGCAGGGAGACGTGCACCAGATCGGCGCCGCCGACGCCGCCGCCCATCGCGAGCGGGCCGGCAAGCGGCCATGCAGGCGGCACGCGGTCGGGGCTTGCTTCGAGCACATCGGTCACTTCGCCGGTCCAGAACCGGTCGTCGCGGTCGTGCGGCTCGTCGAGCGTGACGCGCACGAGCTCGCCGGGCAGGGCGAAGCGCACGAAGACGACGCGCCCGTCGATATGGCCGACGCAGCGTCCCTGGTCGGCGTAGCGTTCGATGCGGACTTCAGCGTCCATACGTTGCGTTTCTCCTCTGTTCCTCTGTCGATATCGGTAACGGTGACGGTCGATGACGGCCGGCGGCAGTCGTGCCCCAAGTCCATACGGTCGGGACGGCGATGCCGACACGACGTCCCGACCGTCTCTCAGTCGGCGGATGGCGCGGGTTCCGTGGCGTCCGCGTCCGCGCTCGTCTTCGCGGCCTTCGCGGCCGCGGTGTGCCGGTGCAGCGGGGTCGCGATGATGAGATACGACACCCAAATGGCCAGCGCCCAGAACGGGATGCCCATAAGCAGCCTGGCCGTGCCGAGCAGCACCACATGGTCGGTCAGGTAGAGCGGCACCTGCACCACCAGGCGCAGCCCGAACACGCCGACCCACAATGCGGTGACGATCATGTACGCGCGTTTGAGCGCCGCATCGTCCATCCAGCCGCGGAACCACTCGCGGAAATGCTCGGTGGGCAGCGAACGGATGAACTCGACCATCAGGCCGAGTCCGGGCACGCGCGCGATCAGCGAGACGGTCAGCAGCGCCATGTATGCGGCGTTCGTCAGAAAGCCGAACATGTAGTAGTTGCGCGCCTCGTGGCTTTTCCACGCCCAGATCAGGCAGATGCCGACCGCGATCAGGCCGCTCAGCGCGCCCATCACGGACTGCCGCTGGATGAGACGGACCAGCACCTGCACGACGGCGAGCGCCGCGGAGACCGCGATGGTCAGGTTGAGGTTGCTGGTGGCGACGAACAGGACGACGAACACGACGCCCGGCAGCATCGATTCGATGACGCCGCGCGGCCCGCCGATCGCCTCGATGACGGAGAAGTCCCCGTCGTCGCCGGCGGCGGCGAGCGACGCCATGCCCGTGCGTTTCTTCGTTTCGGTCATGTCGTTATGCGGAAAATACGTCGGAGCCTTAGCGGACTTCGGAGAACATCGGGCCGCGCGACAGCGTGGTCTTGACTTCGACCTGCTGGTCGGAGTCGAACGGGCCGGTCGGCTTGTTCGGGATGTCCTTGAGATGCTCCTTGCCTTCGGTCTCGCCGTCGGCGGCCTCCTGCATGGCCTTGCGCTGGGCGGGGGCGATCGGCGGGTGCATGGGGATGAGGTCGCGCGGGGCGAGCGGCTCCTCGCCGCGTTCGACGACGATGTCGGCGAAGAACTTGTTGAGCGCCTGCGTCTCCGGATCGTCCGGATCGGAGGCGGCCTTGCCGGAGAAGATGCCGCGCAGCATCCAGCGCGGGCCGTCGACGCCGACGATGCGCGTGTCGAGCGTCTTGCCGCCCTTGAGGCTGACGGGCAGCTTGAGTTCGGTGCCGAACACGCCGGCCTCCTCGCGGGCCGCCTTGTTGGCCTCCATGAGGTCGGCGCGCACGTCGTCCCACAGGCCGAGGGTCTTGGGCGCGGCGAACGCCTCGATCTCGAGGCTGGACGAGCCATAGGTGATGGTGGAGCCGAGGATCGTCTGCGTGGAGCGGTTGGCCTTGATGCGCAGTTCGATGCCCTGCAGGAACGGCAGGAAGTAGGCGCCGAGGTCGAGGTAGTCGTCGTAGTCGGGCACGTCCTCGTCGCCCGAGTCCCACGGGCCGTACTGTTCGCCGCGGCCCTCATATTCGGTGACGGCTTCGGTCGGGTACGCCGGGGCGGCCTGCTCGTCGGCGTCCGTATCGGTGTCGGTGGTCTCGGTGGTGTCTTCGGTCTGGTCAGCGACGGCTTCGTC
>NZ_JAFEJT020000037.1 GCF_018555435.2 Bifidobacterium amazonense
TCGGCGACCTGAGCGTGGACCTGAACCACGACGCGCGCACGGCGAACGTGAGCCTGACCGTCGAGAATACGGGCAAGCGCGATGAGCGCGAAGTCGTGCAGGTGTACGTCAAGAACCTTGACTCGCCACTCGCGCCGCGCAACTGGCGGCTCGCCGGTTTCCAGCCGGTCGAGCTTACGGCCGGAGAAAACAAGACCTTGACTCTGCCGGTCGATCCGGACGCATTCAAGGTCTACGACGAGAACGGCGAACAGATCGTCGACGGCAACCGTTTCGAGATCTACGCCGGCATCAGCCAGCCCGATGCGCGATCCGCCGAGCTGCTCGGCTTTCCACCCGAATCCATGACCATCGAATTCTGACGGCACGGCTCGATTCGTCAGTCGACGCGTCGGGTCGGTTCGCCGCCATACAGGAGTTTCCGGATCATTCCCACCCATATCAAGGAGCACAACCATGACGTTGCATATCACCCCGCTGGTTTCCGACCACTGCCTCATACAGCGTGACAGGCCGGTCGCCGTGTGGGGGATCTCGGAACCTGGAAGCACGGTCACGGCGACGCTGGCGACGGTCGCATCGTCCACGTCCGCCGCATCGACTGTGGGCGAGGACGGCCGTTGGGAGGCGGTCTTGCCGGCGCAGACCGCCGGCACCGAGGCGACGATCACCGTGACGGACGGCGAGACGGCGAAGACGATCCGCGACGTGCTGTTCGGCGACGTATGGCTGCTCGCCGGCCAGTCGAACATGGAGATGCGCATGGAACGCATCGCCGACGAGGCCCCGCATCTCATGGATGACGCCGACGACGGCAACATCCGTTGGTTCAACGTGCCGCAGGTCTTCGACTTCCAGCGTGAGCACGGCGATCTGGACGCGGGGGAATGGTTCGTCTCCGCCCGAGACCGTCCAGCCGACATGTCGGCGATCGGCTGGTTCTTCGCCAGGAAGCTGCGCGAGATGCACGACGTGCCGATCGGGCTGGTGAACGCCGCAGTCGGCGGCAGCAAGATCGAGACGTGGATGAGCCGCGAACGCCTCGAATCGATGGGAGCGCTGCCCGACGACTTCGGCAAGTACACGCCCGACTACGTGGCGCGACAGCAGCGCCTGTTCGCCGAGGCGGCGGCCGCCTACGACCGCGAGGCCGACGACGCGGACACCGGACTTAATGAACGCTGGCAGGATCCCGATTTCGACGATTCCGACTGGGGCACGATGGAACTCGCCGAATCCGAGCGGCCCGAACTGCAAGCCCCCGGCATCGTCTGGCTGCGCAAGCGCATCACCGTGCCCGACCGGTACACCGGCCAACCGGCCCAGCTGCGTTTCGGCACCATCCACGATGCCGACCGCATCTACCTCGACGGCGAACCGATCGGAGAGACGTTCTACCAGTATCCGCCGCGCGACTACGACATCGCCGCCCTGCCGAAGACGTTCACCCTCGCGATCCGGCTCAAGGTCGAAGGAGCCACGGGCGGCTTCACGGCCGGCAAACGGCATCTCATCGTCGTCGGCGACGCGCTCGAACGCGACCTGACCGACCATGCCGATCCCGATATCGCCTCGCTCGACGGCGTGATCGACGTGGACGCGCTCGGCGCATGGCGGTTCCGCCGAAGCGTATGGATGCCGGTCAAGCCGAACGACGAGTTCTTCCGCATGGAGCCGGTCGGCGACTACAACGCGATGATCGTGCCGCTGAGGCGTCTCGGCCTGACCGGCGTGCTGTGGTACCAAGGCGAATCGAACTGCTGGCATCCCTACGGCTACGCGGAACTGCAGATGGCGCTCATACAGGACTGGCGGCGACTGTTCGCCCAGGGTGACTTTCCGTTCATCTACGCGCAGTTGCCGAACTACCGGCTCGGCGACCCCTCGTCATGGCTCTACCTGCGCGACGAGCAGCGCAAGGCGCTCGCCATCGCCGACACCGCGATGGTCACGACCTACGATGCGGGCGAGGACAGCGACCTGCACCCGTTCGACAAGAAGACCGTGGCCGAACGCATGGCCGCGGCGGCCGAGACGCTCGCCTACGGCGGAGACTGCGAGCCGATGGGACCGACCCCGTGCTGGGTGCACAGCGAACCGAACCGTCTCGTCGTGCGGTTCACGCATGTCGGCGATGGTCTGCGCGCGACAGGCCCGCTACGCTTCGACATCGTGAACGGCACCGGGCTGCCGCGCGTCGCCACGTTCGACGGCCGCATCATCGCCCGAGACCGCATCGCCATCGACCTGCCGCTCGGCACCGCGCCCGGCCGCGACGCCAGTCTGCGCTTCCTATGGGCACCCACGCCCGCGCCGGTGCTCGAAAACTCGGACGGCCTGCTCGCCACCCCGTTCGCCATGCCCATTGACTAGCGGATTCGGAGACGGTGGAAGACATGGCGCACAAAGAAGGGAACTGAACCATGAATGCAGTGCGTATGCCGATCATGGACGGCTGGGAATTCTCGGAAGGCCCGACACCGGCGAATGCCGGAACCGGACGCCCGGTCGACCTGCCCCATGATTTCGTCATCAACCATCCGGTGCATGACCATATCGATTGGGGTGTGGATCAGGCGTTCCGTGAATGGCAGGGCACCGGCTGGTACCGGCGCACGATCCATATCGATGCCAAACGGGAAGGATACCGGTACTATCTCGATTTCGACGGCGTGTATGAGAACGCGCGCGTCAGCGTCAACGGAACCCCTGTAGGAGGTTGGAACTACGGGTATTCACCGTTCCGACTCGACGTCACCGATGCGGTGTTCGAAGGAGACAACGACATCCTCGTGTGTGCTGATAACAACGAGGCTCCGACCGATCGATGGTACAGCGGATCGGGCATCTACCGGACCGTCACATGGATGGAACTGCCTGAACGACACCTCGACGAACGCGACGTTATCGTCCGACAGCACGTCGACTGGACCGCCCGGTCTGCGGATCTGACCGTCGACGTCGGAACGGACACGCTCAGGGGCGAGACCGTCGTTGCCACCCTGCGGGACTCCGACGGCGAAACCGTGGCCGAGGCGCGAGGCCAAGGACGACTGAGGATGCATGTGGACGATGCCCGGCTGTGGAGCGCGGAAAATCCGTACCTGTATACGCTGACGCTTGCCTTGCCGGAGAAGAACGACGCTTCCTCGTCCTGCGACATGCTGGATGGCATCGATCTTTGCATCGGACTGCGAGACATCCGGTTCGACGCCGAGCAGGGCATGATTGTCAACGGACGTCGCACGATATTTCGCGGAGTGTGCCTGCATCAGGATGCCGGCTGCGTCGGCTCGGCATCCACCAAGGAACTTATGCGGAACCGGCTTGAACAGCTCAAGGACATGGGATGCAACGGACTGCGGCTCGCCCATCATGCGCATCCCAGACAGATGCTCGATCTGGCGGACGAAATGGGCTTCTATGTGTATGCCGAACCGTTCGACAAATGGGAATCCGGGCACTATCGGCGTTTCTTCAAGGATGGATGGCGTGCCGATCTTGCCGCCATGATCCGCCGCGACCGCAATCGCCCCAGCATCGTCATGTGGGGCGTGGGCAATGAGGTCGAAAACCAGGCGAAACGTTCGATGCTGGCCATCCTGCGCGATCTGGTGGCCGAGGCTCATCGTCTGGACGACACCGGTCGTCCGGTCGGGTGCGCGATGAGCCCGCACTTCCAGACCGAGACCGCCGATACCGCCGGCACGGAAGGTATCATCCAAGTCACGGACGACGCCCCCGCGGATCAGGAGATCGACGACCCCGACCAGCGCGTCGCACGCATCAAGCTGATCGCCGACATTACCGACGTGACCGTGCTCAACTACGCCGAGCAATGGTACGGCAAAGTGAATGCGGCCATACCCGACAAGCCGATTTTCGGCTCGGAAACCTACCAATGGTTCGTCGGACATGAATGGCAGATGCAGGATTACATCAGCGAGAACCCGAATCTGGTGCCGGAACGTGACCGGTACGTGATCGGAGGGGCGATCTGGGCCGGATTCGACTATCTGGGAGAGTCGATGGGTTGGCCGTCGAAGGGATGGTCGGGGGCGCTGATCCGCACCAACGGCGTTCCGAAGGCCGGATACTGGCTGATGCGTTCCTACTGGTGCGCCGACGGCGAGCCGTTCGTGCACTTCATGGCGGCCGACTACACGCAGCCTGACGAGAACGTCAAGGAGCATTGGGACATCCCGCCGTTCGTGGGACATTGGGAATTCCCGCAATACCACAAGAACGTGGTGCCGTATCTGATCGCCACCAATTGCGACGAGGTGTGCATCCGGGTGAACCAACGCGAGCTCTACGTCCGGCCGGTACGCGAGTTCGCCAACCGCGCCGTCATCGGATACCTGCCCTACCAGCCCGGAGTATTGACCGTCATCGGATACCGCGACGGCCATGAGGTGTGCCGTGAGACCACGAACACGCCGATATCGCCGGCCGTGACATTGGAGTTCGCCGATACGACCCGACGCGTCGCACTGCCTGAGACGATGGAGCTGCCGGCGCGACGCGGATATGAACGGCTCTTGTCCGTCCGATGCCTGGATGCGGCCGGCAACCCGGTGTTCCGGGAGTTCGCGCCCGTGCGGTTCCGCATCGCAGGCCCGGCCGGCATCATCGCTGTCGATAACGGCAATCTGATGGGCAACGAGCCGTACGGCCAAGACACCATTCACCTGCATCAGGGCGTGGCCAGTGTCATGATCCGCCTGACCGGCGAACCGGGACGCATCATATTGTCGGCGGACGCGCCCGGCATGCATACGGCCACGCAGACCATCATCGCCGGCTGATGACGGATCATCGACGAAGACCGTTCCACGACAAGGAGCACGCTATGACATCACCACCATCCATGTTCGCACAGTACGGCTACGCGCAGCCTGACATCGACGCGCGGCTCGCGCAGGTCTGGCACGAGATCTTCGAAGGGCCGGACAAGTTCTATTGGGAGACCGAGGACGGTCTCGGCTATGTGATGGACACCGGCAACGACGACGTACGCACCGAGGGCATGAGCTACGCGATGATGCTCGCCGTGCAATACGACCGACAGGACGTGTTCGACAAGCTCTGGGGCTGGGTCATGGCCCATATGCACATGACCGACGGCCATCACGCGCACTACTTCTCGTGGTCGGTCAGGCCGGATGGGTCCGAGCGCGCGAGCGGGCCGGCCCCGGACGGCGAGGAGTATTTCGCGATGGACCTGTTCCTCGCCGACCGGCGGTGGGGCGGCCGCGACGGCATCTACGACTACGCCGCCCAAGCCCGTGAACTGCTGCACCACTGCGTGCACAAGGGACGCGACGAGGATGGCGAGCCGATGTGGGACGTCAGCAACCATCTCATCGAATTCGTGCCCGGCATCGGCTGGAGCGACCCCTCGTACCATCTGCCGCACTTCTACGAAGTGTTCGCCGAGTGTGTCGACGAGGAGGACCGCCCGTTCTGGAAGGCCGCGGCGGCCGCCAGTCGCGAATACCTGACGAGCGCGTGCGATGCCGAGACCGGACTCAACCCGGAATACGCCGACTACGACGGCAGGCCGGTCGCCGTGGAATGGGGCAAGCACGACTGGTTCTACTCCGATGCCTACCGCACCGCCGGCAACATCGGCCTCGACGTCAGCTGGAACGGCGTGGCCGAGCCCGAACTGTGCGACCGCGTGGCGGCCCTGCAACGCTTCTTCCTCACCCACGACCGCACCTGCGCCTACGAGGTGGACGGCACGCCCGTCGCCGATGAACGCGTACTGCATCCAGTCGGCTTCATCGCCGCCACCGCCGAAGGGTCGCTCGCAGCCATCCATGCCGATCCGACGGCCCATCCCGACGCCGAACGCAACGCGCACGCATGGGTCGACCTGCTATGGAACACGCCCATGCGCGTCGGTCCGCGCCGCTACTACGACAACTTCCTCTACGCCTTCGCCATGCTCGCGCTCGCCGGCCGGTACCGGCGCGACTGATGAAGGTCTGTGCGAACCATCCCTGATATAAGGAACCCACCCATGACTGACATTCGATTCATCCACAACCCCATCCTGCGCGGCATGCATCCCGACCCCTCATGGATCTGGGACGAGACACGCGGCGAGGTCGCGCTCGTCAACTCGTCGTTCGAACTCATCCCCGGATTGCCGGTCCACACGACCCGCGACTTCGTCACATGGACGCATGTCGCCGACGCGGTCGACGAGGACATGGCCCGCCGGCTCTTCCTCGATGGCGTCGCCGACTCCGGCGGCCTGTACGCGCCGACCCTGCGTCGCATCCGCGGACAGTACGTGATCGCCTGCACCACGACCCGCATCGACCGCGACCGTGCGATCGCGGCCGGGCTCGGCGATGAGCTGTCCCGCTGCGACGCGGCCGGAGGCAACTTCATCATCACCGCCGATACGCTCGAAGGCCCGTGGCGCGGACCATTCTGGGTGACCGGCGCTCAGGGCATCGACCCGGACATCTTCGAGGACAAGGATGGCACCATCTGGTGGACGCAGACGCGCCCCGCAGTCGACTCGCACTGGGACGGACAGACCGAGGTCTGGACCGCGCCGCTCGACCCGGACACATGGGATATCGCCGGCGAGCGCACCGTGATCTGGCGCGGGTACGGTCTCGACGCGGTGTGGGCGGAGGGGCCACACCTGTACCGTGTAGGTGACTGGGTGTATCTGATGACCGCGGAAGGCGGCACATCGTTTGATCACAGCGAGATGATGATGCGCGCGTTCGCGTCGGACGGGCTCGCCGCGGCGCTCGCCGGTTTCGAGCGTGACTGCACGGCTCGCGGCGTGGTCATCCGGCCGGCGCGCGAGGGGGAGCGCAGCGTGCTGGGCGAGTACGATCGCCTGTTTCGTGCGTGCAAGCGCAATCCGGTGCTCACGCACCGGCATCTGGGATCCGCCGAGCCGGTGCAATGCATCGGCCATGCCGATCTGCTGCATCATCCCGATGCAGGCTGGATGCTGACCTGTCTTGGCGTGCGGCAGACGTTGGACGGCGAGACCGGGGATCGTCGCAGCTATCTGGGGCGTGAGACGTTCATCGCGCCGGTGCGCTGGGATTATGAGGATGTGTCGGGATCGTCCCATGCGCTGCCGGGCGAGGGGACAGATCCCGGCTGGCCGACGGTCGCTCCGGGCTGCGGTCGGATGGTCGATCGGCTGCGTGTGACGGTCGACGAGACCGGTCGTGCGATGGCCGTCGCCGTGGCGGACGCAACCGTGGAAGAAGCGGCGGACGATGTCGTCACGATCGGCGACGACGTGCCGAGCATCCGTGTGCAGGCCGCCGGCGGATACCGGTTCCGGCCGGTCGACGATATGGATTGGTCCGGTGCAATCATGCCGGGCGACGTGCTGATGCTGCGTCAGGACACTAGGCATTACATCACTGTAGAGGTGAAGACATCGCAGAACGGTCCGATCGCCGTGGTGCATCGTGTCGATGGAGACGAACCGGCATGGGACCAGTTTGCGTTGCGGGCGGGAGAGGCGGTTGGGCTGCGTCTGCACGGCAATCGGCTGGACGTGCTCGCGTTGCCTCTTGAGGCCTTGCCGGACGAGGGCGGTGCATTCCTGCATGACGTCGTGCCCGGCGCGCGTTCACGGACGCTGCACTCGTACGATGCACGCTTCCTGAGCACCGAGCACGCCGGAGGATTCGTCGGCTGCCTGGCCGGCGTCCGCGTCCACTGAACCGTCATTCGCGGTATTCAATCTGTAACTGGAGGAGTTGAGTTCCATGATCGATCACATGTGGCTGGAGCCGAACGTCGTTCGTGACGCGGTTCGTGACGAGGTGTTCTTTCTTGACGTGAGCGCGGTCGGTGAGGACGCGCGGTCGCTGCGCATCCGCGCGGACATCGCCGAGCTGCTCGAACGGCCATGCGTCACGGATGAGCGCGATTCGACGGTGCGGTTGATGGCCCGACCGTCCGTGCTCGAATCGGACGAAGGATTCGCGATCGACGTCGCCGACGGCGTCACCGAGATCACGGGCAATACGACCCGTGCGCTGATCTACGGCTTCTACGACTGGATGCGCCGGCGTATGCTCGGCGGGACGATCGATGAGCGCATCGTCAGCATTCCGTCCCAGCCGATCCGCATGATCGACCACTGGGACCAGACCGACGGTTCGGTCGAACGCGGATATGCGGGCGAATCGATCTTCTTCGGCCGCTGGAACAGCAACGAGCACCATGAATACCTCGAATTCCCCGAACGTGGCGACTCGGACGTGTTCCGCGGCGACATGGCCCGCATCGAGGCCTATGCACGGTTCCTCGCCTCCGTCGGCATCAATGCGGTCAGCCTGAACAACGTGAACGTGCGCGGCGTGGCGATCCGGCTCATCACGCACCCGTGGCTCGATCGTGTCGCGCAGATCGCCCGCATCTTCTCCGAATACGCCATCGACACCTACCTGTCGGTCAACTTCGCCGCGCCCAAGATCATCGGCGGACTCGACACCTGCGACCCGCTTGATCCGGCCGTGAACGCATGGTGGCGGCGCACCGTGGACGACATCTACGCCATGATCCCCGACTTCGGCGGGTTCGTGGTCAAGGCCGACTCCGAAGGCGAGCCGGGGCCGTTCTCCTACGGACGCGACCATGCCGACGGTGCGAACATGTTCGCCCGCGCGCTCGAGCCGCATGGCGGACGGGTGATCTGGCGCGCGTTCGTCTACGACTGTCACATGGACTGGCGCGACCGTACGCTCGACCGCGCCCGCGCCGCCTATGACACGTTCCGCCCGCTGGACGGCAGATTCGAGGCGAACGCGATCCTGCAGGTCAAGTTCGGACCCATTGATTTCCAGCCCAGCGAGCCGCTCAGCCCATTGATCGGCGCGATGCGGCATACCAACTTGATCGTCGAATTCCAAATCACCGCCGAATACCTCGGCCATCAGATCGACGTCAACTATATGCTGCCGCAATGGCTCGCGAGCCTCGACACCGACACCGGATACGATGCGGACACGGCCGTGACCGTCCCCGCATACCTGCCGCTTGCCGCCGTCGACCGGCGCAACATCGGCTATGCGGCCGTCGCCAACATCGGCATGGACGACAACTGGACCGGCCACAAGCTCGCGCAGGCCAACCTGTACGGCTACGGTCGCATGTGCTGGGACGGATCGCTCACCGCGGATGCCATCGCCCGCGAATGGACCTCGCTCACGTTCGCGCGAACTGACGACGAGGCGCGAGAGACGATCGAATGGATGCTCGATACCTCCAACGCGACCTACGAATCCTATGTGGCGCCGCTCGGCGTCGGATTCATGGTCAAGCGCGAGAACCACTATGGCGTCGGCGTCAACGACTTCGAATACGACCGGTGGGGCACCTACCACTACTCCGACCGTGACGGCACCGGCGTCGACCGCACCGTCGCCACCGGCACCGGCTACATCGGCCAGTACGCGCCGCGCATCGCCGCCGCGCTGGAAGACGCCGGCACCTGCCCCGACGACGTGCTGCTGTTCTTCCACCATGTGCCGTACACGCATGTGCTGCACAGCGGCAAAACCGTCATCCAGCACATCTACGACACGCATTTCGCCGGCGTCGAGGCGGTCGACGACTACATCCGCCGTTGGGACGGACTGCGTGGACGCATCGACGACGCGACATTCGAGAACGTGGCCGAACGCCTCCAACGCCAACGCCGCAACGCGATCGAATGGCGCGACCAGATCAACACCTACTTCCACCGCATGAGCGGCATCCCCGACTCCCACGGCAGATCGATCCACCGATAGACGTGCCGGCGGCACAACATGACGAACGCAATCGAGGCCAACGATGAACGACACGCGATATACGACCGTGACCGGCACCAACCCGGTCATCAACTCCGACTTCCCGGATCCGGACATCATCCGGGTCGGCGACACCTACTATATGGCCACCACCACGATGTTCCTCATGCCCGGCTGTGACATCCTGCGCTCCTACGATCTGGTGCACTGGGAATTCCTCGCCCACGCCTACGCCGAGCTGGACGACACCCCGAGCGAACGGCTCGACGAGCCGGGCGGCAACGCGTACGGCAAAGGCATGTGGGCTCCGTCGCTGCGCCATCACGACGGTGTGTACCGCGTCGTGTTCGTGGCCAACGATACGCGCAAGACCTATGTGCTCGAAGCCGAGAACCCGGCCGGACCGTGGACGAAACGCGTGATCGAAGGCTTCTACCACGACAACAGCGTGCTGTACGACGATGACGGTCGCGTCTACATCGTCCACGGCAACATGCAGCTGCACCTGACCGAACTCGAACCCGACCTCAGCCGTCCCAAGCCGGGTGGACTCGACCGCATCATCGCCGAGGACGACCCGAACTCGGGTCTCGGCTACGAAGGATGTCACATCTACAAACACGACGGCCGCTACTACGTGTGGACCTGCCACTACCCGCCGGATCACAGCAAAACCGAAGCATGCCTCGTCGCCGATTCTTTGGATGGCGAGTTCGCCGCACGCGAGATCCTCGACGACGACCTCGGCTTCCACGGGCTCGGCGACGCACAGGGCGGCATGGTGGACACGCCCTCCGGAGACTGGTACGCATTTATGATGCATGATCGTGGAGCGCTCGGCCGCGCGCTGACGATCATGCCGATGCGCTTTGGCGAGGACGGATTCCCGATTCTCGGCGACAATGGCCGCGTGCCGCATGAAGTGAACGTGACCGGTGTGACCGTGGAACATGCGGGGCATCGGTACGCGCCGCTCAACGGCAGTGACGATTTCCGGTATACGCCGCACGACGGTGCGGCCGACGTCGAATCGACCGATCTCAAACCGTTCTGGCAGTTCAACCACAATCCCGAACGTAGCGCATGGTCGTTGACCAAACGGACCGGCTCGCTGGTCCTGCGCGCCGACCGCGTCGTCACGAACATCAACCACGCTCGCAACACACTCACCCAACGCACCGTCGGTCCGCGTTGCGCCGCCGAAGTCACGCTTGACGTGTCCGGACTGTACGACGGCGACATCGCGGGACTGGCCGCAATGCAGGGATACCACCGGTTCATCGGCGTCGAACAGACTGCTGACGGGCCGAAGCTGACCGTCCGATTCAAACCGTACCGCGACGGCGCCCTGTGGGGAGACGGCGACTGGATCTCCCCGGCCGCCGAAAGCGCGTCCGCGACCCTCGACGGCACGCTGGTGCAGTTGCGCGCCGAATACGACTTCACCGACATGGCAGACACCGTCACCTTCCACTACCGACCCGTTGCCGATGCGGATGACGAGTGCCACGAAGGCCAGTGGCGACGACTGGGCGATACATATCGGCTGTACTACACGCTCGACTACTTCATCGGATGCCGTATCGGACTGTTCGTCTACTCGACACGGCAGACGGGCGGCGAAGCGGTCTTCTCCGATTTCCGGTTCCTCGGCCCCGACGAGATGCGGGTCGGGGAATAGTCCCATCCAACCCATACGCCATCTGTCCCATATGTAAAAGGAGCGATTCCAATGACGGAATACCATGTCAGCGTCAACGGCGACGATAACAACCTCGGCGATGCGGCGCACCCGTTCGCCACGATCTCACATGCGGCGGAACTCGCCGTCGCCGGCGACACCGTCACCGTGCACGAGGGCGTGTACCGAGAATCGGTCGACCCGCTACGCGGCGGGTTGAACGACCAGTATCGCATCGTCTATCAGGGCGCGTCGGGGGAGCGGCGTCCCATCATCACCGGCTCCGAACCGGTCGGTGGATGGCGGCAGGTCGACGGCCATCCGCGCGTATGGACGGTCACACTCGACAACGAGATGTTCGCAGGATTCAACCCGTTTGCCGAGATCATCGCCGGCGACTGGCTCGAATCGCCCAAACCAGACTGCGAACCGCACAAGCATCTGGGCGACGTGTATCTGAACGGCCGCTCGTTCTACGAGTCCACTGATCTTGAGGCCGTCTATGAGCCGGTCGAACGCACCACGATCAAGGACAATGCGCTCGGCCTCGACTGCCCGGTCCTCGACCCGGATCAGACACGCTACGTGTGGCATGCCATCGTGGATGCGGCCGCCGGCACGACCACGATCACCGCGAACTTCCATGATCACGATCCGAACGAGGAACTGGTCGAGATCAGTGTGCGCCGCACCTGCTTCTTCCCGACGCGCCATTTCGTGAACTACATCACCGTGCGCGGCTTCGAGATGCGTCAGGCCGCGTGCGATTGGGCGCCGCCCACCTCGCAGCAGTGGGGCATGGTCGGCCCGAACTGGTCGTGCGGCTGGATCATCGAAGACAACGTGCTGCACGACGCGAAGTTCAGCGCCGTCAGCCTCGGCAAGGAGATCTCGTCCGGAGACAACGATTCGATGCGCACCGACCGCAAGACCGGATACCAGTACCAGCTGGAAGCGGTCTTCAAGGGACTGCGCGTCGGCTGGCGGCGCGGTCAGGTCGGCTCGCACATCGTGCGCGACAACGACATCTACGACTGCGGGCAGAACGGCGTCGTCGGTCACATGGGCTGCGCGTTCAGCCTCGTCGAACACAACCATATCCACCGCATCGGTCTCAAACGTGAGTTCTTCGGTTGGGAGGTCGCCGGCATCAAGTTCCATGCGGCGCTCGATACGGTGATCGCGCGCAACAACATCCACGACTGCTCGCTGGGCATGTGGCTCGACTGGCAGGCGCAGGGCACGCGCGTGACCGGCAATGTGTTCCACCGCAATGTGCGCGACCTGATGATCGAGGTCAGCCACGGCCCGTATGTCGTCGATGACAACATTTTCGCCTCCGACATCATGTTCCAGAACTGGTCGCAGGGTGGGGCGTTCGTCAACAACCTTATCTGCGGGTCGATCGAGACGCACACCGTGCCCGACCGCTCGACGCCGTATCATTTTCCGCACACCACTGGGGTGGCCGGCTGCGCGGTCGTCTCCGGCGGCGACGAACGTTACCTCAACAACGTGTTCGCGCCGCAGCTCGACAAGGCGCCGATCGGTGCCTTCGGGTTGCGCGAATACGCCGACCATCCGGTATCGCAACCCGAGTACGTGCAGCGGATTCGACGCATGTGGCTCGACCCGCAGCAGGGTGGCGGCGAGCGCAACCCGCTGCAGCCGTTGTATGCGGGCGGCAACCTGTATCTTGCCGGTGCCGGTGCGGCGACGGAAGACGGTTCGATCGTCGGCCCGCCGGAACGCAACGCGGCCGACCTGCCGTATTTTGGCGGGCTTGACGCCGCCGAGACGGCGACGGATGCGGTCATGCCAATCACCCTGGTCGAATCGGACGGTGGATTGTATCTCGAATGCGAGGTGCCCGAAGCGGTCGCGGCATCGAACATGCCGATCGTGACCACCGCGACGCTCGGCACGCCGCGTCTCGTCGAGGAACTCTACGAGCATGCCGACGGCACGCCGTACGTGCTCGACACAGATATGACCGGAGTGCGGGCAGCTGGCGCAACGCGCCACGCAGGACCGCTGGAGGCTCTTGCGCCGGGCCGTAACCGGATCCGGGTGTGGTGAGTACGATCGGCCTGCCTAGTTTTGCCGGATGTAACGTGACAGGTATTTCACCCCCTCAGCCAGCTCCGCTGGCGGCTCTCTCTTCAGGAAGGAGCAATGCAAAGGGACGGTCATATGAAGTCCGACAAGGTATCAGATGAGCCAGCCATGTTTTGTTGCAAGGAGCAATGATGCTTGAATTTACCGTACGAAATCGAACCGGTCGTGGCACGCAATACGGTCCTGTGAATCCGGACATGCTTGTCGTAAGCGATCAGCAGGATGTCCTTCATGACGACATTGCCATAATGCGTCACACGGTTACGATCATCAACGTGTCCACACAAGTGTTCGACGGGGTGATCCGTATCGATCTGCCGTTCGACACGAGGGTCTCGTCGCAGGATATACGGTTCTTCCTTCCCGGATTCATGTACGGGCGCAACCGCGGCGAAGCGCCGATCGCCGTGCCCGATCGTTTCCCGCGCATGCGGCCCGGAGAGCCGGCCTGTCCGGCGTCCTCATGGTGGATGGTGCGTGGCGACCGGCTCGCCAACCCGTGCGCGCTCATGTTCGACGGCGCAAGGATTGTCGGCTTGTGCGCCAGCCCGTATCTGGTTGATACGGGCGACGGCGATCTGCGGGACTGGTCGCCGCGCGGAGACGCCGGGACGGCAACGTTCGTGCAGTATGCCGGATACTGTTGTGATGACGGCAGCGTTTCCGGCACACCGTCCGTCGGCGTGACGCTCGGCTATGAGAACGCGCCGTGGCTGTTCGTCAGCTCATCCAACGTGCATGAGCGTGCGCCGATGGGAGACAATTGCCTGACGCTGCGGCCGGGGGAGCGCGTCACGACCGTCATCGACGTGTTCGACTATCCGGCCGCCGACGAACTCGGCATTGAACCGGCCATCGGGTACACATACCGACGATTCCACCAGCCGCCGCGTACAGTCGGCTCTCCCGAACAGGCAGTGCGCGACCTGAGCGGAGCCGTCGACCGTGACGCATGGTTGGCCGACCGGCACATGTACGCCGGCTTCGTATTCGACATTCATCACGACATCGCCGACCGACCGGGCGCGGACGGGATCGAATATCAGGAACTCGGTTCGGTCAGCTGGACGAACGGCATGGCGGCGGCAGGCCCCATGCTCTCTTCGGCGCTGCGGCTCAACGACGAGACGATGCGCGCTCATGCCATCGACTGCATCGACGCCATCGTGCACGATTCGATGAACCCGGCGAGCGGACTGCCGTTCGACGCGGTCAACCAAGGAACATGGAGCAATCACGGGTGGTGGTTCGAACGGCTTCCCTCCGCCGGTCACAGCTCGTATCTCGACGGTCAAGCCGTGTACTACATCCTCGACTGCTACCGCAACGAGCTGGAATTCCGATCGGTCCGCCACGACGATTGGCTTGACTTCGCCGGGCGCGTCATCGCCGTGTTCGAACGTAGCCGCAACGGCGACGACGAATACCCGTACCTGTTCAGCGAGCGGACCGGAACCGGCATCGTCTACGATTCGTTCGCGGGCGCATGGTGCCTGGCGGCGGGCGCATACTGGACGCTCATCACCGGCGACCGGCGATATCTCGACGGACTGCGTCACGCCGAACAGCACTACCATGACACGTACGTGTGCCGCATGGAATGCTACGGTACCCCGCTCGACACGTCCAAAGCAGTCGATTCGGAAGGCATCCTCGCATACATCAAAGCTACGCGTCGGCTGCATGAGATTACCGGCGACGAACGTTACCTCGACCACATGCGCGACGCGTTGTGCTACGAGTTCACGTTCAAATTCTGCTGGAACTCGCCACTTGACGTGCCTCCGCTGAACCATGTCGGATGGTCGAGCTGCGGTGGCAGCATCACCTCGACATGCAACCCGCACATCCATCCCATGTCCAGCAACGTCATCGGCGACATAAGCTACTACCTGGCCGCGCGCGACGACGACTACTACGTGCGCTCGCGCATGAACGACACCGTCACGTGGAGCTGCCAGACCTACAACACGGTCGACGGGGAATACGATTACGGCAAGGTCGGCTGGATGTCCGAACGGTTCTGCTACAGCCAGGGACTGCTGAAAGAGCATTATCCCGACGGCCGGCCTGCCAGCACATGGTTCGCGCTGATGCCGTGGGCGGTCGGTTCGATCCTCGACGGACTGACCGGACTGCATTGGGACAACGAGTCAGCATAGCCACAGCAAGGAGGCTGTAACACGATGACGCATACGATACTGTTCGACACGGAAGCCCGCGACTGGAACGAGGCGATCCCGGTCGGCAACGGGTTCCTCGGCGCGATGATTCACGGCGGCGCGAGACGCGAACACCTGCAGATCAACGAGGACTCGGTATGGTCCGGTGGCCCGATGAGCCGCGTGAACCCCGATGCGGCCCGCACCGTCGGACGCGTGCGTTCGCTGTTGCTCGACGGCGACATCGAGGGGGCTCAGCGTCTGGCCGAACGCGGCCTGTACGCCCCGGTGCCCGACATGCGCCACTACGAGCCGTTGGGTGACGTATGGATCGACGTCTCTGACGGCAACGGCGGTGAAGAGGAGCGTCTTCCGACGGTTCGTCGCGGGCTCAACGTGGATGACGCGGTGGCATTCGTAGACAGGAGTCGGGGCGATCGGACGCTGCACGGCGAATGCTTCGCATCGAATCCCGACGACGTGCTCGTCTACCGCATCGAACCCGCCGCCGGTGTGCAGGCATCGGTATCGTGCACGGTCACGGTGTCGCGCAACGATGTGCGCAACGGGCTGATATGGCGGTGCGGAGGCGTGGCCCCGGTCGATGGACGCACGATCCGGCTGTACGGCGTCAACGGCGGCGATAACGGCATCGGATACGAAATGGCCGTACGCGTGCTCGCCGACGGCGGCACCATAGAACGCACCGGTGTGACGGTCGACGTGACCGGCGCGCGTACGGTGACGATACTGGTCTCCGGGCGCACCACGTTCCGTTCGGCCGATCCTGCCGCCTGGTGCGCGGCTACACTCGACGCGGCGGAACGTCTCGGATACGAACGGCTGCGCGACCGTCACGTCGACGACTACCGCCGTTTGTACGATCGCGGTGCGATCATGTTCGGTGACGATCTCAAGGACCCGGCACTGGACTCGCTGCCGACGCCGCAACGGCTGCGTCGTGTCGCCGACGGCGGCACCGACATCGCCCTGTGGGAGACGTACCTGGCGTTCGGCCGGTATCTGCTCATCGCCTCAAGCCGGGCGGGCAGTCTGCCGGCCACGTTGCAAGGCATCTGGAACCGCGACTATGAGCCGGCGTGGGGATCGAAGTACACGATCAACATCAACGCCGAAATGAACTACTGGTTCGCCGAACGCGCCGGGCTGGGCGAACTGCACATGCCGCTGCTCGACCACGTACACCGGATGGACGCGCGCGGGCGCGAAGTGGCCCGTGACATGTACGGTGCACGCGGGTTCGTGGCGCATCACAACACCGACATCTGGGGCGACTGCGCGCCCCAAGACGCCTGCATGCCCGCGTCGATCTGGCCATTGGGCGGCGCATGGCTGTGCCTGCACATCGCCGAGCACTACCGGTACACGCGTGACCGGGCGTTCATCGAACGGCATTTCGCCATGCTGCGCGACGCCGTGCTGTTCTTCACGGACACCATGATCCGCGATGCGGACGGATACTGGGCCGTAGGGCCGAGCATTTCGCCCGAAAACACGTACCGGACGGACGACGGACGAGACGGCGTGCTGTGCGTCGGCTCGACGATGGACAACCAGATACTGCGTGAGCTGTTCGGCCAGTATCTCGCCATCGCACATGATCTTGGCCGGGATGGCGACGGCCTTGCCGCGGACGTGCGCGACCGGCTGGATGGCCTGCGCCCGACCGCGATAGGCCCGGACGGGCGGATCATGGAATGGCCCCATGACCGGACTGAAACCGAACCCGGCCACAGGCATTTCTCCCCGCTGTTCGGCCTGTTCCCCGGCCGTGAGATCCGCGTCGACCGCACCCCCGAACTGGCCGATGCTGCGGCGAAATTCGTCGCGTGGCGCATGGACCACGGATCGGGGTCGTCCGGCTGGAGCAAGGCGTGGGTGATCGCGCTCTACGCGCGCATGCGCGACCGCGACCGGGTATGGGCCAACATCGTCAAACTGCTCACGGGCTCCACGCTCGACAACCTGTTCGACAACCATCCGCCGTTCCAGATCGACGGCAATTTCGGCGCCGTGGCCGCCATGTACGAGACGCTGTTTCAGGATTACGGCGATGAGGTGTTCGTGCTGCCCGCACTGCCGAAGACGCTCGCCTCGGGAACCGTGCGCGGCGTCGTGCTCGAAGCCGGCGCGACCGCCGACCTGACCTGGCGCGACGGCCGTGTCGCTTCGCTGACCCTGACCGGCCTGCGCGACGGCGAAGTTCGTCTGACCGGCCCAGACGGGACATCGCTCGACATCCGATTCGCCGCCGGCCAGCGCATCGCCGTCGATCCAGCCTCGTTGTACGGAAAGTGATTTGTCACAATGCGCACCACCATATTGCTGAACAACGATTGGAAGTTCCGTCATGGCGATCATCGGGCGGAACCGTCCGACGACTGGAGTGACGTCGGCCTGCCACACTCGTTCGGCATCCCGTACGAGATGTCCAATGACTTTTACGTCGGATACGGCACATATACGCGAACGTTCGTGGTTCCGTCGCACTGGGCCGGCAAACAGGTGCTCTTGGAGTTTCTTGGTGCGTTTCAACGTGCCGAAATCATTGTGAACGGTGTGCCGGTCGGCAGACATGTTGGTGGATACACCTGCTTTTGCATAGATGTCACCGACGCGCTCGTTCTTGGAGAGAACCATCTGACCGTGCTCGTCGACAATCTATGGCAGCCGCAGGTCGCCCCGCGGGCCGGCGAATACCAGTTCAACGGCGGCATCTACCGTGACGTGTACCTGCACGTTGTCGAGCCGTCGCATCTGCGGTGGCAGGGTGTTACCGTGACCACGGAGCGATTCGGCGGCCATGAGGCCATGATAATGGCATCCACCCGCATCAATGTTCGGGACACGGGCCTGATCCTGCGCTCGGAAGCGTTCTTCGGCGATCGGTGTGTAGCCGTGTGCGATTCGCCGATCGATATGGTCGTTGGGAATAATGAGGTCGACGAGATCCGTCAGTGTCTGCGCATCGAAGACCCACAGCTGTGGCATTTCGACCATCCAAACCTATACCGTCTGCGCAGTGGCCTGTATCATGGCGATACATTAGTCGATGTCCAATGGACGAAGTTCGGCATACGGACGATCCGATTTGACAAGGACGAGGGATTTTTTCTGAACGAGCGGCATGAGCGGATCCTCGGAGCCAATGTGCATCAGGACCAGGCCGGCTGGGCAGACGCGGTCACCAGATCGTCCATCACCAGGGACGTACGGATGATCAAGGACTGTGGCATGAACTTCATCCGTGGATCGCACTACCCGCACCATCCGTTCTTCGTTGACGAATGCGATCGTCTCGGCGTGATGTACTGGTCGGAGCTGTGCTTCTGGGGTACAGGAGGGCCGAACATCGAAGGATGGTGGACTGCCAGCGGATATCCGCCCTGCGAGCATGACCAGGAACCGTTCGAGCGACATTGCCTGACGACGCTGGAGGAGATGATCCGTCAGCATCGCAACAATCCTAGCGTGATCGCTTGGAGTGTATGCAACGAGCCATTCTTCTCCGACGATCAAGTCATGGGTAAGGCCCGTGCCCTCGCGCGCCGACTCGTGAACCGCGTCCACGAGCTGGACCCCACACGTCCGGCGGCAGTGGGCGGAGCCCAACGTGGGGATTTTGGTGGCATCGGTGATGTGACCGGCTACAACGGGGATGGGGCGACGTTGTTCCCCGACCCCGGATTCGCGAATCTTGTGTCGGAGTACGGCAGTCGCATCGAAGATCGTCCGGGGCATTATGATGGCAACTTTTCCGATGGAGCCGACGTGGATTACCTATGGCGTAGCGGGAAAGCCCTGTGGTGCGGGTTTGACCATGGCAGCATCCTCGGCGAAATGGGCCGCATGGGTATGATCGACTACCATCGTTTGCCTAAGAACGCGTGGTACTGGTATCGGGCCCGGCTACGCGGTATCCCTGCTCCGGCGCCGAAATCGAGACTCCCAGCCGAACGAATCATCCTGACACCGGATCGGACGACGATCGCCGGCAACGGGCAGGAGGACGCGTTCCTCCACGTCGTACTGTGTGATGCGAACGGTCAGCCGGTTGCCGACGAGCGCACTGTGACGTTACATGTCGACGGACTCGGCATACTCCCGACCGGCAAGAGCATGGTGTTGAGTCCGGAGCGTCGTAGTCTGCTGGACGGGGAAGGTGCGGCGACGTTTCGCGGATACTACGGAGGATCCAACAAGATCACGGCGACAGCGGATGGGCTGGACCCGGCATCTGCCGTCATCACGGTCAATGCACCTGACAGCACGCGGACCGTGATCGATATGGTTCCTCCGCCTCGCTGCATGAACGCGGATGAGCTGCGGTACGAGGCGAAGAAGACGGGTTCGGCATCACGCGACATCGACCTTGCCCGGAATCATCCCGTTTTCGCCGGCTCCTATGCTGCCGGACACGAACCGTTCCATGTCACCGATGCCGGTGACGGCTGGTGGCAGCCGCAATCCGACGTTGAATCGTGGATCAAGGTCGACATGGAAGGTGACACCGTCATAACGGACATCCGTATCCAAGCGACCGGAACGCCGTTGCATGAGATCGATTTATCGCTTGACGACGAACATTACGATTTGGTGGCGGTGCACACGGGCGAACGACCAAACGAATACCAATGCCACGGTCTATGGCGGGTTCGATACATCCGCATCATTGCCCGGCCGGGCAACCGCATCATCCGGCTGATCGTGACCTAACTGACAATCGATCGCGGCAGTCCGGTTGTTTGCTGATACGCAAGATCGGACGCAACGGCAAAGGAGAACATTCTACGCGAGGCCGACACCCCGGAAGCCTTGTTCGCGCCGGACGCGACTCAGCATCTCATCCTGCCGTACGACGAATCGCGCGGGCTCATCCAGACGTTCTGGGCACCGGAATTCCACGTCATCGGAGGAGAGGCGTACATCCTGTTCACGGTCGGCGGGAGCGTGTGGGGCCGCAATGCCAGGTGATGCGGCTCAAAGCCAGCGTGCCGCTGGTCGAACCGGACAGCTGGGACGATCCGATGCCGGTCCGCCGCCGGGACGGAAGCCCGCTGGCCCCGGGCGCGATCAGCCTCGACATGACCTACATCGAAGCCGCCGGCGTCGGAGCCCATGCGGCGGATGCCTCGCCCCTCGGCAGGCTTCGCTGACGGCCCGCCATCCGCGATATGTGACGGGCGGCGCGGTTGTGCCATTGGCGTGGTAGCCTATCGGCTCAGTTACGTACTGTTCGATCATGAGGTGAGTTGTGGGTTCCGAAGCGTCATCCGTCACGTCGTCCCGGCGATTCAGGCATGCGACCATGCGGGATTTCGCGCAGATGCAGAAGATCTATGCGCACGCGCGAGAACTCATGGCGCGCAACGGCAACCCGACCCAATGGGGCGCCACGTTCCCGCGCGAGGAGGTCGTGCGCGACGACATCGCCCAAGGGCGCACCATGCTGCTCGTGGACACGGTCGGCGGCCACGAGCGCATCCTCGCCCAGTTCGCCCTCTGCCCGGGCGAAGACCCCACCTACGCGCACATCGACGGCGCATGGCTCGACAACGACGCCTATGTCACCATCCACCGCATCGCCTCGTCCGGGCTCGTCAGGCACGCCGCCCGCGACTGCATCCGCTGGGCCCTCAAGCATTACGGCAACGTCCGCGCCGACACCCACCCCAACAACAAGGCCATGCAGCATGTGCTCGAGACCAGCGGCTTCGCGCGCTGCGGCCTCATCCAACTCCTCGACCGCCCCGTCGACACCACCAGGATCGCCTACCAGCGCCACGAGTGGTGAGTTCGTGTGCTCATATCCAAAAGTGGGGAAATTGCGACGCGACACGCCGGTTTCCGTCCTTGTTTATGGTACTGATTTCCCCACATTCGAGAGATCAAGACAGAAGTGGGGAAATTGGTATCATAAAGCGCGGCGATGATGGCCGTTCATGATACCAATTTCCCCACTTTTCGACAGTGGATGATGCCCGGTGACTTCTCGGAGCTCGTTCATAGTGCCGATTTCCCCACATTGGCTATCGGAGATCGTCCCGACCGGTTGTTCCGGAAGGGAATGTGGGGAAAATCAGACAATATCGCCTGTCAACCATGCCCCAAGACAGATGTGAACTATCCGCTCGGACTAAACAGACAATATCGCCTACTGATGCCAAGAGACGTCCCTGCGTCGAACACAGGGACGTCTCTTGGCATCTCCGCTCCAAAAAGCCCGAACGCCCCGCTCAGTCGACTCAGGCGGCGGTGTTGAGCTTGGAGCGTTTGCGGCTGTAGGCGAAGTAGACGATCAGGCCTAGGCCGAACCAGACGGCGAAGCGCAGCCACGTCTCCCAGTTGAGTCCGGCGATCAGGATCAGGCAGAACACGATCGCGCAGATCGGCGTGAACGGCACGAGCGGCGCACGGAAGCCGCGGTGCGCGTCCGGCTGCGTCTTGCGCATCCACAGGATGCCGGCCGACACGATGATGAACGCGGACAGCGTACCGATGTTCACCAGCTCGAACAGCACGTTGATGTTGATGAAGCCGCCCGCGATCGCGGTGAGGATGCCGAAGAACCAGGTGCCCTTGAACGGCGTGCGGTACTTCTCGTGCACGTGGCCGAAGAACTCCGGGAACAGGCCGTCGCGGCTCATCGCATAGCAGATGCGGGACTGGCCGTACAGCTGCACGAGCATCACGGTCGTCATGCCGATGAGCGCGCCGAGGTTGACGATGAACGCGAGCCAGTTCATGCCGGTCGCAAGGATCACGCCGGCCACCGGCGCGTCGATGAAGTTCGCGAACTCCTTGTACGGCACGATGCCGGTCATGATCAGCGTCATGATGATGTACAGGACGGTGGAGACGGCCAGCGACAGCAGGATGCCCTTCGGCAGCGTCTTGTTCGGCTCGACGGTCTCCTCGGCGGAGGACGACACCGCGTCGAAGCCGATGAAGCTGAAGAACACGATCGACGCGGCCGGCACGATGCCGTACGGCTGGGTCGAGCCGGGCTGGAACGTGTAGATGCCGTACGGGGAGAACGGCTTCCAGTTGGAGGGGTTCACGTACCAGATGGTGCACACGATGAACAGCACGATGATCGCGAGCTTGATCATGACCATGATGTCGTTGGTCTTCTTCGTCTGGTTGATGCCGATCGACAGCACCCACGTGATGACCAGCACGATCACGAAACCGGGCAGGTTGAAGTACGTGGTGACGCCCGGCGTGGTGCCGTACGCGGCCGTCAGTTCGACCGGCAGGCTCAGGCCGAAGCCTTCAAGCAGCTTGTTGAAATAGCCCGACCATCCGGCGGACACGGTGGCCGCCTGCAACGCGTACTCAAGGATCAGATCCCAGCCGATCACGAACGCGATCAGCTCGCCGAAAGCCAAGTAGGAGTAGGAGTAGGCGGAACCGGACACCGGAGCCATCGACGCGAACTCCGCGTAGCACAGTCCGGCGAAACCGCAGCAGACCGCGGCCAGCAGGAACGACACGGACAGGGCCGGACCGGCGGTCAGCGCGCCCTTGCCGGTCAGCACGAAGATGCCGGTGCCGATGATCGCGCCGATGCCGAGCATCGTCAGATCGAACGTGTGCATCGTACGCTTTAACGGAGTGGATTCAGCGACCAGCTGATCCACCGATTTCTTGCGAAAAAGATCCATGAGTCTTCTCTCAATACGGATTGGATATGGGCTGGACCGGACGGAGTTCCGGGACCCCGGCACGCCTCAACGCCGGGAATCAGAAAGGTTCGTGCCGCCAAGGTTACGTTGGCGCGAACGATTGGTGACAGTGTATGGTCACGTTGTGGACAAGACGTGGACGTTCGCGGATTTTGTCTCACGACGTGGAACGCTGACGATCTGCGGGCGGTTCACTGGCGATCCTTGCGTGATTCGTCACAATTCGTCACAATCCCGAGCCACAATGGAGCGCATGACTCTCAATGCAGCACCGCAATGGCAATTCTCATCCCCGGCCGGCGAGGCCAACTACCGCGCCGCGCGCAAACGCTACCCCGCGCAGGCGATCGTCGATCTCGTCGCGCTGCGCGATAACATGCGCCATCTCGTCGACGTGGTGGGCGGACCGAACTCCGGCACCGCCGTCATGGGCGTCGTCAAGGCCGACGCGTACGGCCACGGGCTGCTGCCGGCCGCGCTCGCCGCGCTCGCCGGTGGCGCGACGTGGCTCGGCACCGCGCAGTCGCACGAGGCGCTCCTGCTGCGCAAGCTCGGCATCGGCCCCGACCGCTGCCACATTCTGACCTGGGTCTACAACGGCACGGAAGTGCCGTTCGACGAGCTCATCGCCAACGACATCGACGTCTCCGTCGGCTCCCTGCCCGGCATCGACGCGGTCGCGGCCGCCGCACGCAAGCTCGGCAAGCCCGCCCGGGTGCACGTCAAGGTCGACTCCGGCTTCGGCCGCAACGGCTTCACCGAGGAGTCGTTCGACGCGGCGCTCGCCAAGCTCGTGCCCCTCGCCAAGGAGGGCGTGCTGCACATCGTCGGCCAGTGGAGCCACCTCGCCGTCGCCGACTCGCCCGACGTACCCGAATTCGTCGCCTCCACCGACCGTCAGATCGCCAACTTCAACGCGTTCACCGCGCGCATGGACAAGGCCGGCATCGCGCCGGAGATCCGACACCTCGCCAACACGGCGGCCACGCTGAGCCGTCCCGAGATCCATTTCGAACTCACCCGCCCCGGCATCGGCCTGTACGGCTATGAGCCCGACCCGGCCATGGGCACGCCGCGCGACTGGCAGCTCAAGCCCGCCATGACCCTGCAGGCGCAGCTCGGCACTGTCAAGCACGTCGAGAAGGGCCACGGCATCTCCTACGGCCGCACGTACCTGACCCCCGACGACACGTCCACCGCGATCGTGCCGCTCGGCTACGCGGACGGCATCCACCGCTCCGCCTCCGGATTCGACATGCAGGGCGCCAAGCACATCGACAAGCCCGGCGGACCCGTGCGCGTCATGACCGCGGACGGCCCGAAGCTGTACCGCGTCTCCGGCCGTGTGTGCATGGACCAGTTCATGATCGACCTGCACGGCTCGTGCGACCAGCTCGACGTGCACGAAGGCGACACGGTCTGCCTGTTCGGCCCGGGCCGCGGCGAGCAGTTCGCCGAACCGACCGCCGACGACTGGGCTCGCGCCGCCGACACGATCAGCTACGAGATCTTCACATGCCTGCGCAACCGTATTCCGCGCCTGTATCTCAACGCCGCGGACGTGCTGCCGGCCGACGATCTGGCCAAGCTCGACCCGACGACGCTGCTGTAGGCCGGCGGGCGATTGATCGGCGACTGTCTGACGGACGGTCGACTGACTGACGGACGTCCGACCGACGACCGACTGACTGACGACTGATTGACGACTGACGGCAGGAGACTGATGACGACGGCCGAAACGATACCCGCCGGCGAGGCGTACACCGCCTTCGACGAGGAACGCTGGGCCCCCGAGCCGCCCAAGTCGCGCTCGCGCACCGCGTTCGAACGCGACCGCGCGCGGCTCATCCACTCGTCCGCATTGCGCAGGCTCGGCGCGAAAAGCCAGGTGCTCGTCGCCGGCACCGACGACTTCGCGCGCACCAGGCTCACGCACACGCTCGAAGTCGCCCAGATCGGCCGGCAGATCGGCAAACTGCTCGGCTGCGATCCGGACGTCGTCGACTGCGCATGCCTCGCGCACGACCTCGGCCACCCGCCGTTCGGACACAACGGCGAACAGGCGCTCGCCCGCATCGCCGCCAACATCGGCGGATTCGAAGGCAACGCGCAGACCCTGCGCCTGCTCACCCGGCTCGAACCGAAGATCATGTTCCCCGACGGACGTTCCGCCGGCGTCAACCTGACCCGAGCCTCGCTCGACGCGGCCGTCAAATACCCGTGGACGTTCGCCGAAGCGGGGCGCATCGCCGCGGCGCACGGCGCGAAACCCACCAAATTCTGCGTGTATCCGGACGACGAGCCGGTCTTCCATTGGCTCAAAAACAACGCCCCGGCTGCGACCAAGCCGATGGAGACGCAGGTCATGGACCTGGCCGACGACATCGCCTACTGCGTGCACGACGTGGAGGACGCGATCGCCACCGGCGCGTTCAATCCGATCGCGCTCGCTGACGCGAAGCTCATCGACCGCATCGTCGAGGCGACACGGCGCTGGTACGGCGAACGCTGGGACGCGGACCTGCTGGTCGCCGCGTTCGCGCGGTTGCGCCGGCTGCGACTCCTGCCCGACCATTTCAACGGTTCACGCTCCTCCCTCGCGCAGCTCAAGAACGCGACCAGCGACCTGATCGGCCGGTTCGCATGGTCCGTGGAGGAGGCGACGCGCGCCGCGTACGGATCCGGTCCGCTGGTGCGTTACGGTGCGAACGTGGTCATCCCCGAGGAGACGAGCTACGAGATCGTCGCGCTCAAAGGCGTCGCCGTGTACTTCGTGATGGAGCCGCGTTCGCGCGAACCATTGCATCGCGAGGAGCAGCGCATCGTCGAGGATCTGATCGACGTGCTCATGGCCGACTCGCCGCGCCCGTCCGACGCGCTCGAAACCGTCTTCCTCGACGACTGGAACGAGGCGACCAACGACGACGAACGTCTGCGCGTCGCCGTTGACCAGGTCGCCTCACTCACCGACACCTCGGCGCTCGCACTGCACTCGATTCTGTGCTGATGCCGGGTCGGTATCGCTCAGCGTGCGGCGGGGCCGGACGACTGGCGGATCACCAGTTCGCCGGGGACTTCGACCAGCTGGGTTCGGCTGTCCACGCGGCCTTCGCCCAGGTCCGCGATGATGCCGGTCACCGCGTCGAACGCGGCCGCGCCGGCGCGATGGAAATCCTGCCGTATCGTCGTGATCGCCGGATCCCAGATCGACGCGAGCGGATGATCGTCGAACCCGACGACCGACACGTCGTCCGGCACGCGGCGTCCGCCGTCGCGCAGGCCGCGGATCACGCCCATCGCGGTCTCGTCGTTGCCGGCGAACACCGCGGTGACCGCCGGATCGTCGGCCAGACGGCGGCCGATCGCACGCGCGTCCTGCGGCCGCCACGTGCACGCGATCGGATCGGGGGCGACGATGCCCGCCTCCCGGCACGCACGCTGCCAGCCGGCCATGCGCGAATAGCTGCCCACGCCTCCCGGAATGCCGATGTACTGCACGCTGCGGTGACCCAGCTCCAGCAGATGCCGGGTGATGCGGTAGCCGCCGTCGTCCTCCGCCAGCGAGATCTGCGCGAACCGTTCATCGCGGTTGCCGGCGATCACCGCGGTCGGCAGGTCGTGCGGGACCAGATCAAGCACGTCCGCGCATTCGGGATCGAAATTCATGAGGATCAGACCCGCCGGGTTGCGATCCAGACAGGAACGCACCTCGTGCGCCACGTCGCGCCCGCCCAGCACGAACACGTCCGGCGAATAGCCGCCGCCGTGCGCCCGCTGTTCGATGCCCTTGTACGTCTGCGCCTGGCCGAACAGCGTGATGTCGGCGCACATGACGGCGATCATGCTCGTGCGTTCGTTGACGAGCGCCTGTGCGATCGGATTGGGCCGGTATCCGAGCATGTCGATCGCGCGGGCGATGCGCGTGCGCTTCTCGTCGCTGACGCCGCGGTCGTTGAGATACCGGGACACGGTGGGCACGGACACGCCGGCCAGCGCGGCCACGTCCTTGATGGATGCCGGTTTGGTGTCGGTGCTGCGTCGGCGGGCCATGCGCGCGTCTCCCTGTGCTGGTTGTGATGTTCCTGTTGTTTTGTTGCGGTTGCGGTTGCCGTTGCTGCGATGTGTGTCTGCCGCGAGCGCTGTATCCCGGCGTTCATTATACGGTTCGCCCGTTCCCGTGCCGGCGTGCGATGCCGCGGCCGGGCGGGGACGGGCGGGACCGGCGGACGAGGGGCATGCCGTTCGCGGCGGAGCGTCTACCGGGCTACCGAGCGGGCGCCTACCGGGAGAGCGCGGGGAACGGCTTGTTCGTGCGGTGCGTGGCGCGCCAGACGACGAACACGGCGATGATGATCGCGAAGCCGGCGGTGAACCACGGGAACGGCGCGGCCGGATCGGACGAGCCGGTGATCGCCGAGACGGCCTTCATCGCCAGCGGCGAGACGAACACGCCGACGTGGAACGACAGGATGATCATCGTCGACCAGAACGCCTGCGCGCTCTTCTTCGCATACGTGGGGATGCGGTTGCACAGGAACGGTCCGAGGATCGGGCCGGGGATGTTGAACAGGAAGAAGCCGGCGACGAGCACGGGGAAGCTGTTGCCGCACACGGACACCAGCAGGCTGCCGAGGAAGTAGATGCCCATGCCGATCAGGAACGTCATGTCGCCGAAGCGCTTTTCCAGCAGGCCGTAGACGAATCCGGCCACCACGGCGAACAGCACGCCGACGGAGATGATGACGGACGAATCGAAGTTCCTGTCGTTCAGGATATGCTGCGCGATTTCGGCGAACCGCACGTTGATCGCGTTGAAGAACACCATGTACAGCGCGGCGCACGCGCAGAACGCGCCCAGCACCGGGCTGGTGCGCTCCGGGTAACGGTTGGCTTCGGCCGTCTCGTCCTCGAAGTCGGTGGCGCCCGACTTGTCGAGATGCACGTCGGGCACCTGGATCCAGAACCAGATGAGCACCGGGAACGCGAACAGGTAGACGACGAACGCGCCCTTCCAGCCGGCGGCGAGGACGAACACGGAGACGAGCGCGGTCATCACCGCCTGGCCAAGGTTCTCGGTCGCGCCGCGGATACCGAGCAGCGTGGCGCGGCGGTCGCCCGAATACAGCATCTGGATCAGCGTGATGGCCAGCGAGTTATAGAGGCCCAGGCCCATGCCGAAGAGCACGCGGGCGGCCATCACCACGGCGAAGTTGGTGGCGAACATCGGCACGAACGCGGTGACGCCCACCAGGAACAGGCCGGAGGCGATCACCTTCTTCAGTCCGAAGAGGCGGGCCAGCGCGGGGCTGAAGATCAGCGTGACGAGCGCGGTGAGCGACGGCGTGGTGCTCAGCAGCTCGGCCGACGTGTTGTCGACGCTGAGCGCGCGTCCGAGCTGGGGGATGACGCCGTTGACGACGCTGTAGCTGGTCAGGAACAGCGAGATCGACAGCATCGGCAGGATCACTGCCAACGAGTTGACGTTCTTCTGGTGTGTCATGGCTTTCCTTTGTATGTTGCCGTATCCCGCGGTGCGCCGCCGCGTCCTGCGGCGCGGGGCGGTGGCTTGCGGTATGGCGGTGGCTTGTGGTGTGACGGCCTGCGGCTGCCGATGGATACGTATCGACGGCGGAGTCGGCGCGGCGCCGTTCGGTCGCGCTTTCAGTCAGGGACTATAACGCGATAACGTTTTCAAATCAACTTTTGGATGGGATGATGCAGATATTTTCCAAGTTTTTCAATGGGATTAGACTGCCGATCATATCGGTGACGATACCGATCATGAAATCGATATCGTGCGATGCCGTCGTCCAACGCTCCGTGTCGTTCCCAACATGCCGGTACCCTAGGGGACTATGGCCGGGATGATCAAAAAGGAAGACGTGGAAAAGGTGCGCGCGCGGGCGGACCTGTACGACATCGTGTCCGCGAGCGTGACGCTCAAGGCATCCGGCACGGGCACCTACGTGGGCCTGTGCCCGTTCCACGACGAGAAGACCCCGAGCTTCAACGTGCGCCCGGCGCTCGGCGTCTGGCACTGCTTCGGCTGCGGGCTCGGCGGCGACGTGTTCAAATTCGTCGAACAGCAGGAGAACATCGACTTCCGCGAAGCCGTCGAACTGCTCGCCGACCGCTACCACATCGAACTGCATTACGAGAACGGCTCGTCCGCCGACAAGCCGGCCGGTTCCAAACGCGCGCGCCTGATCGAGGCCAACGAGGAGGCGCAGCGCTTCTTCGTCTCACAGATCCTCACCAAGGAGGCGCTGCCCGCACGCAAGCTGCTCGGCGGACGCAACTTCAGCCAGGCCGACTGCGAACGCTTCGGCTGCGGCTACGCGCCGCAAGGCTGGGACAATCTCGTCCGCCACCTCGCCGGCAAGGGCTTCACGCAGCAGGAGATGCTCGACGCCGGGCTTGCCCGGCAGGGCCAGCGCGGCGTGTACGACTACTTCCGCGGCCGCGTCACCTGGCCGATCCGCGACTCGACCGGCCGCACGCTCGGCTTCGGCGCGCGCAAGCTGTACGAGGACGACCAGATCAGCGCGAAATACATCAACACGCCCGACACGGCGCTCTACCGCAAAACGCAGGTCCTGTACGGCATCGACATCGCCAAGTCGGCGATCGTGAAGAAACGGCAGGTCGTCATCGTCGAAGGCTACACGGACGTCATGGCCATGCACCTGGCCGGCATCGACACGGCCGTCGCGACATGCGGCACCGCGTTCGGCGCGGAACATGCGAAAATCGTGCGCCGGCTCATCGCCGACGACTCGCTCGGCGCGATCCAGCTCGTCGGCCCGCTCAAGGTCGAAGGCCAGTCGATGAGCTCGCGCATCGTATTCACGTTCGACGGCGACGCGGCCGGGCAGAAGGCCGCGCTGCACGCGTTCGGACTCGACTCGGCGTTCCTGTCGCAGACGTTCGTGGCCGTCGCCGACGACAATCTCGACCCGTGCGACCTGCGGATCGAACGCGGCAACGAGGCGGTGCGCTCGCTGATCGCGGGAGCCCGGCCATTGTACGATTTCGTCATCGACGCAGCGATCAACCGATTCGACACGTCGTACACGACCGGGCAGATGGGCGCGGTCAAGGCCGCGGCGCCGCTCATCGCGCAGATCCGCGACCGGTCGCTGCTCGACATCTACACGCGCAAGGCGACGCGGCGCATCGGCGTCGATCTCGACATCATGCAGCGCGAAGTACGCGACGCGCGACGGCGGCAGCACGTGCGCGACGAGGACGCGTACGCGCCGAAACGGCGGTTCGCCGGGGCCGGCGGGGGAGCGGGCGAATTCGGCGAAAACGCCGGGTTCGGCAGCGGCTCCGGGTTCGCCGGGCGCGGGCAGTCGGCCGGCAACCCGTACGCGAATCCGTCCGCGCGGCGTGCGCTCGAACGGCGGGACGCGAACGAGCAGACGTATTTCAAGATCGACGATGCGGTGTTCATCTGCGAACAGCAGTTCATGGCGATGCTGGTGCAGGTGCCGCGCGCGATCGACCGCGACCGGTTCGCGTCGCTCACGTTGGCGAACTTCATGACGCCGGTGTTCCGTTCGCTGTTCCAGGCGATCGCCGCGGCGGGCGGACTGCCGGCCGACGACATGCCGCAGGGACTGTGGATGCACAATCTCATCAAGGCGGGCGGGCCGATGCTCGAATCGGTGGTCAACGAACTTGCGGTGATGCCGCTGCCGCTGCCGCCCAGCGAGAACGACGTGCGCGAATCGGACGCGCGTGCCGGAGGCGTGCCCGGTGCGGACGGAACGAATCCGGCCGCCGCGCAGCTGCGCCCGGCCACGGCCGACGAGCGCCGCTACGCTACCGAACTGCTCGCCCGGCTGCTCGACATCGGCTTCATGCGGCGGATCGGCGCGGCCAAACGCCAGATGGCCGCCCTGCCGGACGGCACGGAGAAAATTGCGCTGCTCGGCCAGATCACGCAGATGGAAACCGCGCGCAAAAACCTTCAATCCGAGATCTTCGGCGGCAACATCGGGTAGTTGATTTTGGTCCGGATCAGGTCACGCGATGGCATTTCGGCGTGGTTTTCCATCTTGTGACTTTGCCATTGGTCACGGGATGGTAGAATCGCTTGTTTTGCCATCCCGTGACCGCGAAATCGTGGTTTTCGAGGTCACGCGATGGTATTGACTCGTTTCAATCCATTGCGTGCGTAATCGGCTGGTCACGGGATGGCAAAAACTCTCATTGTTCCATCGCGTGACCGGTGCGAGGCAGTGCCGTTCCGGTGGTGGTTTGTCACACTTGGCCGTTTCAGGCTGATTCGTACGGAATGTGGCGCGTTTTGCTGTCACGCAATCTCAGAAAACACTCCTGCCGGCGAAGCGTGACGGCACCGGTGTCATACTTCATCCAGAAACGGCGATACTGGCCGGGCGTGACAGGCGGTGTCTCACGGGATCCCAGTAATACCAACGATCGGCCGACATATGTCCCCAACCGTGCACATGCTCCATGTCACACCTGACCGAAGATCCTGGTTCCAGCAAAGGTGTGACATCAAATCAGGCCACACTCGCACCGTGCATGCGTTTTCAGACAAAGCGTGACAACAGACGAGCCACGTACGAGAACAGGCCCAAAGAGAAGGGCATGGTTTTCCTGTCCTCTTATGCTTTTACCGATCGTCCCAGCGCGTGACATCGCAATACCAAGACTGCACGGACACTTCAACGACAAACTCATGCACGCCAAAACGCGAAGAGCCATTGAAGAGGACCGACGTCCTAGTATTTCGTCGGGTTTAATTTGCCTTTTGTGTGTGGTTGTGTTCTTCTTGGATTGTGTGTGGTGTTTGTCCAAGGGAGGGCCGCGGGATGTCGCGTAGGGTCAGGGTCGTGTTGGGTGATGGT
>NZ_JAFEJT020000038.1 GCF_018555435.2 Bifidobacterium amazonense
CTCGACAACCTCATCGGCCTGGTCATGCTCAAATGCGGCGGACTCAACCTCAAACTCCCCGGACACCAATAAGCAGTAAGCCAGACAGAAGATTCACACCCACACAAACACCCGAAGAGCCGTTTTTCGTCGGTTCTTCTTCCCAAACTTGACGTAATGCGCATTATGCGTATAATGGCGGGTGTGAGGTTCAAGGAAATCGAGAAGATACTGCTGGCCGACGGCTGGACGCCCATCGCGCAGAAGGGCAGCCACCGCCAGTACGTCCATCCGACGAAGCCGGGTAAGGTCACCGTGCCCGACCATCGCGGCGACGTGAACCCCTACATCGTCAAAGCCATATGGAAACAGGCCGGCATTAACGAAAAGAGGACGAAATGAAACTGGTCTACCCGATCATCCTCACCCCGTACGAGGACCACAGCGGCGGCTACGTCGTCACCGCGCCCGACATGCCCGGCCTCGTCACCGGCGGGGATACACTCGCCGAAGCGCTCGACATGGCACGCGATGCGGCCAGCGGCTGGGTGCTCACCGAACTCGAGGACGGCCGCGACGTACCGCATGCCAGCAACATCGCCGACGTGACGCCCGACGAGCCGGATGGCATCGTCAGTCTCATCAGTCTCGACATGGACGCCTACGCCGAAAAGTACGGCAGCAAGGCGGTACGCAAGAACGTGACCATCCCCGCATGGCTCGACACGTTCGGCGAGCGCCACAACATCAACTACTCACAGGTGCTGCGCGAAGGGCTCGAAAACAGATACCGCGAACTTCAGGGCGCCTGATCCGGTATAGACGCGAAACAGCCCCGGCAGCTCGTATGCGAGCGCCGGGGCTGTTTCGCGTAGGTGGGGGCGTGTCAGGCTTTGTTGGCGTTGATGATGTTGAGTGCTTCCTGTGCCTGTTCCTTCTTCTTGAATTGGAGCAGGATCGCGTTTTTCATAGCCGCCTTCTTGACGGTCATGTATTTTCCTTTGACGGTTACGCCGGCCACGTCGCTGTAGTAGACGACGCCGAAGCCTTTGAGTCCGCCGAGGAGGCCGTATTTGTTGATTTCGATGCGGTTGTCGTAGAGGCGGAAGTTGCCGCCGTCGAACAGTGCGCCTGGCGCTGGTGTGATTTTTGCCATCGTTGGCTCCTTGTCGGTGTCGTTGTATGTGGTCATGCTATCGGGGTCACGATTGGGCATAATTGACCCAAATCTTGCAAAGGGGCACCGCCTCGCCATGAAAAAACAGGAAGGCCGGAAACCCTTGCAATCATTGGGCTTCCGGCCTTTTGTCTGGGAGCGGATGACGGGAATCGAACTCTACGAACGTATCGCCCATGAGTGTAAAACCGTTATTTTCCAACGGTTCTACACTCACAGAAGGTGGTATAGATCACTGTGTTTTGTCCGAGCTGTGACATGTGTGTGACATGACGGAGGTTATCCGATCGTCCACGCTGACCGCCACAGTGTTCAGATCATGGTCAAACAAGTCCGCGTATCTGTCCATTGTTTCCGCCGCTGTTCGATGACCTAGCATACGCTGGACAACCTTCGGGTTGGCGCCGGACGATATGGCTATTGACGCAGCCGTGTGCCGCAAATCGTGAATGGTGAGGGACGGGACGCCCGATTGAGCTATTGCCCGCGAATACCAGCCGTGAGCGCCGCGACGGTACTCGCCTATGTACCCGCCGCCGTCTCCCGTGAACACAAGATCGTTCTTGCCTTTGCCTTCGCATTCCTCGGCTATGCGGCGCATCACATAGTCGGGCACCGGAACGCTTCGCCGCTCCCAAGTCTTTGGCAGGCTTTCGACCCATTCCTTGTGAACTCGGGTCACGCTGCGTTCCACGGATATGCGCAGGTCGGCAATGTGGATATCCTCGACGGTAAGCCCTCTTGCTTCGCCGGTTCGTAGCCCGCAGAAGCCAAGCGTAAGCATCAACGGCGCGAACCTTCCGCTTGCATCAGCGAGAGATAGCAGCTGCTCGACCGTGAGGTACGTTCGTTTCTTCGCCACTTTCTTGGGTAGCCTGATATCCGCGCATGGCGTTTTGCGTATGAGACCGTCCGATACCGCCATGTCTAGAAGTTGTTTAAGCAGGTCATAGGCGCGTATGACGACACTTGCACTCTTCGCCTTAACGCCGTTGTTCTCATCGCCGGCCGATAGCGTACTCACCCATGTCTGGACCTCCGACCGGTAAATGGATCCAACCGCCCTATCACCCCATCGTGGCTCGACATGATTCTTCCAAGCGCTTTCGATATCGCGGTAGTAGGATGCCTTGACGACTCCCTTCTTCCCGGCGAGATAGGTGGGGTAGATCGCCGATAGCGGCAGCGCCTTAAACTCCGGGTCGATGTAGTCGCCTTCTGCCATTTGGTTTTCCACTTGGCGTTTGAAGGCGTCGGCCTCGCGCTTGAGTCGGAACGTCTTCGACTTCTGTTTGTGGGATGGGTCCCAATAGCGTACGCGGTAGCGGATGCCGCCGGCGGTCTCATACTTCTGAATCGTCGCCATCTACATCACCGAATACCGAAGGCAGCCACGCGCGCAGTAGCGGAGCTAGCATCTTTCCCTCTTCTGAATCAAACTCGCCGCTCCCAAAACCTTCGCGGTTATATACATATCGTTCATATCCCGCTGGCGTTAACTGGTCGGCCTCTGGCTCAGCTACATCATTCTGTTCATACCCAATGATCATGTGCCGTATGACGTCTTTCAAGATACGCTCTGGTCGCGTTCTAAGAAGAATCTCATGCACGCTTTCCTCGACGGACGCAAGATCGTCGGCGCTCAGAACGGAGGCCGAAATAAGCAGCCAACGACGATCATGTTCTATCTTCTCCCACGCCTTCTCCAGTGAATTTAATCCATCCTCAAGCGAGTCGACGCTTTTTTGCAACGATCTAACCTCATCGTTCGCGGCCACCAGCTGCCAAATCTCGCCCCCCTCACAACCTAAACAATCTAAAACATCCAATGCTTCAGTCAGGCGGAGCGGCCTGTCGCCTCTCTCTATCGACCACACGGTTGATTGCGACCACCTATAGCCACGCTGCTTCATACGCGCTGCAAGCTCTTCTTGAGACAGCGAACCTCTCAGAGAAGCAAGGTTGCGACCAACCTGAATATCTTTATCTGTTCCAGCCATGGACGTCACATTACCCGAAAACTCAGTTAGACACGACTTGCAAATCACATAAAATGTGCTATCGTCACAATTACCTTGTTTTCTAGTTGGATATCACTAGAAACTCTAGTCTCAAAGAAAGGAATGGTATGACTCAGACTCACCACACTGCCATCGACCGGACCGTCCCGGCCGTGACTATCCCCGACGAGCTGACTACCCAGACGGCCCGATTCGTGGCCCTCATGGACAGGTTCGCTGCCAGTCCGAACCCGGACGACGTGCGCATGACCGTCGAGGAAACCAGCGTGTACGTCCCCATGTCAGTCGGTCAACTCGGACAGCTTCGCTACATCGGCCGGGGACCGAAGTTCATCAAGCCCAGCCCGAAAACCGTTCTGTATCGCAAGGGAGACGTTGACGACTGGCTGGCGTCCTGCGTTCAGAACACGACGGCAAGCAGCGACGAGGAAGCCGAGCAGCGGGCCGAACGGATCAGCCAATACAACGAGGCCGCGAAGGCCAAGTACAAGAAGGTGAATGCATGACCGAAGAAATGAAGAAGGTCGCCGACGCTGCCACGTCCGCGACCCGTGAAGATTCCAGCTCTACGTACAACCAGAATCGTGAGTCCCAGTCTACTACGGCTCGCCGTGTGACGCGGATCACAATCCCGAACTCGATTGATCCGGGCCGGCCCATGACCGCCACCAAATACTACGACGGCTTCGCTTCACTGTCGTTGGGGCTGGATCAACTCGCGGCCGTTCGTATCCTGCTGACACCCGAGCAGGTGGCCGAGCTGGTGGACCTACTGACCGGGGGTGCGCAGTGAAGCCGGTTGACGTTCTCACCATGATTCTTGCCGTCGTCTCCGTCTGTCTCGCACAGGCGGGCCGGCTGGCCTTGGCCGTTATGGTCCTTGCTGTCGCGCTGCTCGTTGTCGTCGGGGAAGGTGTGTGTCGTGTCGCAGTCCGACTCTTACGCGGCGTGGCTGGAATGGAACCGTTTGATGAACCTCAGCCGTTGGTATGCGGATCATCCCGGCGAGTGGCCGCAGGGCGAGAGGGCCACGTATCGCAACCAGCGTACGGCCGAATACAACCGCGCGTTGTCCAAAGCGTTGGCGCGGCGCATGTAGTGAATGCCGTGAACCGGTATCACGTCATGGAAGGGAGCAGGCAATGAGCGCGACGAAGGCGCGGGAGACCATGACGCCCCAGACCATCGAGAATCTGGGCGTGGCCGTGCCGGCCGGGCCGGTCGGTGCCGTGGCGAGGACGAGGCCGGGGAAGCGTGGTCAGATGCCGCCAGTCTCGCAGCTCAAGCCCGCCGAGGCGACCGTTTCCCTTGTGGACGCTTCTGGCGGCACCCATACACAGGAAGTGTCCAATGCGTCCAAAGCGTCCAAAGTGTCCAGCGACGTGGGGCGGCGCGTGCTGGAGCTGCTGGACGAACATGTCGGCGCGTCCCTTGACGACCTCGTGGTGGTCACGTTGTGGATACTGCATACATGGACGTGCAACAGTCTCGGCACCACCCCTCGGCTGCTGATTAGCTCGATCATCCCCGGCGCGGGCAAGACCACGCTTCTGGACTGGATCAAGCATCTGTCCCATAACGCCGTGATGATGGCCGCCGTATCGTCCGCGAGTCTGCTCGCCGGTCTCGCGGAGGCCGGTTACACGATGCTCGTGGACGAGGCCGACCGGTCGTTGCGCAAGGACAACCCCTTGACTCAGGACTTCCTTGCCATCGTCAACAGCGGGTACAAGGTCGGCAACACAAGGCCGGTCAACAAGCCCACCAAGGACGGCGGCTGGGAGCCGAGCGTGCAAAGCACGTTCGCGCCGGTCGCGTTCGCCGGCAACAATCCCGACCTTCCCGACGATACCGAGCAACGCTGCATCCAGTTGTTCCTTTACCCGGACGATACCGTCGCCGAGACCGACTGGGAACTCATCGAGGAAAACGGCGAGTACACGCGACTGCTCGGGGATATCGAACGATGGGCCGGCGACGGGCAGGTGTTGAAGGCGTTGCGCAACCGGCCGGCCATGCCCGAATGCGTCAAGGCCCGGTTCCGTGAAATCTGGCTGCCGCTCGCCCGCGTCGCCCAGACGCTCGACGACTACGACGACATGCGCGGCCGCAAGACGTCATGGCTGGATACCGTGGCAAGGCTGGCGGAGGACAATGTGACCCAGTCGAGAATCGACGCGGCCGAGGGCCTGCGCAAGTCGTCGCCGTCCGCCGCGCTGCTCAGGGACGTTGCGGCCATATGGTCCCGGCAATGGGAGGAACGGCGTTTCGTCTGTTCGGCGGATATGTGCAACGCCCTCGCCCTCTACGATCCCGAGGCGTGGGGCATCGGCAGCGAGTACCGGAAGATCACGCCCAAACGACTGGCCGGACTGCTCAAGAAGACCGGCGTCCATGCGGGACGCAACGAGGACAACACCAAACGCGGGTATCGGATCGAGGCGCTTGTCAAGCCGTGGGACTCGCTGCGCATCTGGGAGTCACTCGAACCGCAGGGCGTCAAGCGGCCGAAGATTCTGGACACATTGGACGCTTTGGACACATTGGACACTTCCCAAAAGAGTGCGGGCGACAGCGCCGAACCATCGGAGACGACAGACGAGGACGGGCCGGACCGCGAACCGGACTTCTGACAGGGAGGAAAGCCGACATGGACACCAAACAACCCCACACCACGGCACTCGTCATGCACCAGCCCGCCGAATGGCTCGACCATTACGAAGGCACATGCCGCACCATGTGCGGGCAAGTGCTCGCCTACGGGCCTCCCTCGCTGCGCAGGATCATCGACAGCCCCGACACACTCAAGGTGTCGTGCCCGCTCTGCGAACTCGCCATGTTCTGCGAGGAACTCGACCCCCGCAACTACGAACAAGGCACACTCTTCTAACCACCAACCAACCAATGAAAGGAATCACCATGAACGACAACAACGACGCGGAGCGCCGCAGCGTGTACGAGAACGCCTACCGGCGTGAACTCGACCAAAGCATGAGGGACGTCGAAACGGCGTATGAGACCGAGGTATCCCGTTTGATCGCCGAGGGATGGGACGCGGACGCGGCCAAGAACGAGGCGAGGGAAGCCGTTCGTCCCATGCGGGAGCAGGCAGAGCAGGCCGCCGAACGAGAGGGCCGTGAGGCCGTGGCCGATTTCGACCGGTGGAACTAGCCGGCCGGACGCAACAAGGGGGATGCCGGCGCGTGACGCCAATCAGCCTCCGGCATCCCCCGGTATCCGCCACAAGCGTGGCAGAAAGGAAGGCACACAAATGAGTGCCAGTGAACAGAATACCGATCCGACGAGGCTCGCCGACACCGGAACGCTGACGATGCCGCCCCGCTGGGCCGGCGACGTCGACGTGTACGCGCCCGGAAAGGACGACGACTGGCAGCGCGTCGTGCGTATGACCGGGGGTGTGGGCGTGGCCGATGATCCCAGCCGGCTCACCGCTACCGTGCTGCTCGACGTGAACTGCTACGAGCAGGCGGACGGGAGCACTGAGGCGTTCGCCGGGCTGAGCCTCGACATCAACGAGAAGACCGCACTGCCCGTCGCGCTCGGCTCTCGCACCGCCGCAGCCTACGCGCTCATGCAAGCCGCGTTCGAGCAGAACGCGCCGGAACCCGACACCAACATGGTGGACGAATTGGAAGCCCTCATAGGCAGGGCGGCGGAACGCCTGACCGCCGCCCACGCCAACACCACCATTCAGGCAGACAAGGAGGCATAGGCGTGGAACTCTCGCAGCTGGCCGGCGTGGCCGACAAGCTCGAAACCGCCCGGCTCAAAGCAACCAACGAGGCATTGGAACACGAGTGCAAACGCCTGACCCGGGAACTCGACCGTTACCGGCGCAAGCTCAAGGCCGAGAGGGCCGTAAGCAAACGCTGCAAACGCAAACTCGACACGCTCAACCAGACCAACAACGATCACGAAAGGAACACCATCATGGCCGACGACGACACCACCGCCGAGCCTACCGGCATCATCGGCAAGCTGGGGGACATCGCCCTCGCGATCCGCACGTACGACGCGCACCGCCCCGACTTCGCCATGGCCGAGTCGCTCAAGGACATCGACCGGCAACTGAAACGCATCGCCGACCGTCTCGACCGCACCGGCACCGGACAGTGAAAGGAACCATCATGACCGAAACCACTCCGCAGACGGACGCCATCGACGCCACGCCCGGCACCATCCCGGATGACACGGCACCCCAGCCCGCCGACACCGACCACGCCCTCGCCGCGACCGCGGCACGACGCGAGGCCGCGAAATACCGCGACCGCGCACACGAGGCCGAACACCGGGCCGACGAGCTTCAGGCCCGATACCAGACCGCCACGGCGCACCTCGCCGCGGCACGACGCGGACTGCTCAAACACACCGACGTCTTCGGACGCATCGACCCGCAGGCCATGGACGACGCGCTCGACATGCTCGACATCGACGCCCTCTACCACGACGACGGCACCCTCGACGACGACGCCCTCGAACAGGCCGTGACGGACCTCGTCACAAGCAAGCCCTACATGGCACGCCAACGCGCCATCACCCAGGCCACCCGCGAACTGCTCTCCCACAGCGAACCACACCTGACCGGCGGCACGGCGGGAGGCGACCGCCTGCGCAACGCCCTCAGTCGATAGGAGCGATTATCATTACCAATTAGGAAGTCCCCCCCGGAGGGGAACCCGCGAGTCGCCCGGCGCGAACGCAACCACTGAACAAACCCAGTGTGCGTTCGCGCCTTCTTCGTATCCGGCCGGACGCACGGAAACGGAGAACACACCATGACCACCACCACACGCACCGCAGCCACGTCGTTCAACCCCGACAGCATCGTGCCCGCCACCGAGGCCGTGCCCGACGCGCTCGCGCTCGACGACAGGATATGCACCATCGGCCCCACCATCGAGGGCGACGCCCCCGCGGTACGCCTGCCCTACGTCGCCATCGCCCCCGCCGCCACCATCACCACGGAAGGCCGCGAGATCCCCGAAAGCACGCCCGGCCTGAGCGAACTCGTCGTACGGACCGTGAAGGTCGGACTGCTCACCGAGGTCAGCCGCGAGGCCTACAGCTACGCGCAGGCCTCCGCAAGCATCACCGACAGCGCACGCCGCTCCGTGACCTACAAGCTCGACGAGATCCTCGTCGCCAAGAAGACCACCACCAACGGCACGCCCGGCCTCGCCCACCTGCACGGCATCAGCGAAACCACCGCCACCGACTACGGCCTCGACCCGATCCTCGACGTCATCGCCAAGGTCGCCGACGCCGGCGCCAGCCCGACCGCCATCATCCTGAACTTCAGCACATGGGCCAAACTGCTCCAGGTCAAGGGCACGGACGGCCGCGGCATCATCGCACCCGAGGTCGCCAACGCACCCGCCCCGCAGCTCTTCGGTATCCCCGTGATCATCAACGCGGCCACACCCGCCGACACCGTGCTCGTCGTGGACCGAGGCACCATCATCACGTCCCTCGGCGACGTGCACGCCGACGTCGCGGACGGCGACGCATTCCGCCGCGACAGCCTCCAGATCCGCCTCACATGCCGCATCGGCTGGGGAACCTTCCAGCCCGCCCAAATCGGCAAGGTCACGTTCAACACCACCGGCAAATAACCCCCACCCCCTCCCCCTGGGGGAGGGTACCCCGTGCGCGCCCGCGGGGCCGCAGCGACTCTAGCGCTGACGCTGGATGCGCCCCGGGGCCATCGTGGGGAAAACGTTCGCCCCCGTTCAACGCCACGGCGAACACCACCACGAAGACGCAGGCCGTGACGGCGACGGACACGGCCGGGCCCATACGAAACGTCCACGAGTAAGTCAGACGGCCGGGGGCAGCGTCCCGGCCATCGAACGGCGCGGACGCCGCGAGGACACTCACCTTCCCCCTCGCGGCGGCACCCGCCAGTCATGGCAGTAACAACCGCAACAGCCCTAAACCAGACTTAGGGGTAGTCGTGTCGATCATCGACGCAACCGACTGCCAGCCCCAAGACACCCATTGAGACAATCCCAACCACTGGCAAAGGGCAGGCACAATACGCCACCACAACAGCAAGACGGCCACCATCAACATTGCCGGCACAACCCGCCAATACCGTCGCCTAAACCGACACAAAGGACGTCCGTTAAAACGGCACCCTTAAACATGACACGCCGCGTTTTCAATCACGACAGTTAGGAGCGTGCGGGACCTTATCGGTTTTCGCTTGTGACATCCCTGTGACATTTAATCCCAATGGCCAACGTCTAGATACAAGAAAACCGTTGGAATTCCAACGGTTTTCAGTGGAGCGGATGACGGGAATCGAACCCGCGTAATCAGTTTGGAAGACTGAGGCTCTACCATTGAGCTACATCCGCAGTGCCGTTTGAGCGACTTGAGCTATTATACACAGCCTTTCCCCAAAGGCAAGTCCGCGACGGCGAAAAGCTCGAAAACTGGGAGCAGATACAAGAAAACCCCGTGTTTCCACGGGGTTTGCCGGTGTCCGAGATGGGACTTGAACCCACACGCCTGTATAAAATAGGCACTAGCACCTCAAGCTAGCGCGTCTACCATTCCGCCACCCGGACAGGTGTCGTAAGACGACGAATGAATACTGTATCGGCGAAGCGGCGATGCGTCAAATCGACGTGTCGCCCGTGTCGTCACACGGCGTTGCACGGCGCCACGCGACGTGCGCGTGCGTTCGACGGTGCCCGTATGCCTGCCCATATGGTCTGCGTGTGACGTCGTGTTTGGCGGGTCATATGCGGGTCGTATGCGACGGACGGCCGCATACGTATGGGTGAGCTAAGATGGGTCGCGGAATTGACCGGATTGACCGGAATGCTTTGACGACGACGAACGGGGCTGGTGCATGGCGAACGGGACGAATGCGACCGCGGACAGGACGGCGGAGGATGCGCCGATGAATGCCGCGGGGGAGCCGAACGAGGCCACGGAGATCGTGGACGGCAAGGTCGAGGAGGTCGAGGTGTCCCGGCACCCCGATCCGTCCATCCCCGTGTCGGATCTTTCGCTGGCCGACATCGAACGCCGCAGGTTTCGCCCGGTGTACTGGGGCGTGTATCTGGTCTCCGTGCTGGCCGCCATCATCGCGCCGTATTGGCTGGGCCGCATGCTGGCCGTGCGGCATACCGACTGGCTGGTCTCTCACATGAGCGTGTTCGACCAGCGCGGCCTCGTGTTCCTCGCGTGGACGGTCACGCTGGTCACGCTCACCGGCCTCGGCATGGCCGTGGTCGAATCGAAGACGTGGCTGTGGCGCATCGTGTTCGTGATCGGGCTGGCGGCCGAGCAGTTCATCGCCGGGCTCAGCCTGCTCAAACTCGACTTCTGGTATTCGACGTACGTCGTGTACGGCGACGCGGCGCCGCTGGCGAACGCGACGAACCTCGGCATCATCGCCGCCGGGTTCGGCGTGGCCGCGTACGCGGTGCTGTGGGTCGGCCTGCTGATCCTGATCCGCAAGGATTCGCCGCTGAGCGTGCTTACGCGCAGCTGGGCGTCGTTCATCATGTTCTTTGCGATCGAGGCCGCCGCGCTGCTGATCGTGCTGTTCGGCGGCCTGCTGACGACGGTGTGACGCGTAACGCAAGTTGCGTGCTCGCGGACTGCGGCAGACCGCTGTGTCACAGACTGCCGTGCCGCGGACTGCCGTGCCGCAGACGATCGTTTGCGGCACGGCAGTTGCCGCGCGATCACCGCGCGATCACCTCGCGCAAGTTGACGACAAGCCGAAAAGCCCTGTCCCGCAAACGAAAGTCCCGCACCCGTCGTATAGTATCCCCTTGGCGTGTTTCGCCCGCGGATAGAGAGCGCGCCGGCACTGGGCCGGCAGCACCGCGCAGCAACATAAGGAGGATGCCGTGGCACTTACGGCTCAGGAAAAGCAGGAAATCATCACCAAGTACGCGACGCACGAGGGCGACACGGGTTCTCCGGAGGTCCAGGTCGCGCTGCTGTCCAAGCGCATCGCCGATCTGACCGAGCACCTCAAGGAGCACAAGCACGATCACCACTCCCGTCGTGGTCTGATGCTGATGATCGGTGACCGTCGTCGTCTGCTCGACTATCTCAAGCGCGTCGACATCAACCGTTACCGTGCCCTGATCGAGAAGCTGGGCATTCGTCGCTAACATACTTTGCGCCCGGGCAGTCATTGCTCGGGCGCTTTTGCGTGGTCCCGCGGCCCGCGCGCGATCGGCGCGTGTCCTCGCGGGACGCGATGCAGCCGATGAGGCCGGGTGTGTCTGTCTGAGGGTGAAACGCACAATAGAGACGAGTCTGGAATCTGACAGAGGAACGGCGCGGGGGAGTCCCGCGCACCGAGCACGAATGAGGACGGACGGCAGGCGTCGGGAGGAAGAGACGCACGGCGGGCCGTCCACGATCGGAACAACGGGTACGCAAGTACGCACGCATGGCAGAGGAACGGCTTGGCCGAACGGATGACGCGATGAGCGGAGTTCGGCGAAAGCAGTAGGTAACTGTAGGAAATAACAGAAAAACAAAAAGGAGGAACCCTATGGAGGGTCCCGAAATCAAGGCCGTTGAGGCCGTAATCGACAATGGCTCGTTCGGCAAGCGCACGCTGCGCTTCGAAACGGGCCGCCTCGCACAGCAGGCGGACGGTGCCGTCGCCGCCTATCTTGACGACGATTCGATGATCCTGTCCACCACCACCGCCGGCTCCAGCCCGAAGGAGAACTACGACTTCTTCCCGCTGACCGTCGACGTCGAAGAGAAGATGTACGCCGCGGGCAAGATCCCGGGCTCGTTCTTCCGCCGCGAAGGCCGTCCGTCCAACGACGCGATCCTCGCCTGCCGCATCATCGACCGTCCGCTGCGTCCGCTGTTCCCGCACACGCTGCGCAACGAGGTGCAGGTCGTCGAGACCGTCCTCGCGATCAACCCGGACGATGCGTATGACGTCATCGCGCTGAATGCGGCCTCCGCGTCCACGATGATCTCCGGCCTGCCGTTCTCCGGCCCGGTCTCCGGCGTCCGTCTGGCGCTGATCGACGGCCAGTGGGTCGCGTTCCCGCGCTGGAGCGAGCGTGAGCGCGCCGTGTTCGAGATCGTGGTCGCCGGCCGCGTGATCGAGAACGGCGACGTCGCGATCGCCATGATCGAGGCGGGCGCCGGCAAGAACGCCTGGCACCTCATCTACGACGAGGGCCAGACCAAGCCGGACGAGACCGTCGTGGCCCAGGGCCTCGAGGCCGCCAAGCCGTTCATCAAGGTCATCTGCGAGGCCCAGAACGAGCTCAAGGAAAAGGCCGCCAAGGAGACCAAGGAGTTCCAGCTCTTCCCGGAGTACACCGACGAGCTGTACGCGCGCATCGACGAGATCGCCCACGCCGACCTCAACGAGGCGCTGTCCATCGCGGAGAAGCTGCCGCGTCAGGACCGCATCCACGAGATCAAGGAGCACGTGCGCGAGATCCTCGCCAACGAGTTCACCGACATGGCGGACGACGAGAAGGAGAAGGAGCTCGGCAACGCGTTCAAGGAGCTGCAGCGCCAGATCGTGCGCCGCCGCATCCTCACCGAGGACTACCGCATCGACGGCCGCGGCCTGCGCGACATCCGCACCCTGTCCGCCGAAGTGGACATCGTGCCGCGCGTGCACGGCTCCGCCCTCTTCCAGCGCGGCGAAACCCAGATCCTGGGCGTCACCACGCTGAACATGCTCAAGATGGAGCAGCAGATCGACGCGCTGTCCGGCCCGCAGTCCAAGCGCTACATGCACAACTACGAGATGCCGCCGTATTCCACCGGCGAAACCGGCCGCGTCGGCTCCCCGAAGCGCCGCGAGATCGGCCACGGCGCGCTCGCCGAGAAGGCCATCGTGCCGGTGCTGCCGAGCCGCGAGGAGTTCCCGTACGCGATCCGTCAGGTCTCCGAGGCCATCGGCTCCAACGGCTCCACCTCGATGGGCTCCGTGTGCGCCTCCACCCTGTCCCTGCTCGCCGCGGGCGTCCCGCTGAAGGCCCCGGTCGCGGGCATCGCGATGGGCCTGGTCTCCGGCGACGTGGACGGCCAGCACATCTACAAGACCCTGACCGACATCCTGGGCGCCGAGGACGCGTTCGGCGACATGGACTTCAAGGTCGCCGGCACCAGCGAGTTCATCACCGCCCTGCAGCTCGACACCAAGCTCGACGGCATTCCGGCCGACATCCTCGCCGCCGCCCTGCAGCAGGCGCACGAGGCCCGCACCACGATCCTCGACCTGATCAACGAGTGCATCGACGGCCCGGCCGAGATGAGCGAGTACGCTCCGCGCATCATCACCACCACCGTTCCGGTCGACAAGATCGGCGAGATCATCGGCCCGAAGGGCAAGAACATCAACCAGATCCAGGAGGACACCGGCGCCGAGATCGCGATCGAGGACGACGGCACCGTCTACATCTCCTCCGAAGGCGGCGAGGCCGCCGAGAAGGCGAAGCAGATCATCGACCAGATCGCCAACCCGCACGTACCGGAGGCCGGCGAAGTGTACAACGGCAAGGTCGTCAAGACCACGTCGTTCGGCGCGTTCGTCAACCTGACCCCGGGCACCGACGGCCTGCTGCACATCTCGCAGATCCGCAACCTCGCCAACGGCGAGCGCATCGACGCCGTCGAGGACGTGCTCAAGGAGGGCGACACCGTCGAGGTGGTCGTGCAGGGCGTCGACGATCGCGGCAAGATCAGCCTCGCGATCCCGGGCTTCGAGGACCAGGAATCCGGCGCCGGCCGTGGCGCCGCCCGTGGCGACCGTGGTTCCGACCGTGGTGACCGCGACGACCGTCGTGGCGGCCGCGCCCCGCGCCGCGATCGTGACGACCGTCGTTCCGACCGTGATTACGACGACCGTCCGCGCCGTTCGCGCCGCGACGATCACGATGACGACGATTACGATGATCGTCCGCGCCGCCGTCGTTCCGATCGTGATTACGACGACCGCGACGATCGTGATTACGATGATCGTCCGCGTCGTTCGCGTCGCTCGGATCGTGATTACGACGACCGCGACGATCGCCGCGACGACCGTCGTTCGTCCCGTTCCGATCGCGACGACCGCGACTCCCGTCCGCGTCGCTCCCGTCGTGACGACCGCAACCCGCGCTACGCCGCCGACGAGAACTACGACGAGTACCGCGCCGAGCGCGTCGAGCGCAACGAGCGCCCGCGCCGCCGCGTGCGTCGCGACTTCGATCCGTTCGAGGACTGATAGTCCTCTCACGGATCCTTCGCGGCGAAGCCGCTCACTTCGCCTACAGACAGTCCACTGGACTGTCTGTTTGACGGCTCAGTGTTCGAGGACTGATCGATAGATAGGTTTCCCGTGTCCGGGAAGCCGGCATGCCAAGCATGACTGAGGGGCAGTCAGAAGGCTCAGACCTTCCGGCTGCCCCTCAGCCGTATTCCGAGATTAGGCGGGCGATTCCGCGCGGCGATGCTTGGCGGCGGGAGTCCGTTGTGGAAGAATGGGACATGACGGGCACGAACGGGACCGTGGATCACGGCAACGACGGCAACGAGGCAAGGCGAAACGCACAAGGGGGAGCACATGATCGTCCTCATCATCATTCTGGTCATTCTCATAGCGCTGGTGCTGTGGGGCGTGAGCGCGTACAACGGGCTGGTCACGCTGCGCAACCGCGTCAAGAACGGGTGGGCGCAGATCGACGTGCAGCTGAAGCAGCGCGCCGACCTGATCCCGAACCTCGTGGAGACGGTCAAGGGCTACGCCGGACACGAGTCGACCGTGCTCACGCAGGTGACCGCCGCCCGCGCCGGTGTGGTCGCCGCCGCCAGCGATCCGAACGCGACGACAGTGCAGCGTGCGGCCGCCGAGAACGCGCTGTCCCGCGCACTCGTCAACCTGCAGGCGACGGCCGAGGCGTATCCGCAGCTGCAGGCCAACCAGAACTTCATGGATCTGCAGGCCCAGCTCAAGGAGCTCGAGTCGAAGATCGCGTACGCGCGCCAGTTCTACAACGACGTCGTGCTCAAATACAACACGGCCACCGAAACCGTGCCGAGCAACATCATCGCCGGACTGTTCCACTTCGAGCAGGCCGAATACTTCCAGGCCGACGAACAGTCGCGCGCGGTGCCGCAGGTCAAGTTCTGATGGACGTCAAACGCGTCATCAGATCAGCGTTCATCGCGGCGCTCGTCGTCATACTGGTCTTCGGTGGGGCGTGGCTCGCCTCCGCGTTCGAGGACGGCGCCGATCTGAGCTATCGCACGCTCGACTACAGCGTCGACGTGCAGTCGGACGGCAGTCTCAAGGTCACGCAGCACATCGACATGCGCCTGCGCAAACGCACCGACGACGATGACAACGTACGCCCGTGGAAGCAGCTGTATCAGCGGTACACGCTCAACGGCACGAACCTGTCGGACATCACCGATATTTCCGTACGCAACGCGACCACCGGGCAAACGTACGCACAAACCAAGCCGCGCCTGCCGGACGGCCTGAGCGAACGCGAATGGAACAGCGACTGGGCGAACCACTGGTATATCGCCGACGCGACCGGCGCCTCGCTGGAACCGTACGAGCCGATCGAGGACGGCTATCCGATCGGCGGCGGCTCCGCGGCGCTCAAAACCATCGAGATCGGCTGGAACATCCCCTACACCACCTCGGCCGACAGTCTCAAATTCGACGTGACGTTCACGCTCGTCGGCACGACCACGCTGTACGACGACGTCGCCACGTTCCAATGGGAGCCGTTCGGCGAGTCGAACCAGACGCCGATCGGCAAAGTCACCGGCACCGTGCGTTTTCCGAACGGCATCACGGCCGACGATTCGTGGGCGTGGCTGCACTACACCGGCACGTCCGAAACCGCGCGCGGCGACAACGGCGCGCTCAGGTTCACCGCGTACGACGTGCGCGCCGGCGAGTACCTCGACGTGGTCGCGGCGTTCGACGCGAACGTGGTCAAGGAACCCTCGTGGTGGAAGTCCGGCGACCATGTCGGCAGCCGGTCCGGCGGCTGGATTCGCAAGATCAACGGGGAACGGCTCGACTGGCTCAAAGCCGACGAGACCCGGCAGGAGACCCAATGGCGCGACCAGCAGCGCACGTTCGCACGACGCCGGCTTGCGATATGGGCCGGCTTCGCGCTCGCCGGACTGGTATTGTGCGTGATCGCCGTCGTGTCCGCGCTGCGCAGCCACCGGATCGCCGGCTATCACGGCGATATCGAATACTGGCGGGAACCGCCCGACATGAGCCCCGCATCCGCGGCGAAGATGGCCGACATCATGGGGCTTGACGGCAAAGGTTCGCTGGACGCGCGCCGCATGACCTCCACCATGCTGTCGCTCGCCTCGAAAAAGGCGATCGCGATACGGCCGGGCCCTGCGGAAACCTATCGCGGCATCGACATGAGCACCGCCTCCGCCGCCGAGCTCGCCGCGCTGATCGGCTCCGATCCGTCGCGCGTAGCCAATGCGGCCGACACCAGCACCATCGTGATCATGCCCGCGTGCTTCGACCAGTCCGACCGCGCCAAACTGAGGCTGAGTTCCAGCGAGGACCGCGCCCTGCGTCTGCTCGAGGCGATCTCCAAGCGCATCGGCGCGCCCGTGTTCGACCTGCGTCAGATGAACGCCGCCTGCAAGAACTGGAAAGGCGGCTACAAGGTGCTCGAGAAGTACGAGACCGCCTGCGCCAACGAGTTCGCGATGCTCGGCGCGACCCGCTCGTGCGGCGTGGGCGCGGGCGTGGCCGGCGGGTTCGGGCTTGCGGTGGCGATCGTCGGGATAGTGGCGCTCGGCGCGATGGGCAACGCGGCGGCTGCGGTGCTCATCACCGCGCCGACCATGTTCTTCAGCCTGTTCGCGTTGTTCTGCGCCAAACACACGGCGCTCACCCCGGCCGGACAGCGTTACGGCGGGCAGGTGCATGGCCTGTACCGGTATCTGGTCGATTTCTCGGACTTCTCCGACCGCGGCGTGGCCGATCTGGTGCTGTGGGACCGTTACCTCGTGTACGCGGCCTCGTTCGGCATCTCCGACCGTGTGCTGCGCGAACTGGCCAGGGCATATCCGCAGATCACCGACCCGGACTGGCTGGACGCGAACGCGTCCGATTCGGTGCTGTACTGGAGCTACCGGCCGTACGGATGGTACCGGCATTCCGCGTACGGGGCCGGTTACGGCGGCGCGGACGGCAGCGGCGGCCCGTTCCCCGGTTCGGCCGGCGGATTCGACCCGTCGTCGTTCAGTGCGAACATCGGCGATATCGGCGCGCAACTCGACGCCGGCTTCGCCGACATCCGTTCCACGATCTCCGCGGCGGCACCGTCGTCCTCCGGCGGCTCTGGCGGCTCGTTCTCCGGCGGAGGCGGATTCGGCGGCTCGTCCGGCGGCTCCGGCGGCGGCTCCTTCGGTGGGCGGTGAGCGGTCTCCCACGCTTCTTGCGGCCATCGTTCCGGTGGGTGCCGTGCGGGCGTTGCCTTCACGGACAGTCGGCGGGAGTCCGAGCGGCTCTCTACGCTGGGAGGCGGAACATCGCCGGCAGCCACCCAAGGCCGCCCGTCCAGTCCGTTCAGCTCACTCGAAGGAGAACGCCATGCTGCACCGCAATCTCGGACCGTTCGACACCACCGCCATCGGCCACGGCGAAATGCCGCTGACCATCGAAAACAACCGCGGCCACGAAGTCGGCATCGAAACGCTGCACGCCTCGCTCGACGCGGGCTGCCGCCACATCGACACCGCATGGGCCTACTACACGCCCGGCGAGGAGGAGCAGACCGGCGAAAAACTTGTCCGCGAGGCGCTGGAGACGTGGAACGGACCGCGCGACGAAGTGCTCGTGGCCACCAAGATCGGCCTGCGCCGCGCCTGGGACGGCGACAAGCCGGTCTGGCCGCGCGACGGCAAGCCCGAGCATCTCATCCGCTACGGCAAGGAGTCGGCGATGGCGCTCGGTGTCGACACGATCGACCTGCTGTACATGCACCGCCACGACCCGGAAGTGCCGTACAACGAGTCCATCGAGGCGATCAAGCAGCTCGTCGACGAAGGCGTCGCGCAGTACGCGGGCGTGTCCAACGTGACCATCGAACAGCTCGACATCGCGCGCGGCATCCTCGGCGACAAGCTCATCGCCGTGCAGAACCAGTACTCGCCGGTCCATCTCGACACGCAGGACACGCTCGACTACTGCGCCAAGCTCGGCCTCGCGTTCGTGTGCTGGAGCCCGCTCGGCGGCTACCGCCACCCGTACGACGAGCACAAGTTCGACCCGTTCCGCGAGGTCGCCGCCAAGCACGGCGTCAGCTACCAGCAGGTCGTGCTCGCGTGGGAGCTCGCCAAGGGCGACCACATGTTCGTGATCCCCGGCGCGCACCGCCCGGAGACCATCCTCGATTCGCTCAAGGCCGGCGAACTCGAGCTCGACGACGAGGACTTCGCCAAGCTCGGCTGAGTGCCTGGCCGGGCATGGAGCGGGGTGCGTCAGGTATGATGACGCACCCCGCTCCGTGTCTGCGGCTGCCACGTCGAGCCGATATCACGCCATCACGCCCCGGCCTGACGCGCCAGGTCGGCGAGCGTCGCGGCGGCCGCGTCGAACTCCTCCGGCGTCGTGTACGAGTAGCTCAGACGCAGCGAATTGTCGCCCTCGAAATCGTAGATGTCGCCCGGGTTGAGCAGCACGCCGCGCTTCAACGCCAGCTGGAACAGCCGGCCGATCTTGACCGGCTGATCGAACGTGAGCCAGATGTAGAACCCGCCCTGCGGCACGGTCCAATGCGCGAGCCCGGCGAACCGGCGTCCCAGCGTATCGAGCGCCGCGTCACGCCGCCGGCGCAGCTCACGCTTGAGCCCCGCCACGTATTCGTCGTACAGGCCGCTCGCCAGAAACCGCGCGTACACCCACTGGCTGAGCGTGCTCGCGCCGTAATCCATCTGCATCTTCACGTCGGCCAGCCGGTGCACGATCGACCGGTCCGCCACGATCCATCCGATGCGCAGACCGGGCGCGAGCGCCTTCGACGCGCTGCCCAGCGTGATCACCATGCCCGTGCGGTCCATCGCCTTGAGCGGCGTGGGCGCGGGGCCGTCCCCGAAATACAGGTCCTGATACGCTCCGTCCTCGATGACCGGCAGGCGCAGGTCCACGCAGCAGTCGACCAGTGCGCGCCGCCGCGCGTCCGGCATCGTCACGCCGGTCGGATTGTGGTTCGTCGGGATCGTGTACAGCACCGCGTCGTCCATGCGACGGCGGGCGGCCGGCAGCGGCGGCGGGACGGGCTGCGCGGCCGCAACCGCCCCCGAACGAGACGATGACGGGATCGGCGATGCCAACGCGACGTTCGATGTCGGGCCGCAACCGGTCGCCGTCGGGTCGAAACCGGTCGCCGTCGGGCCGCCGGCGGAACCGTCCAGCAGGCCGCGCAACGCGTCGACGCGCAGCCCGTCGCCGTCCATCGGCACGCCGGCAAGCCGCATCCCCGCCGACTGGAACACCTGCAGCGACTTGATATAGCTCGGCGCCTCCGCGATCACCGTCGATCCGGCCGACAGCAGACTTACCGAAATCATCTGTAACGCCTGCAGCGCGCCCGACGTGACGAGAATCTGCTCCGCCCGGCATTCGACGCCGGTGTCCCGCATATGCGCGGCGATCGCCTCGCGCAACACCGGCAGCCCCTCGGGAGCCGGGTAGCCGAGCGAGTCGATCTCGTCCGCGGCCTCGCGCGCCACGCGACGCCACATCTCGCGCGGGAACAGCCGGGGATCGAGCTCGCCGGTGCCGAGTCGGGTGACCCCGTCCGCGAACTCCATGCGGTTGATGGTCTGGGTCGTCTCGTTGTTCGCGCGGAAGAACCCGGACGAGACATAATCCGCCCAGTCGGGGGCGCCCGGCAGCATCAGCGACCACGTATTGCTCACGATGCGCGTGCCCGCGCCGTGCAGCCCCTCGACGATGCCGTAGTCGGCCAGTTCTCCGATCGCGGCGATCACCGTCGACCGGTTCACGCCGAACGCCTCGGCCAGCGCGCGCTGCGACGGCAGACGTGAGCCGATCGGCCACGCGCCGCTGGAGACCTGCCGGCACATGTAGTCGACGATCTGTTCGGTGATCGGCACGTCGGACGTGCGGTCCGGCGTCCAATCGATGCTGATCGGCGCGATACGGGCCATGGTGGTTCCTCGATTCGGGGTGGTTGCTGGACGTGTGGCCGGGGGGCGGTGGAGGTCTTGGTGGTTGATCTGACGTGGTCAGTTCGGCCAGTTCGGTTTATTTGGTTGGGTCTATGGCACACTGCTTGGCTGGTTGCCAAGTGTAATCACTTGGGTAGGATAATGCGACGGTATTGGAATAATGCGGATTTGCCGGTGATCGCGATCCGTGGGAATGAATCCGGCTGACAAGGATTTGGCTGGATTTGGCTGGCTGAGCGTGACCCAGCCAAACCGAGATGCAGGGGAGTGAAGACATGGGTCTGTACTTGCAGGGACTGACGATGGGCCTGGCGTACATCGCGCCGATCGGCATGCAGAATCTGTTCGTCATCAATTCGGCGCTGACGCGCACGCGCCGCAACGCGCTCATCACGGCGCTCATCGTCGTGCTGTTCGACATGTCGCTGTCGCTGTCCTGCTTCTTCGGCGTGGGTGCGCTCATGCAGGCGCATCCGTGGCTGGAGACCATCGTGCTCGGTCTCGGCGGACTGATCGTGGTGAAGATCGGCATGGGACTGCTGCTGCCGAAGAAGAAGACCGCGGCTCAGGACGCCGCTGCGGCTGCGACCACCTCGAACACCTCGAGTGCTTCGGCCGTCGCCGCGCAGCCCGGTCTCGCGGCGGTCGGTACCACGGCTGCGTCCGCGACCCGCGCTCAGCACATGGGCCTGCGTGGCCTGCTCGACACGATCGGCACCGCATGCGTGGTCACCTGGTTCAACCCACAGGCCATCATCGACGGCACGCTGATGCTCGGCGCGTTCGCCGCCACCCTGAGCGCCCAGCAGACCACCCCGTTCATCACCGGCGTGGAAACCGCCTCGGTGATGTGGTTCATGGGCGTCACGCTCGTCGTCAACGCCTTCGCGCACAAGTTCAGCCCGAAGGTCATCGACGTGCTCAACCGCGTGTGCGGCGGCGTCATCACCCTCTACGGCGTCAAGCTCCTCGTCGATTTCGCGCTCGCCGTGCTGTAAGGGGCTCGGCGGTGCGCAGGGCATGGTGGTTGACGAGTTTGACGATCGAGAGGCTGATTTCCGCTGTTGCCGAGGTCAGTTCGACGATCGAGAGGCTAAGAGGCGGATCGAAACCGTCCCCTGACCACCCAAAACGGCGGTGCGACACCCTGATTCAAGGTGTTGTCGGACTGACATAGCCTCTCGATCGTCAAACTGACCTCGATGGAGCTCCAAATCAGCCTCTCTATCGTCAAACTGCCCCCGGTTATTCCGCCTTGAGCGTCGGCTTCTTGGTGCGCGAGCGGATCGCCGCGTTGTGCGGCACCGGCTCCGGGCACGGCATCGAGAAGACGTGCGCCGGATTGTTGATCGCCTCGACCCAATGGCCGTCCGCGTCACGGAAGCCGCCGGCCGGCACCGTGTAGGCGAACGGGCGCTCGCCCGGCAGCAGGAATTCGATCTCCTGACCGGCTTCGATCTTGTTGCGGCTCATGAGCGTCACCCGGCCGCCCTCGTCCGGCGTCCAGTCGAGCACCTCGCCCACGACCATCCATGCTCGGAAATACGCGGAACGATTGGTGTTCTGCGTAACCTTGTGCTCGGGATAATAGAATCCGGTCGAATAATCGCGGTGGGCGACCTTGTCGGGCTCCTCGAGCAGCCAGTCGGGCAGCTCGACACGGTCCGCCGGGCGCACGCGCGCATGATGCCAGCCTTCGGGCAGCACCTCCTCGGCCGTGTTCGACTTGCGGCGCGCGCTGCGGGCGCGGTAGCTCAGGTCGTCGAGCTGGGAGCCGCCGGCGGAACGTGCGGCGGCGTCCTCGGTCGCGGAAGACGAAGCGGTCGCATCCGAAACCGTGCCGGTTGCATTGACGCTGTTCCCTGCAGCCAGAGTCTCCTCGGTCGCGGATGCGCCGTTGGCCCCGTTCGTGCCGTTGGCCCCGTTCGCAATGTCTCCCGTCTCCGGATCGCCGCCGAACTCCAGTCCCATATCCCCGCCGGGCACGCCGGCGAACGCCTTGTCCGCATCGCGTTCGATCGCGTCCGGAGCCAGATCGACCGACTCGGCGTAATCCGGGTCGCCCTCGCGGATCACCCGGTCGCGGAACGGCTTCAGCACCGCCCCGGAAGCGTCCTCGAACCCGCGCTGCACCATATACTCGTTCACCGCGATCTTGTACGCGTTCGTCATCGCGGCGATGTAATACGCCGACTTCGACCGGCCTTCGATCTTGAGGCTTGTCGCTCCCGAATCGATCAGGTCGTCGATATGGTCGAGCATGCACATGTCCTGCGAGTTGAACAGGTATGCGCCCTCCTCGGTCTGCTCGATCGGGAAATACTGTCCGGGCCGCTTCTCCTCGACGATCGAGTACTTCCAGCGGCACGGCTGCGCGCATTCGCCGTGATTGCCGTCGCGGCCGGTCAAGTAGTTGGAGAACAGGCAGCGGCCGGAGAACGCCATGCACATCGCGCCGTGCACGAAGCATTCGATGTCCATGTCGTCGGGAATGCGCGCGCGGATATCGCGCACGGCCTGCAGATCCATTTCGCGGGCGAGCACGACGCGGCGCGCGCCGAACTCGTACAGCGCCTGCGCCGCGCCATAGTTGGTCACGCCGGCCTGCGTGGAGACGTGCAGCTCCACGTCGGGCGCGATCCGATGCGCCATCATCATCACGCCGATGTCGGTGACGATCATCGCGTCGATGCCGGTGTCCTTCAACTGTCCGATGTATTCGCGCATCGCCTCGACCTCGGCGTTGCGCGGCAGCACGTTGAGCGTCACGTACACGCGGGCGCCGCGTTCGTGGGCGTAGCGCGCGCCCTCCTCGAAATCGGCGAGGCTCAGGTTCTTCGGGGCCGAGCGCATGCCGAACGCCTTGCCGCCGCAGTAGACGGCGTCGGCGCCGAAGTCGACGGCGGTCTTGAGGCCGCGCAGGTTGCCGGCGGGGGCGAGGACTTCGGGCTTGCGACGGCGCGGCAGGGCGGATATGGTCGCGCCGTTTACGGGGGTATGGAAAGCAGTCGATTCGTCAATAAGCACCAGATCAGTGTAGACGGGAACCGGTACGGTCCACGGTCCGTTTCGCCACTCGTGCCGCCGCCTGTGCCGCCGCGTGGGAAGTCCGGCGTTCGGCGCGTCAGGCGCGGCCGCATGCCGGAGCCCGTCGCAAGCCTGCCGCCGTCCGGTCGCCCACCTGCCGCCGGGCAGTGCGTCACGCTAGAGTGGGCGGCATGAGCGATGAACAGTATGATGACGAGATTCTTGACAGCAACAAGATCAGTTCGACCGACCGCGACGGCAACCCGATCCCGGTGACGATCCCGATCGCGCTCGCGCCCGGCGTCACCGTCGTGTACACGACGCGTCTCGGCGGTCTGAGCACCGGCGACTTCGGCAACTGCAACCTCGGAGGCAAATCCGGCGACGATCCGGCGGCCGTCCTGTCGAACCGCGTGGCGCTCGCCGAGGCGGCCGGCGCGCGCCTGTCGTTGGTGTCGCAGGTGCACTCCGGCGTCGCCGTGGATGTGGACGACGCGTTCGAGATCAACACGCCGTTCGGCTTCGACGTGTCCGGTACGCGCCCGGCCGATGGGGACCTTGCGTCCGACGACGGCGCCCCGACCGTCAGGGAGGCCGACGGCCAGGTCACGTCGCGCACCGGCATCGCGCTCGGCATGTTCGCCGCCGACTGCCTGCCCGTGCTGTTCGCCGATCCCGAGACCGGCATCATCGGCGCCTGCCATTGCGGTCGTCGCGGTCTCGAGAACGGCGTGATCGGCGCGACCGTCGAACTCATGAAACGCAAGGGAGCCGATCCGTCGCGCATCGTCGCCACGCTCGGCCCGCGCATCTGCGGCGACTGCTACGAGGTCGGCGACGAGATCGCCGACAAGTTCGAGAAGCGCTTCCCGCTGACCAAGACCGTCACGCGATTCGGCGGCGCCGGCATCGACATCGCCGAGGCCGCGATGATCGACCTCGCGTTCGCCGGCGTGAGCAAGGTGGTCGATTCGATGCCGCGCGTGCACGCCGCGACCCAGTATCTCGACCACGATCCCGAGCTCGCCGAACTGTGCCGCACCGACGGCGAGGGGCCGGCGTCGCTCGACGAGCGCATCGACGGCATCAGCCGCAGCATGTGCACGCTCGAAAACCCGCTGTGGTATTCGCACCGCCGTGCCGTGCGCGCCGGCAAGAAGCACGAGGGCCGCATGCTCGCGCTCATCGTGCGCCATTAGCCGCCGCGCCCGGCTGCATGCCCGGCCGCGTGTCCGGTCGGGCATTTCCGCGCATATTCCGTGCAGATGGGTGTGAGCCGCCTCACACCCCATGCCGCCCGCCGTACGGTGGAAGACATCATGACCGAGAGAGAAACAGGGGATTCCATGTCCGCAAACGCAACCGAACCCGAAAGCGCGGCCGAGCCGGCCGCATCCGCCGCCGAACCGGCCGCGCCGAAGCCGCAGTCCGTGCCCGTCGTGGCCGTGGTACTCGCCGCGGGCTTCGGCACGCGTTTCGACCCGAACAACCCCAAGCAGCTCGTCTCCGTCGGCGGCAAGCCGATCGTGTGCTGGAGCATCGAGGCGTTCGAACGCAACGAACGCGTCTCCGACATCATCGTCGTCGTCAATCCGGCCGTGCGCGCCACGGTCGAGGAGCTCATCGAACGCGCCGGCTATCCGAAGGTGCGCATGATCATCAACGGCGGCCGCGAACGCGTCGACAGCACCGCCGCCGCGCTCGGCGCGCTTGCCGAGGCGGGGGTGCCGTCCCGTGCGAAGATCCTCATCCACGATGCGGTGCGTCCGTTCGTCGAACAGTCGTCGATCGACGGCTGCATCGACGCGCTCGACGAACTCGACGCGGCCACCGTCGCGTACGCGAGCACCGACACCGTGCTGCTGACCGAATTCCGCGACGGACGCAAGGTCGTGCGTCAGGTGCCCGACCGGCCGCATACGTTCCGCGCGCAGACGCCGCAGGCGTTCCGTTTCGACACGATCCGGCGCGCGTACGATCTGGCGTCGGCCGATCCCGGATTCCATCCGACCGACGACACGCGCGTCGTCGTCGACTATCTGCCCGATTCGGCGGTCGCCGTGGTCGACGGCAGCGAGTCGAACCTGAAGATCACGACGATGGCCGACATCCCGACCGCCGAGCGGATCGCCGCGGAGCGTCTCGGACGGCCGGGCATGCCGCCGGTCACGACGACGGCAGGACCGGCCGTGGGCGTGCGGGACGCCGGCGTCGCGGCGGGCGGGAACGACCCAGGCGCGCCGGTCGATCCGGTGACCGGCGCTCCCGCGAATATGTCGCATATGACGCGCGAGGAGGCCAAGGCCCGCATGCACGCGATCTTCGCCGAGGCCGCCTCGCGCATGGGGCGCTGACCGGACGGCCCCGGCCGAACGCCGTCGCGTGACGTCGCATCCGGCCGCGTCCGGTACCGGAGCGCGTGTGCGTGCCGCGACGTTCGCGCGCTGCAGCCGGCGCTGGTTTAGACTGGGGACCATGCAGCAGATCAACGTGGTGATTTCCGGCTTCGACCATTACGACGGCATCGACGTCAACCCGTGCCTTGAAGTGCCGCGCGCGCTCGCCGAGCAGGGGCTCGGCCCGGCCGCCGACGACCGGTTCGACGATCCGCTGGGCGACGTGCGCGTGAACATCCGCACGGTGGCCATCCCCGTCAGCTTCGCCAAGGCATGGCCGACGCTGCGCGCCGCCATCGAGGAGTCGCATCCCGACATCGTCATCGCCACCGGGCTCAAGCATGCGGCCCGCGGCGTGCTGCTCGAACGCTGCGCCACGAACCTCATGGACTCGGCCCGGCCGGATGCGGACAATGCGACGCCTCGCTCCGGTCCGATCGACCCGGACGGCCCGGCCGCATACTGGACGCGGCTGCCGCTGCGTTCGATCCTCAAGGACTTCACCCGCGACGGCATCCCCTCGTCGCTCAGTTCCGACGCGGGCACGTTCGTGTGCAACTCGCTGTTCTACAACCTGCTCAACTGGACCGCCACGCAGGAGCATGTGCTCAGCGGGTTCGTCAGTTTCCCGAAGGTCGTCGACGACCGCAAGACGCAGCACGGGCTGCCGCTCGACCAGCAGATCCAGGCCGGGCGCGACGTGGTGCGCGAGACCGTGCGCTATCTGCGCTGCCCGTCGTCGGCGGACATCCTCATCGGCTGACGGCGACGCGTCATGGGTCGTCACGGGCCGTCGCGGAACGGATGCGGACTCGTTGCGAACCGCGCGAACCGGTTCGCGTGACACGCCCGAGATTGCGGCTTCTGTGAGGAAACCGCGCTCCCAGCGCGTATTCAGGATTCATACGCTAGAGTGCTCGGTGTGGGTTGTCCCGCAAGGGACTCAGGGGCGTCGAACAGACGGCGAAAGGAACAGGCTATGGTGGATCGTTTCCCAATCGCGTTGCGTGGGTACGACAAGGAAAAGGTGGACGAGGCGTTCGGGGCGGCGCAGGACACGCTGCTGCAGCTGCGCGATCAGGTCAAGCAGTACGACGAGCGCATCCTCCAGCTTCAGGCGCAGCTTCAGGAGGAGCGCAACCGCAAGGCGAAGGGCGGTGCCTCGTTCGCCTCGCTCGGCGCGAACGCGCAGCAGATGCTCGCCTCCGCCGAACAGACCAGCACCGAGCTGCTCAACCGCGCCAAGCAGGACGCGGCCGCCACGCGCGCCGCCGCGCAGGCGCAGGCCGAAACGCTCATCAACAACGCGAAGCTCGACGCGCAGCACATCGTCGGCGACGCGACCTCCAAGGCGAAGTCCATGCTGCAGGACGCGAACACCAAGGCCGAAACCGTGTCCGTTTCCGCCCAGGAGGACGCCGCCCAGATGCGTTCCGAGGCGGCCAAGGTCGTCTCCGAGCAGCGCCAGTCCACCGAACTTGAGCTGAGCAACGCCCGCGAGGAGCAGAAGAAGCGCCTCGCCTCCGAACGAGCCAAGCAGGAGCGCGAGATCGCCGACATGCGCGCCGAGGCCACCCAGCAGATCACCGAGCAGCGCAAGGCCGCCAACGAGGAGATCACCCGTCTCAAGAGCGAGACCAACGACCAGATCGAGGCCGCGCTCGCCGAGGCGAACAAGAAGCTCGCCGACGTGCGCGAGCAGGTCTCCAAGATGATGTCCGAGGCGCGACGCAAAGCCGGCGAGATCACCGACGCCGCCAGCTCCAAGGCGCAGGGCATCGTCGACGAGGCGGAGGTGCACCGCACCAAGACGATGAGCCAGGTCACCGCCGAGGTCGAGCAGATCCGCGCCGACATCGCCGCCCAGCAGGACGAGGCGACCAAGAAGGTCGACGAGCTGCTTGCGCATCTCGACGATCGCCGTCAGGCCGCCAAGCAGGAGGCCGACGAACTGGTCGGCCAGGCCAAGACCGTGCGCGAGGAGGCCGACGCCTACGCCGCCGCCAAGCGCGAGGATGCGGACAAGCAGGCCGCGGCCATCCTCAAGAAGGCCGACGCGGACGCCGCCGCGCAGATCGAGCAGCGCCGTCAGGCCGCCAAGTCCGAGATCGAAGGCATGGAGACGCATCTCAAGGAGCTGCAGCAGCGCGAATCGCAGATCACGCAGCGCGTGTCCGAGCTGCGCGCGATGTTCTCCAACGCGTTCGCCGGATTCGCGATGCCCGAGCCGCCCGCCGAGGGCGACAAGGCCGAGGGTGGCGAGGCCGAGGGCGGTGCGGACGCCGCCGCGGCGGACGGAGATGCCGCGGATGCGCAGAACGCGCAGCAGCAGGCTCCGGCCGGCGGACAGCGCCACTGACGTCCGTCCCGGCGTCGATGAACGCCGGTGAACGTCGGTGAATCCTACGGGGAGGATGGTCCTGACGGACATCCTCCCCGTTCGTTATGGCCGCCATGGTCATGAACTGAATGGTTTCAAATAAGCATCCGTCATGTCCGGGTTCGAGTAGACTGGGTGTTTGTTTGCATCGCGGCACCCCGGCCATCGGCCTGTGCTCCTTCACTGAAGGAACGCGGCCGGCGACAGGGGTGCCGAACTATGTGGCCCAGAAGGCCCAAACACACAAGGAGAATCGCATGAGCGAAATCACCGCACTGAGCGCCGACAAGCTGAACGCGCTGCGCGAGGAATTCGACGCGGACGGCACCAACCGTCTCGCCATGAACGCCGTCACCGCGGCCGGCATCGACAAGGTCGCGCGCAACTACGATCGCGCCCGCCTGCTGCAGCGCCGCTTCTCGACCGTCGTGGACAACGGCGAGGTCACGCATCAGGACCGTTCCGGCCGCTGCTGGCTGTTCAGCTCGCTGAACGTCGCGCGCTTCGTCGCCAAGCAGAACATGGGCCTCAAGGAGTTCGAGTTCTCGCAGAACTACGCGATGTACTACGACAAGCTCGAGCGCGTCAACTACTTCCTCAACGATGTTGCCGCCCTTGTGGCCGCGGGCGAGCCGAACGACTCCCGCCTCATCAAGCACCTGCTCGACGACGTGATGGGCGACGGCGGCCAGTGGACGATGGCCATGAACGTGTACAAGAAGTACGGCGCCGTGCCGAAGGACCTGTTCCCGGAGACCGAGTCCTCCAAGAACACCGGCCCGATGAACACGCAGCTGCGCCACATGCTGCACACCGCCGTCGCGCGCCTGTTCGCCGCCGCCGGCGACGAGGCGAAGACCGCCGAGATCATCTCCGAGGCGACCGCCGCCGGCCACCGCATCCTCACCATCCACCTCGGCGAGCCGCCGGTCTCCTTCGACTGGGAGTGGACCGACAAGGACGGCGAGTTCCACCGCGACGGCGAGCTCACCCCGGTCGAGTTCTGGAACAAGTACGTCGGCTCCGCCGATCTCGAAAGCTACGTGTGCCTCGTGGACGATCCGCGCCAGGAGCACGCCAAGGGCAAGAAGATCGGCATCGAGCACCTCGGCAACGTCGCGGGCGGAGACCCGACCGAGTACCTGAACGTGCCGAACCAGTTCATGAAGGACTGCGTGCGCCAGATCCTGACCGAGCAGGGCATCCCGGTGTGGTTCGGCGCCGACTGCGGCCCGTTCATGGACCGCGTCAACGGCGCGTGGGCGACCGACCTGTTCGAGTACGGCAAGGTGTACGACTTCGACTTCGACCTGAACAAGGAAGACCGCGTGCGCTACTGCGATTCCGCGATGAACCACGCGATGGCGTTCGTCGGCGTCGACGTGGCCGAGGACGGCAAGACCACCCGCCGCTGGCGCGTCGAGAACTCGTGGGGCAAGGACATCGCCGACAAGGGCTACTTCACCATGAGCGACGACTGGTTCACCGAGTACGTCTACGAGGTCGCCGTCCCGAAGGCGATGCTCCCGGCCGAGTACCAGGCCGCCCTCGACGAGCCGGCCACCATGCTCCCGGCTTGGGACCCGATGGGCGCTCTTGCCTGATCGAGCCCTGCGGGCTCGCTCAGGCAAGAGCGCCTGAGGCGACAGGCCGTGTAGCGAACAGTCCGGGTGAACTGTTCGTAGGTCTGGCGGACGGCTGACACGCCGTCCGGAACGCCGAAGGCAGCAACCAGCCTCGCCACAGGCGAGTCCGTAATCGCGTAAGCCCAACAAGGCTTGGCTCACAATCCCGTTGCCCCTGACGCTCCAAGATATGTCCATATCGGAGTGTCGGGAACAGCGGGATTTGTCATTTATTCGCAGCTTCAACCGTCACTCACCGCCCTATATCCACATTCCAGTCCGGAATTTCCACAATCCGAGCCCCTCGACTATCCTGTGTTCGGTATCATTCGAACGAATCAGGCAGAACAAGAGGAGAGCATCACGATGGCAGGTCTTCGCGGTCCGGACAGTTCCGAGGACGAGCGGCAGCTGAGCAGGAACGCCGTGTTCCCCGAAACGGTGGACGTGAACATCCGCCAGCTCGACCCGATCCCGGCCCCGCGCTATTTCCTCAAGGAGCTCCCGCTCACCGACGAGATGAGCGATCTCGTCCTGCAGTCGCGCCAGCAGATCCGCGACATCCTGCACGGCCGTGACGACCGTCTGCTCGTCATCGTCGGCCCGTGCTCCATCCACGATCCCAAGGCCGCGCACGAGTACGCGACCAAGCTCGCGGCGGTCAACCGCGAGCTCAGCGACCGCCTGATGATCGTCATGCGCGTGTACTTCGAAAAGCCGCGCACCACGATCGGCTGGAAGGGTCTGATCAACGACCCGGATCTCAACGGCCGTTTCGACATCCGCAAGGGCATGTGGCTCGCCCGCAAGGTGCTCACCGACGTGCTGAGCCTCGGCCTGCCCACCGCCACCGAATGGCTCGACCCGATCACCCCGCAGTACATCTGCGACCTGATCAGCTGGGGCGCGATCGGCGCGCGCAACACCGAATCGCAGGTGCACCGCGAGCTCGCGTCCGGCCTGTCGATGCCGGTCGGCTTCAAGAACGCCACCGACGGCTCGATCAAGCCGGCCGCCGACTCGTGCTATGCGGCTGCGTTCGAACATCACTTCCTGTCCATCAACCTGGACGGTCGCGTCATCTCCGCCGAAACCAAGGGCAACCCCGACTGCCATCTCGTGCTGCGCGGCTCCAACACCGGTCCGAACTACGACGCCGAATCCGTCGCGCAGGCGCTCGCCGACCTCAAAAAGTCGAAGGCGTCCGGCCCAAGCGAGTACGGTCTCGTGATCGACGCGGCGCACGGCAACTGCGGCAAGGACGAGAAGGTCGAGGCCGAGGTCGTCGAGAACATCGCCTCGCGCATCGCCGCCGGCGAGCAGGGCATCCTCGGCGTGATGATGGAAAGCTTCCTCGTCGCCGGCCATCAGAAGCCTGCCCCGCTCGACCAGCTCGTCTACGGCCAGTCGGTCACCGATTCGTGTGTGCCGTGGGATCGCACCGAGCAGCTGCTGCACACGCTCGCCGACGCCGTCGCCACGCGCCGCGCCGCCTGAGTTCGCTGTGAAATGCCGTCATCCAGGTCAGTTTGACGATTGAGAGGCTGATCTGGACGATTGCAGGGGTCAGTTTGACGATTGAGAGGCGGCCATAAGGACAACGCGGACCTTATTGCCGGCCATATTGCTTGGTGTTGCAACATGTCAAGGCGTCGATGCCGCGGGAAGACGCCTCTCGATCGTCGAACTGACCCGTGCGCAAGACGAAAATAGCCTCTCGATCGTCAAACTGCGACCGAGAGGCCCATGGTTCATCCGACCGACAGTGTCCTATGTCAGGCCGAAGTCTGCGCCGCATCCTCCGCCGCATCGATCTTCGCGATGGTCTCCTCGTACGT
>NZ_JAFEJT020000039.1 GCF_018555435.2 Bifidobacterium amazonense
CCACAACAAGCCAAAACCGGTCCATGTAACCTGCGCGGATCTACGTGGACCAGTTTGGCCGAGTCCTGCCGAGCCTCCTGCCACCATTTTTGGCTTCATTTCAGGCATATCTTGCAGTTGTCTGTTGCCATCTCAGGTACAGCCGGCGCCTGGGCATTAGTTAAATGAATTGACTGTTGAAATTCCAACATTTTGACAATCCGTCAACACGATCAACGAAGCCGGTAATCAGCCGACCAACAGACAACTGCAAGATGCACTCCAGAACAAGCCGAAACCGGACGCCGGCGCTGCTCGCCGCTGGCTGCCACAGCCAAACCCACTGCGCCGGCTACTGCTGGTTCTTGATCGCGTCAAGCGCCGGGATCTTCACCGCCTTGTTGGCCGGCTGGAAGCCCGACACCAGGCCGATCGCCGTGGAGAAGAGGATCGCGAACACGAACAGCCACCACGGGATCACCGACAGGCGCATCACGTTCTCGCCGCCCACGATCGCATGCCATATGTTCTCGCCGCTGATGCCGCCCATGTACACGAGGTTGATGCCGATCGATATGACCGCGCTGAGCACGCAGCCGATCACGCCGCCGAGCAGGCCGATGAAGCCCGCCTCCCCGAGGAACATGATGCGGATGTCGCGCACGTAGCAGCCGAGCGCCTTCATGATGCCGATTTCGCGCGTGCGTTCGGTCACGGACATGACCATCGTGTTGGTGATGCCGATGGCCGCCACGAGCAGCGAGACCGCGCCGATGCCGCCGAGCGCCATCTGGATGCCACGCGACTGCTCCTCCATCTGTTTGCGGATCTCCTCGTACGAGGAGGTGGAGAAGCCCATGTCCTTGATCTGCTGTTCGACCTCGCTCACCTGCGAGATGTCGGAGACCTTGACGAGCGCCTGCTCGTACGTGGTGGTTTTCGCCGCGGACTTGTCGGTTTTGGCGATCATCTCCTTGAGCTGGGCGATGTCCATGAGCATGCCCGACGAGGTTGCGGAGCCCTTGTTGTAGTCCTCTTTGAGGATGCCGGTCGTGCGTAGTTTGAACGTGTTGCCGGAGCCGTTCGCCCCGCTTGAGCCGCCTGCGCCGCCGGAATCGCCGGTCCCGCCCGCCGAGATGGAGCCCGAGGCGCCGGAACCGTATCCGTAGCCCATGTCCATCGTCGTGCCGCCGTTCGACGAGTCGTCGCTGGTCTGGATGGTCAGCGTGATCTCCGTGTTCATCGGGTCGAAGAACGGCTTGGCCTCGTCGCCGAGCTGGTCGGCGGGCACCTGCGAGCAGTTGCCGGTCGCGTCGCATACCCAGTAGGTGCCGTCGCCCGCGTCCTGCGGCTGGTAGCGCATGTTGGAGCCTTCGGGGCGGAACCTGTCGTAGAACTGGTAGGCGAGGTACTGTCCGGCGAGCACCTCCCCGCTTTTGGTGGGGGCGGTGCCGCTGGTGAGCTTGTACCCCATGTTCTCGAGCTGGGACATGTCGATGGCCTGGATGTCGCCGTATGTGGCGATGTATCGCCCGTTTTCGGCGGTCATGGTGACCGTGTAGCTGAGCGACATCTGCGCGGTCGCACCTTCGACGCCTGGGATCTGTTTAAACGATTCGATGGCTTTGTCGTCGAGTTTGGTTTCCGCTACCTGGCCGCCGGTCGTGTCCGACGTGCCGAAGCCGTCGTAGTTGCCTTGCTTGTATACGTTGATGATGGTCAGGTCGCCCATCTGCTTGAGTGACTGTTCGTTCATCTCGTTGATGCCGGAGCCGATCGAGACCATGGTGACGATCGAGCAGCAGCCGACGATCACGCCGAGCACGGTCAGGATCGTGCGCGACTTTCGTCGGAACAGGTTTTGGCTGCACAGGTGCAGAATGTCGGTGAATCTCATGCGATGATCCTCACGATTCACGCGCGCGCCGGCGTGATCACCTGCGTCTCGTCGCCTGCCGCGCCAGCCGCGCCTGCCGCACCCGCCGCGTCAGCACCGTCGCCCGCCGCACCGGCGCCGTCCGCGCTCCAGTCATCCCACTCGTCGTCGATGCTGGCCTGGTTCTTCTTGGCCTTGCGCCGCTTGCGCACGATCACCACGGTCGCCACGATCGCGGCCGCGACGGCGAGCGCGCCGACGATCCACGCCCACATCGGCGCGCCCTGCTCCTGCGCGGTGTCGTCGGGCACGACCATGCCGTTGTCGTTCGGGTCGACCGGCGCCGCGTCGGATGCGGTGATGGTGATCGGGAATTCCTTCTTCTGCGTCTTGCCGTCGGAGTCCTCGTAGGTGACGCGCAGCGTGGCGTTGATGTCGCCGGCCTGCGTGGGCGTGAACGCGAAGCCGATGGAACCGTTCGCACCGGATGCGACATTGCCCACGTACTGCGTGGCGTTGGTGGCCTGGATGCCTTCGCCTTCGATGCTGGCCTCGACGTTGGCAATGTCGCCCTTGCCCTTGTTCACGTAGTTGAGCGTGACGGTGGTCTCGCTGCCAACGGTTGCGCCGTCCGGCGGGACCGGATTGGTCAGCTCGAAGCGGTCGGGCTGGGAAACGGGCACGGAGATTTTGATATCGGAATTGTTGGAGCTGCGCGTGCCCGCGTCCACGTACTCGTATTTGAAGCTGACGGTGACGCCCTGCGCACCGGACGTGGCGCTCGGCAGGACCTGCATGGGCAGGCTTTGCGTCATCGCGTAGCCCGCGCCGAGCTTGTCGAAGTAGAACGTGTTGGTGCCGCCGGCGATTGCGAAGCTTTCGCCGCCGTCCACGGTGACGACGAGGTTGTCGATCGCGACCTTGCCCATGTTCTGGAATGTGAAGGAGAGGTTGAAGTCGCTGCCGACCGACACGGTTTTCGCGCTGCCGTAGTCGAAGTTGGTGATGATGATGTTCGGCACGGGGCCTGCGACGGGGGTGGTGTCGTTGCCGTCCGTGCCACTGTTCGTGCCGTTGCCGTCGGTCGTGCCGTTGCCGCTGGTCGACGATCCGCCGCCGTCGACCGCGGGCGTGGTCGACGTGCCGCCCGCGTTCTTGCCGTCGGCGACGGCGTTGCTGACCTTGCCGTCGGTTCCCGCGGCGACCGCGGACTTGGTCTTGCCGCCAGTCTTGCCGTCGGTCGCAGTGCTGGCATTGCCGCCGTCCGCGGAGGTGGCCGCCGGGGCTTCCGCCGCCGCGAACGCGGCCGGCGTCGCGGCACAGGCGAGCAGCATCGCCGGCGTGGCCAGCAGGGCCGCGGCCGCGGCGATCAGGCTTTTCTTCTCTCGGTTCTTCATGGTTTCCCTTCCTATATATAAGGTCAAGTCCGTTGGTCTATGCCGCGTTGGGGCTTATTCGGCTATGCGGCGTGTGCGTGCCCGATCAGCTGGTCGCCGACGATCCTGCCGTCGAGCAGCGTGACGATGCGGTCCGCGTACTGCGCCATGTTGTCGTCGTGCGTGACGAGCACGATCGTCTGGTTGAGTTCGCGCGCGAATCCGACGATCATTTCCATCACGTCGATCTTGGTGCGCGAGTCGAGGTTGCCGGTCGGTTCGTCGGCGAATACGACCTGCGGTTTGGCGACGAACGCGCGCGCGATGCCGACGCGCTGCTGCTGGCCGCCGGACATCTGCGTCGGATAGTGGGTCATGCGTTTGCCGAGGCCGACGCGTTTGAGGATGCCGCGTGCGATCGCCTCGCGTTTGGCTTTCGGCATGCCGCGGAACATGAGCGGCATGGCGACGTTTTCGATCGCGTTGAGGTTCGGCAGCAGGTTGTATGACTGGAACACGAAGCCGAGATGACGTTGGCGGAAGGCGGCGAGCTCGCGTTCGTCGAGTTCGGAGACGACGACGCCGCCGATGCGCACGCCGCCGCGCGTCGGTTTCTCCATGCCGGCGAGCTGGTTGAGCAGCGTGGATTTGCCGGATCCGGATTCGCCGTAGATGCAGCAGATCTGACCCTTCGGGATGGTGAGGTTGATGCGTTCGAGTGCGACGACGGTCTCGTCGACGACCGGATACTCCTTGCGCAGGTTCCTCACTTCGATCATCGGCCGCGCCGGGCGCGCGGACTTCTCCCCCGTGATTATCGCCATTGACAACATCCCTTCTTGATCGTACCGACTCAAGTCTATGGCCTTCGCTCCTCCGACACAGTCTGTGTCATCATACGAATGACAACAATCCACCTCAGGGATGATTCGCCCCGCCCCGCCCAAACGCCACTCCGCCATTCGGAATCGCGCTATCGCGCGATGCTGTATTGCCGGCGGCGGCTTGCGCCGCCGCACGCGACCTCTTTGTGTAGTAGAGATAACAGCAATCGAAGTAGCCAGCGGTAACGAGTAATGAAGCTGGCGGAGTGACGCCAGTGGTGCTGGCGGCAGCCTCGGCCCTCTCACTGAGGGGGCTGTCCGGCGTAGCCGGACTGGGGGAGCTCCGCGGCCGTAAGGCCGCCAGCAACCCAGCATCGCGCGCAGCGCGATTCCACCACAAACCGACCAACCACAACGCAATAAACCACCTCTACTGATGAATCTGCAAGAACCCTACTGATGAATTCGCAGAGATCCTACTGATGAATTATCAAGGAACGGTTCCGCAAGACGCGATATAATACGTAAAACAATACGTAACAAATAACGTCGTCAGGGAAGGATTAGACATGGACACCATCAACCGCATCGAAACGATACGGGACGCGAGCAGCATCCGTACCCGCATATCGCTCACCGACCTCAACCGCGGGACTGCATGGAGAAGTGACCTGGCCAACAACGGCATCCTCGAGGTCATGGACCGCAACGACACTACCGCCTACATCCTCACCCCGCAGGCACTCTATGACCTGGTGGACGAGATCAGGAAAGCCGAATCGGCCGCCGAAACGCTCGAGATCGGACGCATATTCGCCGACCGACCGGACGACGCCCCCGCAAGCAGCGGAGACGCCTTGGCTGAAGCCGCCCTGAGGGAATTCGCGACGCACTCGGGCGACATGATGAAGTTCGTCAACGCAACGGAAGAGTGACCACATGACCACACAGCAGGACATCATCCAAGCGGTCATGGCGATATCCCGCGTCAAGGGATTAAGCATGAATCCGACGGCATTGCTCGAAGACGTGCTCGTCTTGGCTAGATCATGGAACGAGCCGGAGGAGTTCCGTTCGGCCGTGGAACAGACAGTGCGCGCAATGATGCGGCTGTCGACGGGGCGGGTGACCGGGACTTCGCTGATCTACAGCTCGGCCGGCTGGAACAGCTATCATTACCAGCATGCGCGAATTCGGGGAGCCAAGGCCGATATGCGCATCGTCTACAGGAGGACCGAAGACGGGATCCTGGTCAAAGGATTCGGCAACCGTCACTTGCCGCAGGACATATACCAAAGACTGAGGAGCACCAGAACCGAAGCATAGAGGAAATCCTCCGCTCTTCCGAGAGCGCCTTCCGTAACCTGTCATACATACATGACGAATGAACGTCTGCGTCGTGTTATTACGCACGTCTGCCCATCCGAGCCACGTCCGGAGACTGAACCCAAAGACCCCCGCTCTCTCAAGGAACCCGCGCAACAAAGCAACGGAACCGTCGAAACACGGCGTGATTCCGCCCCATACGCCTCGCAGCCCAAGGATCCGTCACCACCCGTTATGAAATGTTTTATACTTTTTATAATTTATGAAAACCGCCCGGCAAGGACTTCCAATGGCCAAAACAAACAAGACAAAGCAGAACCCGTTCAAACCCGGTGCCGGGTATACGCCGCCTCTCCTGATAGGCCGAGACAACGACATCGACGACTTTGTCGAAGGATTGGATAACGGCCCGGGAGCGCCTTCCCGCCTGATGCGGGTCACCGGAGCGCGAGGCATCGGCAAAACGGTGCTGCTATCGAAATTCGCCGAAATCGCCAGCGCCCGAGGGTGGGAGGTCATTCGAGAATCGGCATCCGAAGGCTTGGGAGCAAGACTGGTCGCACAGTTGCAGCCGCCGTCTCAGGGAAAACATGACTTCACACTGAGCCCGAGCATCAACGTGGCCGGCCTCTTTGGAGGAAGCATCGGCACCTATCATTACGAGTCTGCGCAGCAGATGCCTTTGACGCTGACCAGCGCTCTACGCGATCGGATCAGCCGTCTGGAGAAGCACGATGCCGGTCTGCTCATTGAAATCGATGAGGCTCAGGCCGTGGACAAGAACGACATGATCGCCATAGCCAACGCCGCGCAGGCCATGAACGTAGAGAACCGGGATTACGCGCTCGTGTTCGCCGGACTGCCTTCCATGTCGTCCAAATGGCTGAACAATGATGCGACCACGTTCATGCGGCGGGCCGAACCACACGCTTTGAGAGATGTCCCCTTGGAAGCGGTCTCCGCCGCGTTCGCGGATACTTTCGGCGAAACGGGTATGATATTGGCCGAGGATCCTCTGAAGGCGGCCACGGAGGCGACGTTCGGCTACCCGTTCATGATCCAGCTTGTCGGCTATTACATTTGGAGTCAGGCGAGAAGGAATCATCCGGACGATCCCGTGATCTCTGTCGAAGACACTCAGACGGGCATTCGCAAGGCGCTGACTCGTTTGGGAGAAACCGTGCACGGACCGGAACTGGACGGATTGTCGTCCGTTGACCGAACGTATCTGCTCGCCATGGCGCAGGACGATGGCCCGTCCTCCACTTCCGTGATCGCCGAGCGTCTTGGCAAAGGCGTGAATTATGCCGGTAACTACCGCGCTCGCCTGCTGGATGCGCAGGTCATCGAGAACAAGGGGTACGGAAAGGTCGATTTCGCCATCCCGTACCTGCGAGAGTATCTCCGAGAGCACGCGGCCTTCTACCGGATGAGTGCCGAATCCAACGATTAGATCACTCCTCCAGATATCGCCACCAGTACCCGCCGGCGGACCGGTTGTTTTCGATCGCGTGGGCGATGGTCATGCGCCATTGGCTGCCGATGGACTCGGCCGCGGCCATGAGCGACGGATACACTTCGAGCACGTTCCCGTCGCGGTCGGTACGGCATACGACGCGCCCGTGTCCGATGCGCGCGGGCGTGGCGAGGTGTCGTTTGTCGCCTTTCCATCGCCATAGGTAGCCTGCGGATTGCATTTGGCGTCGGCATGCGACGCGGATCATTTTCGGCAGGACGCGCGCCGCTTCGGCTGCGGATACGGCGCTGTCGTATGAGGCGACGACTTCCAGCGTGAGCGGGTCGATCTGTTCGACGGGTCCTTCGCGTCGTTCGCGTCCGTCGAACGACGCTTGCGTGGCGTGTTGCGATGTGCGACGGCCTGCGGTCGATGAAGCTCTGCCACGCGTCGCGGTACCGTTGCCGCTTCTGGTGCCGCTATTGTTGCCGTTGGCCGTTGTTCCGTCGCGTCCGTCGCATGACGGCATGGTTTTACGCAGCGACCACCGGTACCCGCAGTATTGGCTGCCGTCGAACACGGCCTGCCGCAGTCCTTCCATTTCGGCCTGTTCGTGCCCTTGCCCGTGCAGCCAGTTCAATGCCTTGCGATAGCTGGGGTATGTCTCCACCCCGTCGTCGTCCCACCGGTACAGCACCATGATTCACCTCCTTTCGCTTGCGGGTTGGTTATTGCGCGTTGTCGAAGAACGATTCCCAGTCGTCGCTTCCGTAGTATTCCGAATCGTTACCGCTGGCGTTGGATTTGCTGTTGTTGCCGGTGGAGTGTCCGCCGTGTGGGCGCCTGCGGCGTACGATCAGCCAGCGGACGATGATCACGCCCAGCACGAGCACCGTCGCCGCGACCGCGATGATCGCCGTGGTGTACGTGCGCACCGGGGTGTCATAGTCGGTCGTATCCGGAGTCGTCGGGTTGGGGATGCGATGGCCGCGCACCAGGAGGCGGTGCGTGTTGACGCCGTATGGGGTGCAGGTGACCACGGTCGCGTAATCCTTGCCGTCCTCGATGTTGAGCTTGTCCAATTCGTTGGGCAGGACCACGCTGATCTGATCGACCTGATACGTGTACGTCTCGTCAAGCACATGGAATGCGAACGTGTCGCCTTTGACGAGCGTGTCGAGTCCGGTGAGCAGCTTCGCGCTGGGAAGGCCCGTATGGCCCGAGACGACCGCGTGCGTGGACGCGCCGCCGACCGGCAGGCTGCTGCCCTCCAAATGGCCGATCGCGATCTGGAGCACGCCCTCGTCGGTGCCGTGGTAGACGGGGAACCGCACCTTGAGCTTGGGGATGGTGACGTAGCCCATGATCCCGGTACCCGACACGTCGAGGATCGACTCGTACTCCTTTTTCTGCTCGTCGGTCAGACGCCACCGGTCCGACACGGACAGCAGTTGCTCGTTGTATTCCCGGGCGGCCGTGAGCATCGCCGTCTTCTTCGCCTGGCTCAGGTCCTCGGTCTGCTCGATGTACGTGGCCACCGCCCTTGACTGGTGCATGCGATTCCACCAATCCGTCACCGACGGATACGCCAACAACCCAACACCCACCACCAACACCACCGCGAAGAACGCGGAGACGACCGTAGAGATGATATCGATCGGCCGTTTGCGACGTTTGGCAGTCATAGATTTCCTTTATCTCAAAAATTCCGAGGTTTCAGTCAATAATTCGTAAAACGAGCGTTATAGACAGTCAGAAAAAGCCAAATGCACCCCGTTCCACTGATCAATTAGAGCCATTAGCGAGAATAACGAGCTACTGACCAGACTGTAATAACATACTCATCTTCCAAAGAGAACTCAGTAGATTAAATCGAACCCGTGCTGTCTATCGATCAGCAATAGACAACACGGGTGTACATCATTTAAAAATCGCTTGTAGATCCGTTGCCACATCGACTGCGACTTCCGGATAGGTAGTAATCAAAACAAGCAAGAAGAAAACAAGCGCAAGACGCATTCCAATTGAAGACGCTTTTTCTACATCATCTGCCGTTATCGAAGAGACCTGCTGAATAAGTGTGTTTATTCCGCCGGCAAACTTCACGGTTTGTTCATTAGACTCAATCGAAGACGACGGTACATCCCGACCAATTCGACTAGAGGCCACCACCATAGACACCCGCTCCGTTCCCTTTGCTACGGAGTCGACCGCACTGTTGAGGTCATGGTCGTTAACCGTGTTGGACATATGAACATGCGTATTACCAGAAGCACTCTGTGCATCAGAATCGATAGAGTTGTGAGCGCCGACATTGGACGGAACGGGCTGCTGTTGGACATTATTCCCCGCATTAGAAGCCCCTATCGACGACATCCGAGAAGCAGCCGCACTAGTACCGGTTGTCCCGGTCCGATTATCAATTTTTCCGGTAAGGTTAACTCCAACATTGCTGGAAGACGGGGCGGCAATTCTTCCGGAAACATGGAATTCAGCATCAATTCCTTCAGAACGCTGTGCCCCATCGGTCTCTTTCTGCACATGAGAGTCACGGATCTTGAGTAAATCAACAATTGAATCCGAAACCAGTTTAATCAGGAAGAAGCAAAGACCCATGTACACAATGGTTTGGGACCATGTCAGATTCGTTGTCCGCAACGCCGCAAGCACACCAATGATACCTAAAACGAAAGGAACAAGGATAATCAAATACCTAAGAGGAACAGAACGGAGGAAGAAGCAAAAAAGAGCAATAACAAAAGCGATCAACGCCCCACAGTCAATGATAAATACCTCAATACTGGCAGCAGTAGCCGCATCAGCACCACCGTTAAACAATAGCCCCTTACAAGCCGCCCATACAGTAAATGCAAGGCTTATTATCAATGCAATAATGCCGATTATAATACGGCCACTACAATTGACTTTGCAAGGATCACTCTTCTTATCCGGCGAGCCCTCATTCTTGTTCTCTTTAGCATGCTCAACCGGCCAACTTATACCTTCAAAAACCTGCCGACCTTCACCCTGATCCGCACCCTCACCAGCATGGGAGTCCCCTTGCTCAGGAGACTCTTGCGACCCCGTCTCTGATTTCGACTCATGACCATCGTTATCAGCTTCATCGGTTTTTCCCGATTGAGGTGCAGCATCGTCAACCGGCACATCACCATTGCCATGGCTCTCAATATTCGGATCATTGACAGCATTAGCCGATGCATCATGATTGCGAGCATTCTCATCATCGGCAGTCACACGTCGATCTTCTTCTTCGCTCATATCAATACTCCTTACCAGGAAATCATCTCTACAAAAACGAGAGAAGACCTTCCGGGCTGCAGGAATAGGAGTAACGAACAGCCCGGAAAGGTCGGATTATTTATTCGAGAGATGGGGTGGACGGGAAACACGGGGATCCGCGAGGTGAAGAGAGGTGAGGAATACGAACCCCCACGCCCCGTCCAAGCCATCAAGCTTTGGAATTATCAGCGATACGCCGGCGGCGGATACGCAGCACGGCCAGACCCGCGCCCGACAAGCCGACCGCGCACGCGGCGGCAGTGGACACGTTCGAACCGGTCTCCGCGGGAGGAGTCTTCTTGCCCGGCGTATTCGGCGGGGTCTTTTCATCCTCATGAGGCGGAGTCCTGTCATCCGGCGGATTATGATCATCCGGCGGATTATGGTCATCCGGAGGCTTCGGCGGATTGTACGTGTTCGTGACGATCATCTCGTCAGACTCACGATCCACCAGAACCGTGTAATCGTCAGCCACGGTCTTCTCCACGATCCGGTACTCGTGGCCGGAGGGAAGATCCTTCCACTCATACGACCAACCGTTAGCCTCGTTCAACTCGACCTCGGCATACACCTTCCCGTCCTGGAGCAATTGGACGACCACCTTCGAAGGACGAGTGGACGCACTGTCGTTCTTCCAGACCTTGGTGACCTTCTTTTTCACCGTCTCGGGAGGAGTATCCGGCGGTGGGGTCTGCTTCGGACTGCACTCCGTCTTCGGAGTCAACGTCACATCCAACGACGCATCGGCAGAGGTGCCGGAGGGAACGGCGACCAGGACCGCCGAGCCCTTGCATGATAATGAGTCGCCGTCATAGGGGTCGATGACCACCAGATACAATCCCCGCGACAGGTTCTCGAACACCGCAGTGCCGGTAGAGTCTGTGGTTTGATCAGCCTGCGGCTCCAAGCCGTCGCGGGAAATGTATCCGGCAAGCGTCTCAGCCAGCTGACGATACGTCTCCGAATCCATGTCGTAGACATTCCAATCCACCTGATAGGACTCGAACTCCTTCGTCGGAGTGAACCCATCATTGGAAGCATTCCAGTCGGCGACGTGATAGAGGTGCGCAGTCGCACCGGCGATGGCGGTATCACCATCCTTGTAATTGACCGTGATACTGCCCTTTTCTTCTGCCGCATACGCAGTCGAGGCCGGCAACAATACGAACGCGACACCAGTCAGCAGAAGTGCCAGCGAGCAGATCATCGCAAGGACACCGCTGGCCCAACGCGATCCACACGCCACTGCACTCCGACCGCGCTTGCGGTCTATGTTTGTGTCAGTCATTTTTGTTTCCTTACAGAGATCCGAATACTATAAAAGCTCATAGAAACATTCTGATTATTGAGGAGAATTGCTATCATCCGAATTTCTGTTTTCTTTTTCAGATTCCGGATCCTTCCCCAAAATAACCTCTTTGGCCTTAAAAGAGCAAGCGGTCATATTATCAACCGTTGTATCACCTGACTTAGCTCCGATAGCAGACAGGTCACGGACCCTAACTCTTTGAGCCGTAGCCTGTTGTATATGCACTTGTTCAGCAACAACATTCTTGGCAGAAAAACTCTCGGAAGTCACGTTGCCCACACGTACACCTAAAGCCAATGCATTCGCAATACCCATATCATCATGAACTACATCATCAGCTTTTATCTCACTTGCATTTACAGCAACACTCGCTTTCCCTTTATCAAACTGCCAAAGATCTTTAATAAATTGAAACAGAATAAAGGACATAAACGCCGACCCTATCTCTTCTTGCAGTACAGAATATCCGGGCACAACAGAAAAGAAGCCGGCCGCAAGCATTAAAAATGGATAAAGCAATAAGTTATAATAATCTCGATCCACATGCTTTTTCTCCGAACGATATGCACAAAAACTAGTGATACCCATCATCACTAGAAACACACCTAAAGCACGCCAATTATTTTGAACATCTACAGTAATTTTGTCAAATTGAGATGAATCTACACCCACGAACTCTGCGTCACTAATTACGACATCACCATCCACAAAACTTAAACCCAGAAAAAGCAAACCAACTGCACTGAATACTACAGAACAAATCTTGAAAACACACAGAGTAAACAATGTCTTACCCTTACCCATAAGCCATCGCAACCCAGATGCAATAAATCCAAGAAAACATATGACAGTAAGCACATGCACCCATGTAGCCTGACTCTGACAAAAATATGTCACGAGGACAGAAACCAATAGAAGGGCAATCGACAAAAATCCAAACAAATGACTGTTTCTATCCCAGAAAGCAGTTCCATCCTGTCTCGCACTCATATCTTGCCCTTACGCTCACCGACGAATATGAATATAAACAAACCAATACAAAACGTTCTTTGTCCTGCCCACACCCGAAAGCAGGGCAGGACAAAGAACTCTATGAACTCTCACTGTCTAAATTACAGCGAGGAATTAATACCGCTAGCGGTTGGAGAAGCGACGACGCAGGCCGAACCACAGGCCGGCGGCGACCACGAACGCACCACCGAGAGCGTAGAGGACCACAGTGCCCATGCCACCAGTGGACGGGAGCTCAGATCCCGGCTTGTTTTCAATGGTCGCAGACACGATACCGGAAGTAGTATTACCCTGAGCACCAGTAAGACCGTTAATGGTAATCGTCTGCAGCTTCGGATCATCCGAGGTCTCTTCATGCGTAGCGGTGATGGTGAACTCGATCGGGTCGATACCAGAATAGCCGTCCGGAACCACGGTCTCAGTCAGACGGTACTTGCCGTCATCCACGCGCTGGAATGCGGAAACATACTTGCCATCAGAAAGCGACGTCTGAATGGTGCCGACCTCATGCCAAGCCGGAGCCGACTCCCCATCCTTGGTGTAGTACTTCTCCAGCTTGAACGTAGCACCGGCAAGCGGCCGCTTGTTGTTATCAACCTTGTTGATATCAACCTCGTAGGTGAAGACGATGACCTTGTCGGTCTTGGTGCGGCTGGTGCCTTTACCCTCATCGTTCGGGTTGTTCTCGTACTCAAGGTACGCGTAGTTCGGGTTACCGGTAGCGCCAATCAAAGCATTGCCGTTCAACGTACCGTTGTATTGGACGATGATCTTCGAATCCTTATTCAACGTGATCGTCGTGCCGTTAATAGTGGCCGTCTTCAGATCAGTGAACGTGATCGTGAAGTTCGTTCCATCATTATCATCAAGAGCCGGAGAGGAATCAGTCTCAACAACGCTGTAGGAGGATGTGTCGATCAAGTTAATGTCGGAGACGCTGTTCAGGTACACCTTGATGCTGTCCTTGTTGAAGGTCAGGCCCTTGGACATGGAATCGTGGAACACGTACTTGTAGGTGTCATACTCGTCGATATCCGAAGGCATGGTGCCGGTGAACTGGAACGGAACCGTATCGTTCACGTCGTAATCGGCGGAATCCTGCCAACCAGACTCAGAACCCTTGCCTTCGTTATCAGAATCGTTCTTGTCCATGACCTTCTTCTCGAAAGTCGGGATATTCTTCTTCGAAGTAACGTCCACGTTCGCCAGGCCCTTGGTATCCAGCATGACCAGCGAGTAAGCCTTACCGTCCTCAGTGCCGGTACCAGTCTTGCCGTTCTCAGTCTGTGCGAGCAGGTAATAACCAGACGCAGCGTTATTGATAGTCAGATCGCCATCCTGAGTAGCCGTGGCAGAGACATCGGATTCCAGACCCGTGTTCGCCTTATTATTGGTCGCATCCCACACCTTGGCCCACACGGCATTCGCGAACGTACGAACACCATCAGTATCCAGCTTGCTGATGTAGTTGACGATCTGCGAGCGCAGTTCTTCACCAGAAGTAGCAGTTACCGTGTTAGGCACAGCAGCGTTGATGACGTCCTTCAAAGTTCCCGCGTACTTATCATTCAACTGATACGCAGTATTCGTACCATCCGCAGACTGCGTTACATTCAGCAGACGCCAGCCCTCGTACTTATCACCACTATAGACATCCTTGATGGTGATGGTGGTGGCCGGAGTCACATCCGCCAACGCGGTGGTGGGGGCGACGAGGCCGGTGAAGAGCATCGCTACGGCGGCGACGAGGCCCAGGAGGGCCTTTCCTAACTTCTTCATGATTACTCCTTTGAGTGATCTTCTTTGATTTGGGTGGTTAAGTTATGAAAATTTGGGGTAAGGGGCAACCCCTTTAGGGGTTGAACCGTTGAGTTATGGGTGGCGGGGTGTGGAGCTCCCCCACCCGGCTTCGCCGGGAGCCCCCTCAGTGAGGGGGCCGAGGCTCCGCCAGCTTCGAGTGCCGCCGTCGGCGGCACGGGGAACACAGTCTCGCCGTAGGCGAGTCCGCGATCCTGCTGGAGCGATGCGGGGAATGCTGTCTCGCTGTAAGTGAGACCGCGACACCGCTGAGCCGTATGGCGAGGCCGCGAACGTTACGGGTAGGAGCCTCCCTTCGGGTGGATTCTCATGAGCGACGCCTCCTTGCCATGAAGGCCAGGCCAAGCGCCGCCATGATCACCATGACCGCGCCGGACCGCAGGAGGAACGTCGAGCCTTCGCCACCGGTGGCGGGCAGTTCCACGCCCGGAGTGTTCGGGATCTTGTTGCCCGTTACCGGTTCTTCCTCATCGCTGCTCAACGGCATGATGCCAGAGTCAGACAGCGACCCACCCTCAGCCATCGCATCGGACGATACCGACGAAGCCGCAGCCGCAGGTCGGTAGATCTGCACCGTACCGGTCGTCGAGTCCTTGATCGTGAACGTGTACACGGTCTTCGACAGGTCATACCCTTCCGGAGCAACCGTCTCCACCAGCGTGTACGTACCGAACTTCAGACCCTTCAGGTAGATGATGCCGTCCGACTCAGTAGTCCTTTTGCCACTCTTCGGATCCAAATCATCAAGCTGCGTACCATCACAGGTCGTGCCGCCATCGGACTTGTTCGCAACCGCGCCATTACCGTCGACCACGCAGTACACAGTGTCAGTACCGTCTGTAGTCGTCGCCTTCAGCGTCAGCTTCCACTGCGCGCCCTTCAGATACTTCGGAGTATCAGACGTATCCGTCGAACTCACCTTGTACCAAGTGATCTCCGTCGGCGTATCGCCGATCGCGTTGTCCGTGCCCGGCGTCAGCTGAGTGTCGAACTGGGACTGATCAGTCACATCATCCTCGCTCGGCCAGCCGCCATCCCACGTCACGTTGCCATTACCGTCGATCGTGAACTGGTACACGGTCTTGTTGATCGTGTAGCCGTCCGGCGCGGTGATCTCGTGCAGCAAATACGTGCCCGCCTCAAGACCGTCGACCTTGAACTGGCCGGCCACCGTGTCGACGTCGCACTTCACGCCCGGCATGACCTTGCCATCGGAAACCGTACCGTCCGACGCAGTGCAGGAAGCAGCCTTCCCTGCAGCCGTCACAGCCTCCGACTGACCATCCGCCACGTCACCGGACTGCGATGCGTCGGTCTCATCCACGGCCTCGCCTGCAGTCTCATCGGCGATCGGCGAAACCGCAGCTTCACCATCAGACCAGTCATCGGATCCGACCGAATCGTCGTCAGCCGCAGTCTCATCCGACTGAGCCGATGCAACATCCGCAGCAGTCGCGGCCGATGCCGCAGCAGTCGCCGTGCAACCGGACGGAGCCGTCAAACCCTGGAAGTTGTTATATGCTTCCACCACCTGCACCATGTTGCCGGTGAACGTGAAGTTCGAACCACCGTTGCCCTTGAACCAGCCGTCGGAACCGTCCTTACTCGCACGGTCACGCAACAGGAAGTTCTTGCCGCTGGTCGCCTTCGGGATCGTCACGTACACGTAGTCGCCGCACGTGCCGGTCATCTGCGCGAACTGCCATTCGCTGCCGCCACCGTCGTAATACAGGTAGTAGTTCGACCAGTTCACCAGCGACTTCTTGAAGTACACGGTCGTGCTCGGCGTCGTCACCGTGAACGAGACCTTCTTATCTCCCGCGGTCACAGTAATCGTGGCCGAGCCGATCGCATGCATGGTCACGGTTGCGGTGGATGTACCACTGGACTGCTTGCTATCGACCGTGGCTACAGAATCGTTGCTCGAAGACCACGAAATCGGTACGGTGGTCGGGGAGACCGTCGCCGTGTACGATAGCTGATCACCCTGCGCCACTGTGATGGCCGTACCGTCCGTTACCTCTACATCGGACGAATCCGTAACGGTCAACGACTGAGCAGACACGATCTTGACATCGATCTGCTTCTTGTCACTGCACACGCTCGTATTCGATACGGAACATGCCACCACGTACACCGTGCCGGCAGTCGATCCGCTTGGAGACACGATAGTCGCGGACGAATCGTCCTTGGGAGACAGTTGCGCATTGCTCGGCGTGGTATCTGCACCGTTCTCATCAACGAACTTCCAAGTGACCTTCTGCGAGGCATTGTCTGGCGTAACCTTCGCGGTCAACGTAGCAGAACCACCCACCGCGAGTTCGGTGGTGTCACTTGCAATGGTCACCCCGGTCGCCGCCTGGGCACCGGTCGCATCGGTCACGTTCCACACGTCAGTTTCTGCCGCACCAGTATCAGTGCGCTTGATTTGCCAAGCGGAGCCTTCAAGCAGCTCCTTGGTCGAATCATCAACCTTCTTCCATGCCACTTCCCTACCGGACGTACGGTTGATGATCTTGTTGTCCGTCATATCGGCTGTTCCATACTGGAACGTGCCATTCGTCTGCGTGACCGACTGCGTAACCGTCGATGCCGAAGAGGCATTGCCCGTGGCCACATAATAGATGTTCGTATTGAGCTGGTACCCGGTTCCGGCGCTGACTTCCTTGATGTAGTAAGTCGCGTTCGTCTTCAGACCATCGATCTGGAACTCGCCGTCGCTCTTGTCCGCGTCGTAATAACCGTTATCCGTCACGGTCAGGATCGGCGTGCCGTTCGCTTTCACAGCCTCCGCGTACGTGCCGTATACACTCCACGTCGTACCGCCGAGCGACTTGCCATCTGCGTCCGACTTACTCCACTTGATCGACGCACCAGACGGCTTGTACGAACCGTTCCACGGGAAGTTGTGACGCTCTTGGTCCATGTCGAGCACGGAAGAGGAATTGCCATCAAAGAGATTGCCCGTGAAATTCCACGCCACGTACGGGTTGTACATGGAGAAATCGCCCTCCGTGTACACGCGGCCGTTCGTGGAGACGTGCGACTCGAAGTTGCCGTTCGTGTTCGACGATTCGCTCTTGACGATGATGCTGCCCATCATTGCCGCTGCCGGATCATCCTGCGTGATCTTCTTGGTATTGTCGCTGCCGTCCTCGTTCGCCACGCCACCGTAAATCGTGAGATTGTCGGTGTCGTAGAAGTTCCACAGGATCTTCTGCGCGGCCTTCGCGTACAAAGACTTCACTTCTTGGGTGGCCCCATCGAAGTAACCGTCGGAGATCTGCGTATTGCCCCAGTAGAACTTCCAACCGGTGTGGAAGGAGATGTTCTTGTTCGTCGCGTCAGGCTTGACGTTGATCACGATCGACGCGTCGTCGGCAATGTTCTCGAACTTGAACGCGATGCCACGGTATCGGGTGCCACCAATGTAATCGCTCAGATCACTGGCGTTAAGGGTGAACACCTCCATCGACGCAGTGCCCGAACCGGTAAACGTGATCAGCTTCTCACGGTTCGTATACTCTTCACCGTTGGCGATGCCGCGGCCAGTGCCCGTCTTGGTGTCATCGTTGTAATTGAAATTGTAGTTAACACTGCTGTTGTTGTACTTGTGTCGAGTCACTGTATTGGTGTCCGCTTTATCAACGGACACCGTGCCGGTCGCAGTCAGATGGCTTAACGGCTCGGAAATATCATCGACGACATAATCCTGCCAGAAATTCTCCTCGGAGAATTTCTTGGTAGTTGCTTCGCTATTGTCAGCAGTCTTGACGCTAACATTATCCAAATTGTCATCGGGAGCATTCCAGGAGACGGAAGCGCCGTCTTCCTGACGAATCGAATCATAATTGTCATGATTCCACACGCCGGATTTGCTACCAGCCAAAGAAGCCTGATGACTGTGGCCCTTGATGAAACCGGAGCGAGTCCACGCCTTCACCTTCGCCGTGGCCCCGCTACCGGAGTCGATCACTGTATCACTGTTACCGCCGACCACGAGCGCGGTGCTGCCTTCCGCAGGACGGAACTGAGTGCCGAAGCCTACGATACCGAAACGGAAACCACCACCGGTAATGCCGCCCTCATTGATTTTGGCCCACGAATTCTTCAGCGGGTTCAGCAGAAGCTTGCCGTTGACGACGGTCAGACCTTCGGCCTCTACGGCATACGAACCGTCGGGCCCGTTTGCGTTCATCAGGTTGTTCTGCGAGGAATCGTTGACGGTGGAGTTTGCCGGGCGCTTACCAACGAACATATCGCCGCCGACCCATGTGGCGGCGCTTGGGTCACGATCTTTGGACGGATTAGCCTCGGTACCCATTGACTGAGTCGTGGTCTCGGCAAACGCACCATCGGCGAAACCATTATCCGCATAAGCAGCAATGGGCGAAGTGATGATGCCAGTGAGAGCCGTGCCAAGCATCATCGAGACGGCGAGGGCGGTGGCCGCTAGTCGTTTAGCGTATACCCCCCCCCCGCTCACGGGTTGTCGGGCGCAGTGCGTACATTGCTCTCTCCTTCGGGGGCATCTATCGGGTGCCGCCCTCGGCCTTCTGGTCGTCCATCGTTCCGGCTCGAACGCGCGACGGCTGTGAGGCGTGTTCGGGTCTCCGCTCAGTCGATGGCGGACGGCGAGTTACGCACACGTTTGCAGGGAATGGTTTCCGCTTCTCGCGAAGCTCGGATATTCCTCACCTGCACGGACGGCTGTCTCGCCTACCGCATCTCCTTGACTCATAACCATACTGCGAACGGTTTCATCAGGCAAACTCGGCGAACGGGTTCGTTGGCTTTACCCCCTAAAAGGGAGCGATAACAATGGCGGAATTCCAACATTCCAACGAGTTTTGCGCAACGGCGTGTCGTGATTACGGTTGCAAAATGCGCCGACTTTCATCATCCACAAAGCGAGACGCAAGCCGCTCTCGAGCGAACGATCTGGTATAAATCACAGCGAATCATCGTCGCTTCATCAGCGTTTCTTCATCATCGGCAACGTTCCAACGTGACAGTCATCGACAGCTACAGCAAACCTTGTCTAAACAGACCGACAGACCGGAACAGGACATACGGCACAACATCTTACGTTCCGACACCACCGGCACCATCCTTGTACACGAAAACAACGGTATAGAAGATGCCGAAACTACACGAAATCAACGGTATGGGATTGCCTCCACCCACTCCGAGGCGGCGAATGCTGGCAAATGGTTTGCAACGACTTGCCTTAGCCAGCTAATGCAAACCACGCCACCACCGGCCTGCTTCCACTCGGACAGCCGGTCGTACACCTTCCTGCGGAATATGCCGACTCCTTGCGCATTGCACATTTCTAAGGTTTAGCAGACCGTCCAAATCACACGTTTCTAAGGTTTCGCTCGGATCGAACCGGACCGCCGTCTGCAACACAGCATTGCATGGATATTCATTGTGAGCAGCAGTCGCAGGTCAGCGCCGATCATTGCACAATGCCATGCCGTTATGGCGGCGGTTTGTCACACCTGACCATTTAGGGCCTGTTCGCACAGGGTGTGGCGTGATCTGCTGTCATACAATTCTGGAAAACGCTCCCGTCGGCGAAGCGTGACAACGTCTGTGTCATACTTCGCACGAAAACGGAAATACTGGCCAGGCGTGACAAGCGGCGTCACGCAGGACCCCAGTAATACCAACGATCAGCCGACATACGGTCCAAAACCACGCGCATGCCTTCTGTCACACCTTGCCGAAAATCCTTATTTCCGTAAGGGCATGACACCAAATCAGGCCACACCCGCACCATCCGCCCGTTTTCAGACCAAGCGTGACAACAAGTACCTATATGAGCCCTCTATTCGCGGCGTTTTACCAACATTCCGACCATATTGCTACGCTAACCATTTCACTACGTTGACAGCATTGGCGGCTTGGTTTTGGAATCGCGCTGCGCGCGATGCCGTTTTGTTGGCGGCCTACGGCCGCAGAGCTCCCCCAGTCGAGCTACGCTCGACAGGTCCTGCCATTATGGACGGGCTTCGCCCGCGTTCTGCTGGCTCGCCTGTCGGCTCGCACATCGCCTACAAACGCCTCCGGCGTTTGCTTCACGGCGATGTCCCCTCAGTGAGGGGGCCGAGGCTCCGCCAGCTTCACTCCACCAGCACTCCGCCAGCATCAGTCGACAAAGCGCCGACAAAAATGTCGATCCTCTTTCATACTCCCGACACGGAATCCTGACACGGAATCCCGACTGTCCATCTTCGTCCATTCCCGGCGCAACAAATCCGGGAAATCCGTCCTATCATCCCGGAATTATTGCGCTGAAGCATCGTCAGCGCAATAATTCCGGGAAAACAGCCCACTCTTCCCGGATTTCTTGCACTGACAATGACCCAGCGCAAAGAATCCGGGACGAAGCCGAACATTCCCCGGAATCGTTGCGCCAGCAACACACCAAACGCACCCCCAACGCAAGGAACCCGAAATAAAGACAAACGGACCATCGCAGCGGCAAGCCCACGTGCACCCTCCATGCACCTTAAGCACGAAGAATCGATTCGCCCATGTTGTCCCATACCGGCCGAATCCGCATACAACAAAAGCCCCCGGAAACCTGAAATGCCAGTATTTCCAAGGGCTTTCACGTGACCCCGGCCGGGCTCGAACCGGCGACCCTGAGATTAGAAGTCACATGCTCTATCCAGCTGAGCTACGGGGCCAAACGAAGGGATAGTATACCAGTATGCCGGTACGCAAACCGCACCGGCATACCGGCAACATCAACGTCACTTGGCGTCGTTCTGGTGATGATACTGGAACGCGAGCTCCGCCAGATGCACGCCGTGCGTGAGGAACTCGTGCGTGCGGCACACGTAGTCGTGCTCGCGGCCGATCTTCGCGATGTAGCCGTTGATGTAGTCGACCTCGGTCTTGCGGCCGCGGCTCATGTCCTGGTACATCGACGGATAGTGCAGCGGGTTGCCGGTGCGGCTCACGTAATCCACGGATTCAAGTTCCTCGGCGCGCGTGTTGATGAGCTTGATGCCGGCACGCTCGCACGCGTCGTATGCCTCGTTGATGAGCTGCATGGCCATGTCGCGGGCGCCCGGGTAGCTGATGAACTGGCCCATGGTGATCTGGTACATGGTGCACAGCGTGTTCACGACGGAGTTGAACACGATCTTCGCCATGCACATGCCCTTGAAGTCGTCGGAGATCTCCGGGTTGAGGTTCGCCTGCTTGAAGTCCTCAAAAATAGCCTTTTCGATGTCGGTGACCTTGTTGGTCATCGCGCACATGTGCATGGTGCCGGCGCCGGACTTGCCGATGAAGTCCACATCGCCCGGGCCGTTGAGCACGGTGGCGACGAGTGCGGTGCCGCCGTAGATGCGGTCCTCGCTGAAGTACTGGGCGATCTTCTCGAAGTGGCCCCAGCCGTTCATCGCACTGAACGCGACCTGATGGTCCTTGAACAGGTGGGCGCAGCGCCCCAGCATATCCTCAAGCTGCATCTGCTTCATGAAGATGATCCACACGTCCGGGTCGCCGTCGTACTCCTCCGGCGTGTACAGGTTGATCGGGATGAGCTGGCGGTTCTCGTGATCACGGCTCACGTACACGCCACCCTGTTCGCGGATCTTGTCGATGTGCGGCGCCCACGCGTCGATGAAGTCGACGTGAGCGTCCGTGTGTTCCTGCAGCAGGATGCCGTAGCGCAGGCCCATCGCGCCCGCGCCGATAACCGTATAACGCATGATTGTTCCTTATATATACTGTTGTTTTTACCGTTTTTGCTGTTACTGCTGTTACTGCATGACGACCATGATCCCCGCACTGCTGCGGAACCACTCGTCCCTAAGGCCGCCGGAGTTGACGTTCAATACGATCCGTTCGGTACGATCACGCAGAACCCGGCGTTACCCGTTTCGCCGTCCGTCGTCGACGACTGTTGGTCCCGACGAACGCGCGCCGTTTCGCATGACGCTCCGGTCTTGTGGATCGCAAGCGGCCGTGTTCCGCGGTTTTTCCGCGACACAGCATAGCACCGCACGTCAACATTGCCGGTGTCACTGCCGGTATCACTGCCGGTATCACTGCCGGTGTTGCGACCGTCGGCATCCGGTGCGCATCTGGTATAACGGGGGCATGAGCGATTCTGATGATGGACGCGGCGGGCGCGGCGGCCTGGACGGGCACGGGGAACGTGCAGTGCATGCGGGATGCACGGACCATGCGGGACATACAGCGCGTACGAAACGTACGGAACACGCGGGACACGACGAGGGTCCGCGAACGTTCGACCGACTGTCCGCCACGTTCCGCAGCGGCAGGACGAAGCCGTTGCGTTGGCGGCGGGCGCAGCTGGACGCGTTGGAGCGGATGCTGCGCGATCATGCGAACGATCTCGCACAGGCCGTGCACGCCGATTTCGGCAAGCCGACCGCCGAAACGATGCTGATGGAGATCAAGCTGGTGCTGGACGAGATCCGGTTCGTCCGCCCGCGCATGGCCCGTTGGTCGGCACGACGGCCGAAACTCATGCCGTGGCTGCTGCAGCCGGCCCGCAGCTGGACCGTGGCCGAGCCGAAGGGCGTGGCGTTGGTGATCTCGCCGTGGAACTACCCGGTGCTGCTTTCGCTTGAGCCGATGGTGGACGCGATCGCCGCCGGCGACTGCGTGTGTCTCAAGCCGTCCGAACTCTCCCCCGCCACCAGCAGGGTCATGGCCGATCTGATCGCGCGATATCTCGATCCGCACGCATTCGCCGTGGTCGAGGGCGGCGCGGACGTCACCGGCGCGCTGCTGGAGCAGCCGTTCGACCATATCTTCTATACGGGCGGCGGCCGCGTCGGACGCATCGTCATGACGGCCGCGGCGAAGCATCTGACGCCGGTCACGCTCGAGCTCGGCGGCAAATCGCCCGTGTTCGTCGACGGCACCGCCGATCTGGACGCGGCCGCGCGGCGCATCGCGTGGGGACGGTTCGTCAACGCCGGCCAGACCTGCGTCGCGCCCGACTACGTGCTCGCCACGCCGGATATCGCCGACGATCTGGCACGACGCATCGCCCGCGCCGCACGGTTCATGTTCGGCGACGGCGTGCCCGCATTCGATCCCACCGATCAAACCGGCGATCGTCGTGCCAACGTTTCCAACGAATCTCAGATCAGCGAGCGCAACATCGATCGTGCCGATTCGCGCATCGCACGACGTCCGTCGGCCAGTTACGCACGCATCGTCAGCAAACGGCACTACGACCGGCTGATGTCGCTCATGCCGCGCGGCAACGATCCGCGATCGGCCGCGCACGTTGTCTGCGGCGGGTTCGGCGACCGGTCGCAACGCTACATCGCGCCGACCGTCCTGACGCACGTCTCGCCGGACGCGCCGGTGATGCGCGAGGAGATCTTCGGCCCGATCCTGCCGGTGATCGAGATCGCGAACGCGGCCTCGGCGGTCGCATTCGTCAACGCGCGGCCGAAACCGCTGGCCTGCTACGTCTTCTCACACAACCCGGCCGTACGCCGACTGTTCGAACGGGAGACAAGTTCCGGCGCGCTCGGGTTCAATCTGCCGCTCGGGCATCTGCTGTCCAACAGGCTGCCGTTCGGCGGCGTGGGCGCGTCCGGCATGGGCTCGTATCACGGGCACGCCGGGTTCCTCGAGTTCAGCCATGTCAAGACGGTCACGGCCAAACCGACGTTCCCCGACACGCTCGCGTTTATCTACCCTCCGTATACCAAGGGCAAACGGTCGCTCATCGACCTGCTCAGCCGGCTGCCGTGACGTTTTCCGGACGACTATTGCCGCGTGTTGATCCATTCATCGACGCCGAATACCTTGTTGAATTCGGTTTTGATCCGCTCGGCGTCCTGCGCGTTCGAGGCCGGGGCCAGGTAGATGCCGGCGTCGTCGATATCGATCATCATCGTCGAACCGTCCGGGGAGATCAGCCCACTCGCCAGTATCAGGTCGGGCAGGCCGGAACTGACGTCGGACCATGATCCGTTGAAATACTGCACCGTGGCATCGGTGCCGGGATGGGTCACGTTCGTGATCCGGAACATCTTCTGGTCGAAGTCGCGGTCGACCACCGCATCCCCGCCGTCGGCCGGACGGATGGTGATGTGTCCGGTAAGCCGATCCGACTGGAACAGGTAGCGCAGCCGTACCGCGTCCATCGATATCGTGTACGAGGTGCTGGTCGCGGCGTCGTCGACACGGTACGCGTCGCCTTCGACCCGTATGCGCTGCGGCAGCGGCAGGTAATACAGCATCAGTCCGACGGCGAGCATCGCCGCGGCCACGCCGGCAAGCGTGCGCGCGATGCGCTCGCGACGCTTCTTTTGCGGTGTCTTTTCCATGATGACGCCCTTCGACCCGGCGGAAACGTCCATATTTCCGCGCTGTCTTCAGCATAACCGCCACGCCGCCGCGCCGCCCTCGCGCGGCCTCATACCAATGGACATGGGTCGGGGCAAGGACTCGGAGAGTCGACCGCGAGCCGCAAGTTGGTCCCGCGAACCGGTCCAGCAAACCGGCCGCGACCGCCGCGAACCGGCTGCGACCGACCGCGACCGACCGCAACCGACCGCGGCCGTCCGGGCTCACGGTTCGATGATCCAGGAAAGCCCCACGAGCACGATCAGGAACAGCACGTTCACAGCCGAGTAGACGGCCAGATACCGGCCCTTCTGGTGCGGATACTTGCGTACGACGTTCTTGTAGCCGATGAGCGAGGCCATCGACGCGATGAGCGTACCCATGCCGCCCAAGTTCGTGCCGATGATGAGCGGCCGCCACTGGTCGGTGAAGCCGGAGAGCAGCAGCGTGGTGGGCACGTTGCTGATGAGCTGGCTGGAGCCGACCGCGACTTCGAGCGGGCGGATGTTGACGAGCGAGGCGGCCAGTTCGTAGAATTCCGGCACGCGCTTCATGTTGCCGATGAAGATGAAGAACATCGTGAACGTGAGCGGCAGACCCCAGTCCACGTTCTTGAACACCTTGCGGTCGCACACGAGGAACGCGGCGAACACGATCACGCACATCAGCCACAGCGGGATGACGTCACTCACCGCAAGCAGACAGACGATGAACAGGAGCGTATAGACGACGGTACGCCAGCCGCCGTAGCCCGCACCGTAGCCGGTGATGCGGATCTCGTCGGGCCGGTGGCCTTCGCTGGAGGGCGCGAGCACGCCCTGTTCGATGCCGACGCCGTCGAGCGAGCGGAATTCGGAGACCGGTTTGCCGCCGAACACGAGGCAGGAGATGATGACGAGCATCACTGCGGCCAGCGCCGAATACGGCGCCATGATGCCGATCATCTCCGTCGCGGGCATGCCGGTGAGCGCCTTCAGATACAGGTTGTGCGCGTTGCCGATCGGCGTGAGCATGCTGCCGACGTTCGCGCCGATCGTCATCAGCGTGCCGACGAGCACCGCATGCTCCTCCATGTCGGCCATGACGAGCACGGAAATCGCGAACGGAATGAACGTGACGAGCGCGACGTCGTTGGTAATGAGCATCGCCGAAAAATACGTGAGCGAGATCAGCGTGATCACGAGCCCGCGCGCGGTGCCGACATGGTGCAATAGCCGCGAGCCGATGATGCGGAACACGCCAATGCGCTGGAAACCGCACACCACGAGCATCAGGCAGACCAGCTGGCTGATCGTGCTCATGTGCACGTAGTCCTTGTAGTCGGCGTCCGGCGGGACGATGAAGCAGGATATGAGCGCCAGTATCGAGGCGACGATAAGGATCGTTTCGCTTTTGAGCAGCTCAATGGCCCAGCGCCGCATTATTCCTCCGAAGTTCACCGTTCGTTAACCTTGGAAGATTTTAGCGGGAAATCAAGCCAACTACGTTGTTTCGCCGTGTTGTTTTCCGACCGATATGCGTCGAGGCAGCCGCTCAGCCTTACGGCCGGTTGCCCTCCCGTTCCGACCGCCGCATGTTTTTACGGATCCTCGCGCTCCAATGGGTGTGGGCTGACGATGACCCAGCCGAATCGCCACGCTGAGAGCACACTGTGAGCAGTCAGCGTAGGGAAATGGTTGGAACTTCGACAAATTGCCACGCTGAGAGGAGCCTTAGCGGGGCGATCTGACGACAGCCTAACCAAAATGCCACGCTGAAAGCAGTAGCGTAGCCCAGCGAGGAAGCCAAGGTTCCACCAGCCTCACACCGGAATACGCAAGCAAGCCGCTATTCGAGTCGCACGAGGGTGAGGCTGTAGGCGGGCAGCGCGAGGGCGATACTGCCCGGGCCGTCCGGCGGGAGCACGGATTCGCGAACCGTGCGCGTCAGGCATTCGCGGACGCCGCCCGTATAGCCGAGCTCGTTGCGCGCGTCAGGATCGCCTGTCAGGGTTTCGACGCGCAGCGTGCGCGGGGAGCCGACCGCATCGTCGCGTCGCAGCAGGCCGCGCGGCCCGTACGAGACGTTAAGCGTCACGCCCGCGCGTTTCCCGCCCGTATTGACGAGTTTGACGAGACGCAACGCGTTCTCGTCGCCGGTCGCGGACACGTACAGGCCATCCGGCGCGTCGCCGTCGATGCGGCACTCGTACGCGAGCGGGCCCACGTTCGCGGAGAACAGCCGTTCCGCCTCGTAGTTGACGCTGGGGCCGACTGCGGACGGATTGAATTCGATGAGGTTCTGCTCCCAGCCGTGCCCGGTGACGTGCGAGAGCAGCGGTGCGTACGATGTCATTTTCACGATGTCGCTGTTGCGTTCGCAACCGGTGAGGAACGCGGACTCGGCGAGCGCCGACCGCCAGCTGCTGGCATGGTCGTGGTCCTGCGGCTGGGCGGCGAAGTAGCCGTTGGCCGAGTATTCGCCGAAGTACACGCCGGTGCCGTCGCGGCGGTAGTCGTCGAATCGGTTGGCCTGCGCGATGAACCATTCCGGCGAGTGGTAGGCGTGTTCGTCGACGAGGATGCGCGTGGCCGGCAGCAGGTCGGCGCTGGCCGCGTCGATCTCGCGCGCGACGCCGGGCACGCTTCCCGCGGCGACCGCGTGCGCGTGATCCCACGTGCGTTTCATCGGCAGGCGGAACGGGAACAGGCCGGCGCTCATCACGCACAGCATGTTCGGGTCCTTCTCGTGGATGGCGCGTGCGATCGCATCGAATTTGGCCACGTAGTCGGCGCCGAAGTTTTCGTTGCCTATGCCGATCATGTCGAGTCCGAACGGTTCGGGGTGTCCCATGTCGCGCCGGACGGCGGCCCATGCGCTCGTGTCCGGGTCGCCGTTGGCGAAGTCGATCAGGTCGAGGTAGTCCTGGACGACGACGCGGCGGAACCAGTCGGAATCGGTGTCGACGTGCTTGGGGTCGCGGTAGGGCGACTGGCAGGTGATGCCGGCGAACAGGGTCGGCAACGGCTTGGCATGCAGATCTTCGCACAGGCAGAAGTATTCGTAGAAGCCGATCTGGTAGCTTTGCGAATAGCTGGAGCCGTCGGGCGATTTGAACGCCCACATGTTGTACTGCTGGCGGCGGGCCGTGGGTGCGCCGACCGTGTCCTTCCACCGGTATTCGTTGCCCGGCGTGACGCCTTCGACGATGCAGCCTCCGGGGAATCGCACGAACGCGGGATGCAGCGTGGCGATCGATTCGACCAGGTCGCGGCGCAGTTTGCCGAACCGCCATTTCGGATCGTTGCGCCCCCAGTAGTCGGCGTCCATGAGCGAGACGGCGTCGAGGTCGAACGTCACGGCGGACGGCGTCGTCGTCCCGGTCGCGTCCATCGCACCCGAGCCGTCCGGACCGTCCGCGGCCTGCGCGTCGATATGCAGTTTGCCGTATCCGTCGCGCAGTCCGGACAACGTATGCCGTACGAGTATCCAGCCGTCGTGCAGCGGCTCGCCGGCGAAACGGTCCACGTCGAACCGCACGTCGTCGCTCAGCGGCTCATCGTCGTCGTCCAGTACGACGACGCGCAGCGAGACCGTGCCGCGCACCGCGCGCACGCATGCGGAAAATTCGTACGAGCGTCCCGTGCGCACGCACATCGCGCATACGTTCGCGTGATCGCCGCCGCCGTTGTATCCGAGGTTTTCGATCGTGCCGACGAGCCCGAGCGCGACCGTGACGCGCGCGTACCGGCTGTTGTCGTGGATCGGCGGCGCCGGACAGTCCGTATCCACTGGCTGGCCGTGGTCGCCGCGGATACGTGTGCCGCAGCTGACGGCGTCGAGCCGGCGGAACCGCCAGAACCGCAGCGGGTCGGCCTGCGTCATCCAACGTTCCGCGCCTTTGAGCCGCAGCGACGAATGCGTCAGATACACGCCGTCGAAACTGTAGTTGTTCACCATGTTGGCGTTCAGACCACCGTCCGCACCGTGGTTGATGTCCTCGAAAAACACGCCATAGAGCCGATCGCTCACCGCATGCGTCGGCGCACCCACCGTAATCGTCACCATGCGTTCCATTATCGCGCGGCGGACGGGAATAGGCCATATGCGACCCGGCGGAAAACGTCAGATTATGAAACGTTCTGGGACATCCCGGAGCATCCCGGAGTATCCCGGAACGTCCTGGAGCATCCTGAAACGCATACGTTCGCAGCCGATCGCGACGCCCCACGATCCAACTGGCATGGCTCAGCACCCGACAGCCAGCCCGACAGCCAATTCAACAGCCAACCCGGCACCCGATCCGGCAAGTGTTCAATTCGTGTTCACTTTGGCGACAGATTTTCGCCCGCGAACATAAGCCCGCTTCGGATAGGCTGGCAATCGAATAGTGAGCAAGGCACCAGAGCGATAAGGGAGACGGCATGCAGACCTCGGTCGGTATTCGCGAGCGCATCGGTCATGTGTATCCGTCGCTGCGGCCCGCCGAGCGGGCGGTGGCGCAGTTCGTCCGTGACCATCTCGACGAGGCCGCGAACCTGACGGTCGGCCAGCTCGCGCAAGCCGCGCGGGTCAGCCAGCCCACGGTGATCAGGTTTTCGCGCAAACTCGGCTTCGGTGGATACCGTGAACTGCGCTATGTGCTGCGGCATCCGGAAGCGGAGCGCCGCGTCACGTTCGACCCGCTCGAAGGGTTCGATCTGAATCCTTGGGACGACGTGGATTCGGTGCCGGCCAAGGCGGCGAACAGCGCGAAGACGCTGCTGGACGATCTGGCCTCGTCGCTGGACCGCAACGCCTACCGCAAGGCCGTTTCGCTGATCGCGGGCGCCTCCCTGATCGACATCTACGGCGTCGAGAATTCGCTGGTGCCGGCCACCGATCTGTTCACCAAGCTCAGTTATCTCGGCCTGACGTGCAGGCTGAACACTGACGCCTACCTGCAGCAGATCGGTGCCGGCCATCTCGATCAGACGGACGTGGCGGTCGCCTTCTCCTATTCGGGTTCTTCATCGGACACGGTCAAGGCGTTGCGCCTGGCGAAGTCGCAGGGCGCGCACACGATCGCCGTGACGAACGCGTCCGGCTCGCCGTTGGCCGGCTGGGCCGACGTGTGCCTGTATTCGGGCCGCAGCGAGCATACGATCTACGGCAATGCGATCTTCTCGCGCGTCGCGCACACCGCGCTCGTGGACATGCTGTACATGGGCGTGATTCTGAGCGACTACGGCCGGTTCTCGACCGCGCTCGACCGGTCGGGCAAGATCGTGGCCGACCGTGAGTATCACGAGTGAGCGGTATCACAACGTCACGTTGAACACACGTCGACACGCATGGTGCTGGCGGAGCCTCGGCTCCCTCGGTTGAGGGAGCGTTTGCGGCACGGCCGTGTCGCCGATAAACGTGGTGTCGCGCGCCAGTGCGATACCTCTTCCAACGGCCCGTTAACGGGCCAGCTGCGAGATCGCGTTGATCTGCGCGTAGTACTGGCGTTCGGACAGGCCGTCGACGGTGGGGATGTTGAGCAGTTTGACGCCGTCGAGGCCTCCGGCCGCGGTGATGTTGGCGATGACGTCCTTATGCCACCGGTCGTCGAGCATGGCGGCCACCTGCGTGCAGCCCATCGCGTACAGCGAGCAGACGAACGCGTGGCCGCCCCAATTGGAGCAGCCGGCCACGATGAGCTCCTCGGTGGGCACGGTGCAGGCGATATCCTCGCCGTGGTCGACGATGTCTTCGATCGCGTACTCCTGGATGTGGCCCATGCCGATCTCGTTGCCGCCGTCGCCGATGCCGACCGTGTGCAGGCCGAGCCCGGCGAGCCGGCTGAGCGGCGCGGTCCATTCCTGGATGTTGATGCCGCGCATGTTGCGCGGGTAGCCGTCGCGCGCCGGTCCGACGCGTTCGATGAAGATCACCGTGTCGATATGCTCGCGTTCGACCAGCTTGCGCGTTTGGTCAAGCCAGTTGTCGAACGCGTCGCCTTTGGGCGCGATGAGCACGCGGTCGTCCGGCAGCACGTCCTTGGCCGCGCCGCGGATCACCGGTTCGCACCATGCGTCGCTGACCATCCACGCGTCGCCGCCGATCGCGCGGATCGCCGCGCATATTTCAGCCGCACCCACCGGCCCGTCCGATTCGGCGGCCGGATGTTCGGCCTTGGGGATGAAGAATCCGGTGACGACGAGCGCCTTGTGCCCCTTGCCTTCGGCGAAGCGGCGGGCCGCCTTGAACAGGTCGCCGCGGGCGAACGTCATCAGCGTCTCACTGCCGCGGCCCACATCCTCGGCCGCCTTGCGCTGGATGCGCGCCACCTTCGGGTACGCGAGCCAATGGGCCAGTGCGCCCGGCCGTTTTGCGGTTGATGCGGTCTTCGTCGTTGCGGTTGATGTTGTGGCTGATGCCGTGGCTGTCGTTAAGACCATGATCGTTCCCCTTGTAGATAGAATCTCTGCCCTTGTCTCGTTCATCGACTGTTCTAGACCACAAAACGACCATCAATGAGTCCGCAATGTGAATTCTTTCGATCACATGATGAAAAACGGGTGGATTGACCATCACGCGATGGCAAAACCAGCCAAAATACCATCGCGTGACCTCGAAACCCGCGAATTGCCGGTCACGAGATGGATTGAACCGTGTCGATTCCATCGCGTGACCTCAATGCTTAGGCAGGGAAGGTCA
>NZ_JAFEJT020000040.1 GCF_018555435.2 Bifidobacterium amazonense
CATCCGCATGGCCTACGGCTTCCACCACGTCACCAACCTCATCGCACTCATCATGCTCAGATGCGGCGGACTCAACATCCAACTACCAACACCAACAAACTAACCCACGAAAACAACAGAAGCCTCCTATATCACCACTACGACTGTCCATTGTAATTCGCGCGGACGATTCGCGGCGGGGACTCGCGGGCTATTCGTTGATATGACACGCGACATGCGAACATGTGTTCGAGAATCGGCCGTGTCGGCTAGACTTGGTGGCAGTTGACGGTTCTTCTGCAAAGGGGTGACTATGGCCGGCGTTCGACATGCGGTGGTGGTGACGCACACGCGCCTGCGCGAGAGCGGCACGGTGGTCTCCGAAGCCGTGGAGCAGCTGCGGCAGGCGGGATTCGAGGTGTCCATCATCGACAACACGGAGGCGCCGGAGTTCGGATCGCGCCCGCCGGTGGTGCGCGACGACACGGAGATCGTCGTGGTGCTGGGCGGCGACGGCACGATCCTGCGCGCCGCCGAACTCGTGCACTGCACAAGCGTGCCGATCCTCGGCGTCAACCTCGGCCACGTCGGCTTCCTCGCCGAATTCGAAAGCTTCCAGATGAGCGAGGCGATCCGCCGCGTCGCCGAACACGACTATTCGATCGACGAACGCATGATCGCGCACGTCGACGTCTGGCTGCCGGACGCGAGCGAGCCGCTGGAGGACTGGGCGCTCAACGACATCACGCTCGAACGCGCCGACCGCGGCAAGATGGTCGAACTGTCGATCCGCGTGGACGATGTGGAAATGAGCTCGTTCGGCTGCGACGGCGTGATCGTCTCCACGCCCACCGGATCGACCGCCTACGCGTTCTCCGCGGGCGGCCCGGTCATCTGGCCGAACGTGAAGGCCCTGCAGCTCGTGCCGCTCGCCGCGCACGCCCTGTTCGCCCGGCCGCTGATCATCGGCGCCGGCTCCACGTTCGCGATGGACATCCTCGACGATTCGACCTCCGACGGCTGGATCTGTTGCGACGGCCGCCGCCAGCGCGCCCTGCCGAAGGGCACGCGCGTCGAAGTGCGCCAGTCGAAGGACACGCTGCGGCTCGCCCGCCTGTCCGGGGCGCCGTTCACCAACCGTCTCGTCACCAAATTCGACCTGCCGGTGGTCGGCTGGCGCGAGCAGGCGCGTGGTGGAGCGGACGGCGGCGCGGCCGTGCGGCATGGCCACGTGTTTCCGGAGGGCGCCCGCTGATGCTGGAGGAACTGGAGATCCGCGATCTCGGACCGATCCGGCACGCCCTGCTCACGCCAGCCGCCGGCATGACGGCGATCACCGGCGAGACCGGTGCCGGCAAGTCGATGCTGCTCAGCGCGCTCAAGCTCATCTCCGGTGGCGCGGCCGATCCGGGGCGCGTGTCCGCGGGCGCGAAGGAGTCGTGGACGCAAGGCGTGTTCGCGGTCGGCGGGGAGCATACGCAGTCCGACATCGACGACGATGCCGCGACGCGGTCGGCGGACAGGACTGCCGACGGGTCCGACGAACGCGAACCGGCGGCGGCCGCGGAACCGGCCGTCGTGCGCATCGCACGCGAGGCCGGCGTCGCGCCGCAGGACGGCGAACTGTTCCTCTCCCGCACGGTGCCGACATCCGGCCGGTCACGCGCCGTGGTCAACGGACGGTCCGTGCCGCGCGCATTGCTCGGCGATCTGGCCGGCGAACTGGTCACGATCCACGGGCAGGCCGATCAGCTGCGCATCGCCTCACCGGCACGCCAGCGCGAGTTTCTCGACATGGTCGCCGGCGACGAACGCGAGCTCGCCGCCTACCGCAAGGCGTGGGACGCGCTGTGCGCGCTCGACGAACGGCTCGAACGCATGGAGCATCAGGAGGCGTCCGCCCGCCAGCAGGCCGACTATCTACACGAATCCATCGAACGCATCAACCGCGCCGACCCGCAGCCGGGAGAGGACGAGGAGCTCAAGTCCCGCCGCTCCCGCATCGAAAACGCGGCCGACATCGCCCAAGGCGTCTCCGGTGCGCTTGCCGCGCTCGACGCGTCGCAGGTAGGTGCGGATGCGGACGAGGCAAGCGCTTCCGAACTCATCAACCGCGCCGTCCAGTCGCTGCGTTCGATCAGGGCCGACGGCGACTTCGGCGAACTCGCCGACCGTCTCGAATCGGTCAACGCCGACCTGTCCGACGTCGTCTATTCGCTGGCGCGCGAACTCGACGTCGAAGACAACGTCGACGATCTCGACGAGATCAACGCGCGCATCCACGAACTCGGCGAACTCACCCGGCGCTGGGGGCCGACCCTGGCCGACGTGATCGCATGGCGTGACAAGGCCGTGTTCGACGTGGAGGACCTCGACGCCTCGCCGGAGAAGGTGGCCGAACTCAAAGCCGAACGGGACCGGCTGTTCGCCGACGCGATGCGGGCCGCCGATGCGCTGAGCGCGGCGCGTTCGGACGCCGCGCGGTCGCTGGCCGCCACGGTGACCGGCGAACTTTCCTCGCTGGCGATGGATGGCGCCGAACTGAACATCCGCGTCGTCAGCCGTGGCTCGGACGGCAAGACCCGGGCTTCGGGCGCGGGCAAGACGCCGACATGGCCGCTCGACGCGAACGGGCGCGACGACATCGCGTTCCTGTTCACCCCCTACGAGGGAGCGCCGCAGCTGCCGATGGGTAAAAGCGCTTCCGGCGGCGAATTGAGCCGCCTCATGCTCGCCATGGAACTGTCCGCCGCCGACCGGCATACAGCCAACGGGGGAGTCGCGCCCATGACGTTCATCTTCGACGAGGTCGACGCCGGCGTGGGCGGCAAGACGGCCGTCGAACTCGGCCGTCGGCTCGCCCGTCTCGCGTGCACCGCGCAGGTCATCGTCGTCACCCATCTGGCGCAGGTCGCCAGCTGGGCCGACGCGCAGTTCGTCGTCACCAAGGAGCCGCCGGACGCCGACGACGATGCGGTCGGCGTCGTGACCACCGTCGAACAGGTGGACGGCGACGGGCGCGTGCGCGAGATCGCACGCATGCTCTCCGGATCCGAATCCGAGGCGTCGCTCGACCATGCGCGCGAATTGCTCGGCTCGTCGCGGCTGGGCAACGCGGCCGACCTCGCCGCATAGCCGTGCTGTGTGTCCTCTTTCCGCACATCAATTCGTCACATTCGTCCGTTCAAAGTATCGCCGCCGGCTCACGCCAGACCGTACCCGGACCGGCAACCGCACGCAAGGAGACTCGCATGACCGCTGACAACACCGGCAAAGCCGCCATCTTCGACCTCGACGGCACGCTGCTCGACTCGATGGGCGTATGGGATCAGGTCGACATCGACTTCCTCGGCCGCCGCGGCATCGCCGTGCCCGACGACTACATGACCAAGGTCTCGGCTATGCAGTTCCGGCAGATCGCCGAATACACGATCGACCGGTTCGATCTGCCGGACACGCCCGAACAGCTCATGCAGGAGTGGGATGACATGGCGCGCGTCGCCTACGGCACCGTGGTCGAAGCCAAGCCGCACGCGGTCGATTATCTGCGGTATCTGCGGTCCTCCGGCGCGAAACTGGCCGTGGCGACCTCGCTGCCGCCCTCACTGCGCGAGCCGGCGATGGCGCACGTCGGCATCCTCGACCTGTTCGACACGGTCGTCAGCGTCGACGATGCGGGGGATGCGGGCAAGGACAAGCCCGACGTGTATCTGCTTGCCGCCTCCCGGCTTGGCGTCAAGCCCGCCGATTGCACGGTGTTCGAGGACCTGCTGCTGGCCATGCAGACCGCCAAGTCCATCGGCATGAAGGTCTGGGCCATGCACGACGACTCGTCCGACGCCGACTGGCCCGCCATCTGCGACATCGCCGACGGCGTCCTCTTCGACTTCGTCGACGCCCCGCGCAGCCTCTGAGCGTTCCAGGCCGAAATCATTCGCCGTTGCCACGCGGCATGGGTTCAGGCTGACGCAGACGGTAGGACTGTTTGGGGCTGCGTGCAGGCTGTGTGCGTTCGATGACGCCCTGCGTGAGCAGCTTGCGCAGTTGATAGGTGATCGTTGACCGCGGTGCGCCGGTCAGCTTCATGAGTTCCGGCGTCTGCACGGTGCCTTGCTCCTGCAGGATGTGGAGCATCTGCTCTTCCAATACGGAACGGTTGCCGGGATCGTCGGATGCGGGGCGAATCCCCGCGTCGTCGAGTTCGGTGACCGTCAGTCTCCTGCGACCGGGGAATGGCATGACGAGCGGTCTCCCGATGTCCTTGCGGCGCTGCCGTCTTATGCTTTCCGACATGGACGCTGTGTTGGCGCTGCCGCCGGCGACGTCCGCCCGTCTGGTCGGTTGTCCGGCTGAAGGCGTTTGAACCGTGTCGTATCCGTTCTCCGGCCGATTGCCCCATTCGGCGTATTCCGGGTCTCTGCGATTGCCGGGGAGTATGGCGGTGTCGGCGGAATGGAAGGTCAACGAGAACATGGTGAGGCTGTTCTGGATCAGGGGACTTCCGTTGCCGTTATCCTGCAGCAGCGTGTCGATGAGATCGAAACCCGTGCCGCGGTTCTCGGCGACCACGCCGTCGCGGAACGGCGTGGATTCGAGCAGCTTCGCCAACGTCTGATTCCTTGTCGAACTGACTCCCGGTTCGCCGATCGTTTCGGGCGTCACGTTGCCGTACAGGCCGCCGATGCTGAGTATTTCCAGCCGGTCCTTGTACATGTTGACCTGAATTTGGCCGCCGCGTGCCATAGGGGAGTAGTCGCGGTGCATGACGGCGTTGACCACGGCCTCGCGCACCGCATCCTGCGGGTATTCGTAGGTGTCCTTGCGGAACGGTCCGTCCAGCACGCCGCCGATGCGCATGTTCCGGGACACTGCGGACAGGACGTCGTTCAGGATTTCCGGAACGGGACCGTCGAAGGAACGGTTATCGATGAATTTCACGCCATCAATGCCGGCCTTGTCGTATCCCGGATAGCAGGCGAACGTCACGTTCAGTCGTGGAAGGAACTGCTGCGGATAATTGCCGGCGACCAGCAGTCCGGCAAGCGTCGGGTGCGTGCGTCCATCCGCGCCGATTCCGGTGACGCCCAAGGCGTGCAATGCCGCATCGTCGGACATTGCTCCGAAGATGCGCGGGCTTTGTCGGCGCTTCAGCGCCAATATTCCCTGAGTGATGTCGGTAAGCAGATCGTCAGGGTCTGCCTCCTCGATGAGCTCCCTGTCGAAGGCGGGCTGGACGCGATTCTCCATCAGCCGGTCGATCTCATAGGAACTGAGCTTGCGATCGCCGTCCCATACGCGGATGAACGAACCGCTGTACCGCCCTTTCGTGGCGACATAGCAGGGCTTGTCCAACGGATCGAGCTCGTCGATCGAAGCGATGACGACGGAGGAGCCGCGATACGGTACGATTTCAATGCTCGGATGAAGCGGCGGAATCATCTTGTCGCGGCACAATTGGGCCAACGCTTCGGCGATGGGCTGCGGCTTGAAACCCGCAGCCGGCGCGAAATCGTTGCTTTCGGACAGTCCGAGTGTGACAGTGCCGCCGTTGCCATTGGCGAAGGCCGATATCGTTTCGGCTAGGGATGCCGGCAACTTGCCGACCGACTCCTTCACCTCGATGCACTGGTCGTCCGAGCGTGCGGAACGTAGCGGTTCCAGCAGATCGTCAAGATCGGCTTCCGTCCACATAACAGCTCCTTTGCTTTGCCAATGACATATCAACAATCATAGCAAACATCGTAACTAAGTTGTTATGTTGTGCTGTGGTCCAGTCACCGCCATGCTGTCTGTTTTGCGTCTTGATGTGTTCTATCAAGTGTTATAGTTGATATAGAACAAGTAGAACGAATGGAGAAGTGGCCCGATGATCATCGACATCGATCAACGCGGCGACGTGCCGATATACGAGCAGCTGCATCGGCAAATCATCGCCGGCATCGCGAACGACGAACTTGCGCCCGGCGACCAGCTGCCGTCCGTGCGCGCGCTGGCTGTCGGCCTCGGCATCAACCTGCACACCGTCAACAAGGCGTACGCCCTGCTGCGCGACGAGGGATACCTCGTCATGCGGCGCGGATCGGGTGCCGTCGTCGCTGATCGTTACGCCGGTTCCGCGAACGGCCACGTGGCCGACGAGCAGAACATCCGCATGAACGACGAACTGCGCAGGCTGGCGCTCGCCCACAAAGCCCGCGGCGGCGACATGGCCGCCTTCCTCGACGCCGCACGGCGGCAGGCCGAACGCGTCTACATGACGTCGAACGGTACCGGCGACGCGTCGGACGCGGCATCCATCCCGGACTCGCCGAACCTGACGTGTGCCGGACAGATCATCGATCACAAGGGGAGACAATCATGAACGATACGGATATGGCGATGAACGTCACCTTGGGCATGACGTTCCTGTTGCCGGTGCTGGTGACCGTCAGCCTGACGGCGGTCCCGTGGATCACCGACCGACGCGAGGCGTTCGGCGTCACCGTGCCGTCCGCAGCCCACGCCGATCCGAACATCCGCAGACTCAAGATTGTCTTCTCGTGGGTGACGGCGGCATCCGGCATCATCGCGGGAATGATTTCGCTGGCCGTATGGCACTGGCTCGGCGTCGAACCGGCGCTGTGGACGATCTCGATCGCATCCGTCGCGCTCACGCTGATCGGATTCGCGGCCCAGCAGATCTGCCGCCGCGCAACGATCGCCATCAAGGAACGCCGCGGATGGCGCGCCGATACGGACCGCCGCGCCGCGATCATCGGCGAACACGACAATCCCGAACCGGTCAGCCTCACCTGGGAATGGCTGCACGTCGCGGCGCTCGCCGTCACCGTGGCGGTCGGCGTGTTCGGATATGCGCGGATGCCCGAACGCGTGGCGATCCATGAGAACATGGCCGGGCAGATCGACGGATGGGCCGACAAAAGCCCGTGGCTGATCCTCATGGCGGTGCCCGGGCAGGCGATCGTGGCCGTGGTGCTGGCGGCCGCCCACGCGATGATCGTGTACTCCAAGAAGCCGATCGACCCCGACCATCCCGCCACGACCGGATTCGCCTACGGCGCGTTCGCCAGGGTTCTGAGCGTCTACACGCTGGTGATCGGACTGCTGGTGGCCGGATGGATGGGACTGGGCGTGCAGCTCGCCGCGATCGCGATGATCCTCGCCGTCGTGGCGCTGACGAGCGCCCTGGTGATCGGCGTGTACTACGGGCAGAACGGTTCACGGACCTACGCCGGTGCGGCACACGACGTCGGGGCGGATGGAACGGACGATGACACCATGCCCTCAGACGACGACCGCCACTGGATCGCCGGCGTGTTCTACGTGAACCGCAACGACCCGGCCGTGATCGTACCCAAGCGGTTCGGCGTCGGTTGGACGGTCAACTGCGCCCGTCCGTCGGTGTGGATCGCCGCGGTCGCGCTCATCCTCGCCGCCATCGCCGTCGCGGTCCTGCCCGTGCTCCTCGCGTGATGTCTTCTCGCGAGAGGAGAGATCACAGGGGGGCTTCTTTTGGTTTTACGCTCAGCAGTCCGTCAACGTAGGCAAACAAAGGAAACCAGTCACGCTGCAAGGTGAATGGCATGGGAAGTTCCTATCATGGATCATAGGATACGCGTGAAAGGAGGCGGCGATGCCCGAGGACAATGTATTCATCATGGACGGGATCAAAACCCAATGGGACGACACCACCATGGTCGTCTCCGAACTTGGTTTTGATCGAACCGCCACGCTGGATGACCACGGCAATATCCTGTCATCCACATTCGGTAAGGAGGGGGAATCCTTCCTGCATCACTGGTTCAGCAAGATGAAGCCGATGATCGACGATTTCCGGGCCATCGACCGAGAATACGCCAATGCCTGAAGTATTCTTCCTTGCCGGATACAGCATCTACTTCAGCACCCTGGATCGGGGAGCATGGCGTCCACGTGCATGTCGGCCAGGGCAGCCGGCGTGATCTGGCCCGGTTCGTGCTGCACGAGGATGGAACCGTGACGCTTTCCCATAATCATGGCAGGATTCCCGCCAAGCACATTCGATTGATACAGGTCGCTTTGGTCCGCGGATTCGATGAAGTAGTGGATGCGTGGAAGCGATTGTTCGGCGACGACATTCATTTCGACCGTTAAATGTGAGTGAGGCCGGCAGGATATGTTCCTGCCGGCCTCCGTTTATCTCATGGATGACCGAGTCGCTTACAGCGCCTTGGCGGCGGACTCCACGAAGCCTTCCATGCCGTCGATCGGCACGACCGTGTCGAAGCGCACGTCGGCGGTCTCGAGCGCACGCAGCGCGGCGGGCGCGGCCGTGCCGGTCTCGCGCGCGAGCACGTCCATGCACTCGAAATCGGTGCCGGTCGCGTCGAGGCCGAGCGCCTCGTTGACCACGCGCGGGAACTTGTACGGGCTTGCGGTCGCCAAGATCACGCGCGGCGTGAGCGGATCGCGCGGCATCTGCTGCGCCACGTAATACGCGCACGCGGTGTGCGGGTCGATCACGTAATGGTTCTTCGTCCAGCAGTCGGCGATCATCGCGCGCACCTGATCCTCGTCGGCCCAGCCGCAGCCGAACAGGTGACGGATCTTCGCAAGCACGTCGTCCGGGATCTCGTATGCGCCCCACTGCTTGAGATCGTTCATCAGCATGGAGATCAGACGCGTGTCGCCCTCGGTGAAGTAGTACAGCATGCGCTCCAGGTTCGAGGAGACGAGGATGTCCATCGACGGGGAGATCGTCTGGAAGAACGGGCGCTGGCGGTTGTATGTGCCGGAGGTGAGGAAGTCGAACAGCACGTTGTTCTTGTCGCTGGCCACGACCAGATGCTTGACCGGCAGGCCGAGACGCTTCGCGTAGTAGCCGGCGAGGATGTCGCCGAAGTTGCCGGTCGGCACGACGAACTCGACCTCGTCGCCCACGTTGATGACCTGCTGTTCCAGCAGCTGCGCGTACGCGGAGAAGTAGTAGACGACCTGCGGCACGAGACGGCCCACATTGATCGAGTTCGCGCTCGACAGCACGACGTGCGAGTCGGCGGCGAGACGTTCGGCGAGCTCCTTATCGCCGAAGATGCGCTTGACCGCGGACTGCGCGTCGTCGAAATTGCCCTCGACCGCGGCGACGTTCACGTTCGAGCCGGTCTGCGTGGTCATCTGCAGTTCCTGCACCTGACTGACCTTGCCCTGCGGATAGAACACGGTGATCGCCGTGCCCGGCGCGTCCGCGAAGCCGGCCAGCGCGGCCTTGCCGGTGTCGCCGGATGTGGCGGTCAGGATCATGATCTTCTCGTTTTCGTCGCCGTCGGCCGGCGTGGTGCGCGCCATGAAGCGCGGCAGGATCTGCAGCGCGACGTCCTTGAACGCGGAGGTCGGGCCGTTGAACAGCTCGAGGATGTAGTCGTCGCCGACCGGCTTGAGCGGCGTGATGCGCTCGTCCGACCACTGATCGCCGTACGCGGCCGCGATGCACGCCTTGAGCTCGTCCTCGTCGAAGTCCGGCAGCAGCGCGTGCAGCACGTCGTAGGCGATGTCCTGATACGGGCGGCCCGCAAGATTCGCGATGTCGACCTTGGTCTCGCCGAGCGAGTCGGTGACGAACAGACCGCCGTCATCGGCGATGCCCTTGCGGATGGCCTCCTTGGAGGTCAGTGAATCGGTGGTGGAACGCGTGGAATGGAACGTGGTCATGATGCCCTTCGCGAGTGAGACGAATACCGACAGTGTGGCTCAAGTCTATCGGCAGCGGTGGGCATGCGGCCGCGGTCTTCCGCATGATGGCGGCCGTGACGGCGACGCTGATGACGATACGAACGATGACGGCGGACGATCGTGGACGGCCATAGTCGGCGGCACGGGCCGCGTCGCGCGGCCGTCGTCCGGAACACGACGGAACACGACGAAACATGACGGATATGAGACGGAACCTGTTCGTAACATGACCGCGGTCTACACTTTGCACAAACCGCAACCGCGGAATCATCAGGTATTGCTGAAAGGAGCGCAGAATGACTGCCTCGCCGCTCGCACAAACCCCCACCGACGCCTTCAACTCGCCGATCGCCGAAACCGATCCGGAGGTCGCCGACATCCTGACCGCCGAGCTGCACCGCCAGCAGGGCGGCCTCGAGATGATCGCCTCCGAGAACTTCGTGCCGCGCGCCGTCCTGCAGGCGCAGGGCTCCGTGCTCACCAACAAGTACGCCGAAGGCTATCCGGGACGCCGCTACTACGGCGGCTGCGAGCAGGTCGACAAGCTCGAGACCATCGCCCGCAACCGCGCCAAGGAGCTGTTCGGCGCCGAATACGCGAACGTGCAGCCGCACTCCGGCGCGCAGGCCAACGCCGCCGTCTATCAGGCGCTCGTCAAGCCCGGCGACACGGTCCTCGGCCTCGCGCTCGACCACGGCGGCCACCTCACCCACGGCATGAAGATCAACTTCTCCGGCCGCTTCTACCACGCCGAAGCGTACGGCGTGAACCCGGAGACCTTCCGCATCGACCCGGAGATCATCCGCCAGCGCGCGCTCGAGGTGCACCCGGCCATGATCATCGGCGGCTGGTCCGCCTACCCGCGCATCGAGGACTTCAAGGCCATGAAGGAGATCGCCGACGAGGTCGGCGCCAAGTTCTGGGTCGACATGGCCCACTTCGCCGGCCTCGTCGCCGCAGGCCTGCACCCGAGCCCGGTCCCGTACGCCGATGTCGTCTCCTCCACCGCGCACAAGACCCTCGGCGGCCCGCGCTCCGGCTTCATCCTCGCCAAGGAGGAGTACGCCAAGAAGCTCAACTCCGCCGTCTTCCCGGGCCAGCAGGGCGGCCCGCTCATGCACGTCATCGCCGGCAAGGCCGTCAGCTTCAAGGTCGCCGGCACCCAGGCGTTCAAGGACCGCATGCAGCGCACGCTCGACGGCGCGAAGATCCTCGCCGAGCGCCTGACCGCCGACGATGTGAAGGCCAACGGCATCTCCGTGCTCACCGGCGGCACCGACGTGCACCTGGTGATGGTCGACCTGCGCAACTCCGAAATGGACGGCAAGCAGGGCGAGGACCTGCTCGCCGCATGCGGCATCACCATCAACCGCAACACCGTGCCGTTCGACCCGCGTCCGGCCTCGATCGCCTCCGGTCTGCGCATCGGCACGTCCGCCCTGGCCACCCGCGGCTTCGGACCGAAGGAGTACGAGGAGGTCGCCGACATCATCGGCACCGCGCTCGCCGCCGGCCCGTCCGCGGATGTGGACGCGCTCAAGGCCCGCGTCGACAAGCTCGTCGAGGACTTCCCGCTCTACCCGGGTCTCGATCAGGTGCACTGATCGGTCGACGCTCACATCATTCGTACGGTTGTCCGGACGTTGCCGCAGAAACGTACATTGGGATCGCCTGTGTGTACGGTTTTGCGGCAACGTCCGCGATATCGTACGGATGACGGGCGTATCCGTACGGTTTTGCGGAGGGATCCGCGGAATCGCACGGTGAGTGACTGTATATGTACGGTTTTGCGGCGATGACCGGCACAACCGTACGTCTTGACCGGTGTCCACGGATGGTGTCCGTGGACACCGGTCATGTTGTTCTGCGGGTGATGTCCGTTGCGATACGGGGGAGACGACCTATTGACGTGCCACGTTCGGGCGTCTGACCCAACGATGCGCTAAGGTGGGTGGGTATGACGAATGGTGAGGAGACCCGCGTGCCCGCGACCGTGTTCGACGCGGTGTGCGCGAAGGCCGATAGGGCTTCTGCAGCCCAGAAGAAGCTTGCGCGCGCGAACGCGGAGGCCAAGAACGAACTGCTGAACGCGATCGCCGACGCGCTCGACGCCCGCGCCGACGAGATCGCCGGCGCCAACGAGCTCGACATGATCGAATCGCGCGACGCCGGCATGGACGCCGGCAAACTCGATCGTCTGCTGTTCGACGTGCCGCGTGTGGCCGCCGCCGCGCAGGGCGTACGTCACGTCGCCACCTTGCCCGATCCGATCGGCGAGATCGTGCGCGGCTACAATCTGCCCAACGGACTGCGGCTGCAGCAGATCCGCGTCCCGCTCGGCGTCATCGGCATGATCTACGAGGCGCGTCCGAACGTCACCGTCGACGTGGCGAGCCTGTGTCTCAAATCCGGCAACGCGGCGATCCTCAGGGGCGGGCACGCGGCCGAACGCACGAACGCGGCCACGCTCGCGATCATCCGCGACGTATTGTCCGAACATGGCTTCGACCCGGCGCTCGTCGACACGGTGGACGGATACGGGCGCGACGGCGCGACCGCGATGATGGAGGCCCGCGGCCACATCGACGTGCTCGTGCCGCGCGGGGGAGCGGGGCTCATCCAGGCCGTCGTGCGCAACTCCAAGGTGCCGGTCATCGAAACCGGTGCGGGCAACGTGCACATCTACGTCGACCGATCCGGCGACCTCGACAAGGCGATCCCGATCGTCATCAACGCGAAGACGCAGCGCGTCGGCGTGTGCAACGCGGCGGAAAAACTGCTGATCCACCGCGACGTGGCCGCGCAGTACCTGCCCGTCATCGCACGCGCGCTCACCGAAACGCAGGTCGAGCTGCACGCCGACGAGACGGCGTACGGCATCATCGACGAGGCCGGCATCGACGGCGTGAACCTGCTCGCCGCGACCGACGAGGACTGGGACACCGAATACCTCGCATTGACCATGGGCGTCAAGGTCGTCGGCTCGCTCGACGAGGCAATCCGGCACATCAACGCGCACTCCACCGGGCACACCGAATCGATCATCGCCGAGGACTACTCGGCGATCGAGGAGTTCACTGGCCGCATCGACTCGGCCGTGGTGATGGTCAACGCGTCCACGCGCTTCACCGACGGCGGCGTGTTCGGCTTCGGCGCCGAACTCGGCATCTCCACGCAGAAGATGCACGCGCGCGGGCCGATGGGACTGCGCGAGATGACCACGACGAAATGGATCGGCTACGGCACCGGACAGGTGCGCGGCTGACTTCGGACGCGGCCGCGGGAACGGACCGTGGTCCGTCGCGCAACGGCCGCACGGAACGACAACGACGGGAGGATATCGACGATGAGCGAAACGAACGGGACGCCGCAGACGGCGCTGCCGACGGAGAACGATGCGACGGCACGCGCGGACGCGCAGGATACGCAGGATACGGCCGTACCGACGACGGACGCCGGCACGGCCATCACCGACCTGCGTCCCGACATCGACCTCGACGACCCCCGGCTGGGACTGAAGATCGCCGCCGAACGGCTCAGCATCGTGCGCTACGTGTTCCTCGTGCAGATCGAGGACGGCATCGCCTCGGCCGGCCAGCGCGCGTCGCTCGAATACGCCGACGCGGTGCTCATCGGCTGGCCCGACGAGCATTCCGACGAAGTCGTCGATCTGACCGACGACCAGTTGCGGACCGTGCGCGAGCAGATGCAGCTGATGGAGCAGTACATCGGCAAGTTCAGCGTGATGGAACGCAACGGCGACGTGGACGGCATGACCGACACTCTGATCCGCGTGACCGAACGCGTCGCCGAAGTGCGACGGCTGTACCAGCCCGACTTCGCGCTGCCCACGTTCGCGGAGATCCGCCGCGTCGTGCAGGACGAATGGGACGAGGACATGGGCAAGATCGACCCGCAGGAATCCGATCCGACCGCCGGCGAGATCGCGCGCGAATCCGCGGAGGAGGACCGCCAGCAGGAGGTCGAGGCGTGAGCGGGACGGAACTGACCCGACGCATGGCCGACCTGTCCGACGAACCGACCGACATGCTGGCCGCCGGCACCGAACGGCGCCGGCTGTCCACGCGCGGCAACCTGCATGCGCGGCCTCGCATCGGCATCATGGGCGGCACGTTCGATCCGATCCACAACGGGCATTTGGTGGCCGCCTCCGAGGTGGCGTGGGTGTACGATCTCGATGAGGTGCTGTTCGTGCCCACCGGCCGTCCTGTGTTCAAGCTCGACAAGAAGGTCACCAACGCGGAGGACCGGTACCTGATGACCGTGATCGCCACCGCGTCGAACCCGAAGTTCACCGTCTCGCGCGTCGACATCGACCGTCCGGGCGTGACATACACGATCGACACGCTGCGCGACATCCGCGCGCAGCATCCGGACGCCGAACTGTTCTTCATCACCGGCGCGGACGCGGTCGCCGAGATCATGCAATGGAAGGACGCCGAGCACATGTGGGACCTCGCGCACTTCGTCGCGGTCACGCGTCCCGGCTATTCGTCGCCGGCCGGCGTGAAGCTGCCCGAAGGCAAGGTCGACACGCTGGAGATCCCCGCGCTGGCGATCTCCTCGACCGACGTGCGCCGCCGCGCCGAACACGGCGAACCGGTGTGGTACCTCGTGCCCGACGGCGTGGTGCAGTACATCGGCAAGCACGGCCTGTACCGGTAGCGTGACGGGGATCGTCGCGACCGGCATGCGGACGGGTGTCCGAGGACGCGCGCACGCGGCGGCCGCCGGTCGGCGCGGACGGTTACTATGAGGGCAGTCACTTCAACGAAGCCGAACGTTTGGAGATATGGTGAGCGCAATCCTCGAAGGGAAGCCCGATAAAAACCTCATCCTGGTGACTGGTCGTACGCATCCAAAACTGGCGGCGGACGTCGCCGAACAGCTTGGAATCGACGTGCTGGAAACCACCGCCTACGATTTCGCGAACGGCGAGATGTACGTGCGATACACCGAATCCGTGCGAGGCGCGGACGTGTTCGTGCTGCAGTCCCATTCCCTGCCCGTGAACAAGTCGATCATGGAGCAGCTCATCATGATCGACGCGCTCAAGCGCGCCTCCGCCCGCTCCATCACCGCCGTGTGCCCGCTGCTCGGCTACTCGCGCCAGGACAAGAAGCACCGCGGCCGCGAGCCCATCTCCTGCCGTCTGGTCTTCGACCTGCTCAAGACCGCCGGCGCCGACCGCATCATGAGCGTCGACCTGCATGCCGCGCAGTCGCAGGGCTTCTTCGACGGCCCGGTCGATCATCTGATCGCCATGCCGGTGCTCGTCGACTACATCCGCGACCGGTTCATGAACCAGCTTGACAACGTCACCGTCGTCTCCCCGGACGCCGGCCGCATCCGCGTGGCCGAGCAGTGGGCGCAGCGCCTCGGCGGCGGCCCGCTCGCGTTCGTGCACAAGACGCGCGACATCACCCGTCCGAACCAGGCGGTCGCCAACCGTGTGGTCGGCGACGTCGCGGGCAAGGACTGCGTGCTCGTCGACGATCTGATCGACACCGCCGGCACGATCGCCGGCGCCTGCCACGTGCTCGCCGACGCGGGCGCCAAGTCCGTGACCGTGGTCGCCACGCACGGCGTGCTCTCCGGCCCGGCCATCGACCGGCTCAAGGGCTGCGGCGCGCGTGAGGTCGTGCTCACCGACACCGTGCCGATCCCCGAGGAGAAGCGCTGGGACGGCCTGACCGTGCTGTCGATCGCGCCGCTGCTGGCCAGCGCCATCCGCGCCGTGTTCGAGGACGGTTCCGTGGCCGAGCTGTTCGACACGTATCCGGAGCATCACGGACAGGGCTTCCTGTTCGCGTGATCCGCGGCGCGTCACCGTCGTCGTGCGGTTCCGATGCAGACACGGGCGAAGGTGCGAATGCGCCGCGCCCGGACAGGATCGGCATCCACGATGATTTGACGTAACCGGGTCTTATGGCATAATAAACACTTGGCGGAAATTCCGTTTCCGCCGGTCCCCCATGGTGTAATGGCAGCACACGGGTCTTTGGAACCCTTTGTCTTGGTTCGAGTCCAGGTGGGGGAACTCGCCAGTCGCCCGGCTTGCACGTTCGCGGAATACCGCGACCGCGCGGCCGGGCGTTCTTGTCTGGCCAACGGTTTCACCGGTGCGCGTGGGCGCCCGGCACGAACAGAATGGGAGATTCCCGATGGCACTATCCGCCGCAATCATCCTCGCCGCGGGCGAAGGCACCCGTATGCGTTCCGCCAATCCCAAGGTGCTGCACACCTTCGCCGGCAAAACGTTCCTCAACCGCGTCATGGACTCCGTCGCCGCGCTCGAGCCGGACACGCTCGCCGTCGTCGTCCACTACCAGGCCGAACGCGTCGCCGCGGCGGCCCGCTCCTACCAGCCGGACGTCGAGATCGTCAATCAGGACGACATTCCCGGAACGGGCCGCGCCGTGCAGTGCGCCATGGCCCAGCTGGAAGCCGAGCACAAGCTCAACGGCTACGTGCTCATCGCCGCATCCGACATGCCGCTGCTCGACGCCGAGACGCTGCGCGGACTGGTCGCCTTCCACGAACAGAGCGGCAACGGGGCGACCGTGCTCACCACCATCCTCGACGACCCGACCGGCTACGGCCGCATCATCCGCGACCGCGACGGCCACGTGCTGCGCATCGTCGAACAGCGCGACGCCAACCGCAGCGAACTCGCGGTGCAGGAGGTGAACACGTCCGTGTACGTGTTCGACGCCGACCTGCTCGGCCGCGCCATCGCCGACCTCAAGTCCAACAACGCGCAGGGCGAGTTCTACCTGACCGACGCGCTCGAAACCGCGCGCTCCGCCGGCACGGTGGGCGCGTTCACCGCCCCCGACCCGCTGAGCGTCGAAGGCGTCAACGACCGTGTGCAGCTCGCCGCGCTCGCCAAGGAGCACAACCGCCGCGTGTGCGAGGCATGGATGCACTCCGGCGTGACCATCCTCGACCCCGAAACCACATGGATCGAGGACGACGTCGAACTCGCGCGCGACGTGACCGTGCTGCCCGGCAGCTTCCTGCAGGGACACACCGTCGTCGGCGAGGCGGCCGTGATCGGACCGTACACGACGCTCATCGACGCGACCGTCGACGCGGAGGCCGTCGTCGAACGCTCCCGCGTGCAGGAATCGCACATCGGCCGCGGCACCAACATCGGCCCGTGGACCTACCTGCGGCAGGGCAACGACTTCGGCGACAACGCCAAGGCCGGCGCGTTCGTCGAGATGAAGAAGGCGCACATCGGCAACGGCACCAAGGTGCCGCACCTGAGCTACGTGGGCGACGCCGAACTCGGCGAGCACACCAACGTGGGCGGCGGCACCATCACCGCCAACTACGACGGCGTGCACAAGAACCGCACCAAGATCGGCTCCGGCGCACACATCGGCGCCGGCAACCTGCTCGTCGCGCCCGTCGAGGTCGGCGACAACGTCACCTCCGGCGCGGGCTCCGTGATCCGCCACAACGTGCCGAGCGACTCCATGGTCTACTCCGAGAACACGCAGCACGTCGTGGAGGGCTGGAAGCCCAAGTGGGAGCGCTGAGCGCGGTCGGAGCGGCGGCCGCCGGCCCGCACCGGCCATCATCGGCGCCACGACAATCATCGACACCAATCATCGACACAACGACAGAAAGAGAAGCGATTTGACAGCAGCGCAGAACTCGATCGACGCCATCCGCATCGCCGCCGAGGCGGCGGACCGGCTCAAGGCCACCGACATCGTCGCCTACGACGTGAGCGACCTGCTCGGCATCACCGATCTCATGCTCGTCGCCACCGCGGCGAACGAGCGACAGGTGCTCGCCGTCGCGCAGGAGGTCGAAAAGGACCTGTACCTCAAGGACGACAAGCGGGAACCGCGCTCGCGCGAGGGCCTGACCGAAGCCCAGTGGGTGCTCATCGACTACGGCGACTTCGTCGTGCACGTCATGCACGAGGAGGCGCGCGAATTCTATCGGCTCGACCGTCTGTGGAAGGACTGCCCGACCGTCGACCTCGAACTCGCGCACCCGGAGGAGGGCGCCCTGACCGCGGACGGCGATTCCGACAACGCCTCCGACGAAGAGGCCGAGTCCTGACAGGGCGCGATACTGACGGCGGCGGACAGAAGGCCCATGCGGCCCGCGTCCGCCGCCGTTTGCCGTATATGAAGTGCAGAACTTACCGAATGCATCGATTGACAGACCGGCCGCGGCCGGTATAGGGGAGGACGACATGACCGCACCACACGTTCGTTCGATCACGCTCGTGCGCCACGGGCGCACCGCATACAACGCGCGGCATTGCTTCCAGGGACAGATCGACATCCCGCTCGACGAGGTCGGCCGCTGGCAGGTGGCCCGCACCGGCGAGGCGCTCAGGACGCTGTACGTCGACGGACAGCCCGAAGGCCGCCGCCAGCTCGTCGTCGCCTCCGACCTGAGCCGCGCCGCAGCCACCGCGCACGCGTTCGCCGACCCGCTCGGACTCGACGTGCATCTCGAACCGCGCGTGCGCGAACGCAGCTTCGGCCAGTGGGAGGGACTCGAACTGGCCGAACTCGAACGCAAATACCCGGAAGACTACCGTTCGTGGGCCGAATTCCGCGGCGGCGAACTCAAATACGGGGCAGAACCGAAGGCGCACGTGGGCGCGCGCGGCGCCGAGGCGATCGACGACTGGGCGCACCGGGCCGGAGACGACACCGACCTGTTCATCTTCTCGCACGGCGCGTGGATCATGCAGACCACGCTCACCCTGCTCGGCTCGTCCGTCGCGCACCCCGACTTCGCCGACATGCTGTCGATGCGCAACGCACACTGGGCGCGATTCGTGCCCGCCGACATGCCCGACGACACGCTGCGCTGGCGCATGGTCGACTACAACCACGGCCCCGCGCTCGCCGACACCGACCAGTGGGAGCATCCCTCGGGCCTGACGGCCTGACGGGACATGCGAAAGCGTAAACGCAGACGCGCAAGGCTATGCTGGATAGTGACGAAAACGTTCGCATAACATCCCGCGCCACGTTCTTCGCGCAAGGCCGGGAACTGCCTGCGGACAACCGGAACGTTGGAAGGAGCCGGCAATGACCAACGACGCGAACCTCAACACGATCTGGTGGCAGGTCTATCCGCTCGGCTTCACCGGCGCGCCCATCCGCCCGCGATCCGACGCCGAACGCGCGGTCACGCCGCGGCTCGACATGATCACCTCGTGGCTCGACTACCTCATCGACCTCGGCGCGAACGGCCTGCTGCTCAACCCGATCTTCGCCTCCACCAGCCACGGCTACGACACGACCGACTACTACCGCATCGACCCGAGGCTCGGCGACGACGCGGCCTTCGACCGGCTCGTCGCCGCATGCCACGAACGCGGCATCCGCATCATGCTCGACGGCGTGTTCAACCACATCGGCCGCGAATCCGCGCTCTTCCAGCGCGCGCTCGCCGGCGGCGATCCGGCCGCCGAGCGCATGTTCCATATCGAACGCGATGCGGCGACCGGCAAGGCGACCGACTACGCGAAGTTCGAAGGCAACGGAGACCTGCCCGAATTCAACCACGACGATCCGGCCGTGGCCACGCTCGTCGGCGACGTGATGCGTCACTGGCTGGGCCGCGGCGTGGACGCGTGGCGGCTCGACGTGGCCTACGCCGTGCCGCCGGCATTCTGGACGCGCGTGCTGCCGTCCGTGCGCGCCGAATTCCCGCATGCGTGGTTCATGGGCGAGGTCATCCACGGCGACTATCCGGCGATCGTCAAGGCGTCCGGCATGGACTCGGTCACCCAGTACGAACTGTGGAAGGCGATCTGGAGCTCGATCAAATCCGGCAACTTCTGGGAGCTCGACTGGAGCCTCAAACGCCACAACGAGTTCATGCGCACGTTCACGCCGCTCACCTTCGTCGGCAACCACGACGTGACGCGCATCGTCAGCCAGATCGGCGAGGCGGAGGCGGCGCTCGCCGTGACCGTGCTGTTCACCGTCGGCGGCGTGCCGAGCATCTACTACGGCGACGAGCAGGCATGGCGCGGCGTCAAGGCCGACGCGATGGGCGGCGACGACGCGGTGCGGCCCATGTTCCCGGGCGTTCGCGACGCGCTCGGCCACGACGGCGAATGGATGTTCCGTCTGCTGCAGGGGCTGATTTCGATCCGCCGACGCAACCCGTGGCTTGCCCGCGCCGTGACCGAACCGACGAACGTGAGCAACCACGCGTACTCGTACGACGTGGTCGGCACGGGGGAGGACTCCGGGCGGCGGCTGCACGTCGACCTGCGGCTGGGGGAGCGGCCGGTGGCCGACATCAGCGAGAACGGCAGGAATCTGTACCACGTCGAGCACTAGGCCGGGGCCGCTGGTCGGGTCGCCCCGTATACTGTTCTGGGCCGTTTTGACGGCCATCATCGTACCGATAGCAGAGAGAACAGCATGAGCCAGTCCGACACTGACACCTCCACCGAGCCGACCGCGGCAGATCCGACACAGCAGTCGGCCGTCGACGAGCAGCCCGCCCACCGCAAGCACGCGCTGCACACGAATCTCAAACGCGGCATGGAATCGCGGCATCTGCAGATGATCTCGCTCGGCGGCGTCATCGGCACGGGCCTGTTTCTAAGCTCCGGCTACACGATCCAGCAGGCCGGCCCGATCGGCACGATCCTCGCGTACGGCATCGGCGCGCTCATCGTGTACCTCGTCATGCTCACGCTTGGCGAACTGTCCGTCGCGATGCCGGTCACCGGTTCGTTCCACGTGTACGCCGAGAAGTTCATCGGCCCAGGCACCGGTTTCGTGATCGCCATCCAATACTGGCTCACGTGGACGGTCGCGCTCGGTTCGGAGTTCACCGCCGCGGGCCTGCTCATGCAGCGCTGGTTCCCGCATACGCCCACATGGATATGGTCGGCGGCGTGCATCGTGCTCATCTTTGTGGCGAACGCGCTGTCCGTGCGCTTCTTCGCCGAAGCCGAATTCATCTTCGCGTCGATCAAGGTGTTCGCGATATGCGCGTTCATCGTCATCGGTCTGCTGGCGATTTTCGGCGCGGTGCCGATCGCCGGATACGACCATGCGCCCCTGTTCGGCAACCTCGTGCGCGACGGGATCTTCCCGAACGGCTTCATGCCTGTGTTCGCCACGATCCTCACCGTCAACTTCGCGTTCTCCGGCACCGAGCTCATCGGCGTGACCGCCGGCGAGACGCGCGACCCGGAAACCGCTGTGCCCAAGGCCATCCACACGACCCTGTGGCGACTCGTGCTGTTCTTCATCGGCTCGATCGTGGTCATGTGCGCGCTCATCCCGTGGCGAGAGGCCGGCGTGGGCGAAAGCCCGTTCGTGCTCGTGTTCAACTCGATCGGCATCCCGTACGCGGCCGACATCATGAACTTCGTGGTGCTCACGGCCGTGCTGTCCGCCTCGAACTCCGGCCTGTACGCGTCCACGCGCATGGTGTGGTCGATGGGCAACGAGGGCATGATCCCGCGCTGGTTCGCCAAGACCAACCGCCGCGGCGTGCCGATGCTCGCCCTGTGTGCGGCGATGGCGGGCGGCCTGCTGGCGCTGCTGAGCTCCGTGATCGCCGCATCCACCGTGTATCTGGTGCTGGTGGCGCTGTCGGGCCTGTCCGCGGTGGTGGTGTGGATCGCGATCGCGTACTGCCAGATCGTGTTCCGCCGCCGGTGGATCGCCTCCGGGCACAGTGCGGACGAACTCAAATACCGCACGCCCGGCTATCCGTACACGTCGTGGGGCGCGTTCATCCTGTGCACCGCCTCGTTCCTGCTGGTCTTCTTCGACAAGGAGCAGCGGTTCGCGCTCGTCGCGGAGCTCCTGTTCATCGTGGTCTGCTACGCCGCCTACTTCGCGCAAGTCTGGTGGCGTAAACGGCATCCGGCCGAGCCCGAACTGCAGCTGCCGTGACGTTGATGCCGGCAGTTTGACGATCGAGAGGCGAAATACGGGTCTTGCATCGGTCGGTTTGACGATCGAGAGGCTATTGGTTCCGTGTCAGCCCCATGACATGCACGGTACGACGCCGTCAAGCGTGCTGTATCAGCGGATCATATCGGGGCATAGCGCGCAGGAACGCCTCTCGATCGTCAAACCGACCCGTGCACAAGGCCAAATCAGCCTCTCGATCGTCGAACTCCGTGATCTCAAGGCTCATATCCGGCGGCCGTCCTCGCGACTATCATGGAAGGCGAAGAGGTGGTTGCCATGATGAGGTTGTTCCACGATGATGCCCGCGATGATGCCGCCCGCACCCTTCCCGAATCGACGTACATCCGCCCGGACGCGGTGGCGGGATCGTTCTACCCGTCCGATCCCGACGAACTGCGGGACATGATCGACCGGCAGTTGGCCTATGCGCGCACGCTGCTGCATGATTCCGGATTTGCGAAGCGTCTCCCGGCCGGAGCTCCCAAAGCGGTGATCGTGCCCCACGCCGGATACGTGTACTCGGGCACCACCGCGGCGCTCGCCTACGCGCTGCTCGAACGCGGGCGCGGCACGATCCGCCGCGCCGTGATCATCGGTCCGACGCACCGTGTCGCCGTGCGCGGCGTCGCATGTCCGACGGCCACCGCGTTCCGGACACCGCTCGGCACCGTGCCGGTCGACCGGGATGCGGAACGCCGCGCGCTCGCAACCGTGCCGTCCCTGATCGTCAACGACGCGACTCATGCGCGCGAACACGCGGTCGAAGTGCAGGTTCCGTTTTTGCAACGTGTGCTCGGCGACGATCTGGCCATCGTGCCGCTCAACGCCGGCGACGCGAATCCCGCCGAGGTCGGCGACGTGATCCGCGCCTTGTGGGGCGGCCCTGAAACGGTGATCGTGATCAGTTCCGACCTGTCGCACTACCATCCCGAATCGGTGGCCCGCGCGCTCGACGATGAGACCATCGCGCATATCGCGCCGTGCGGCAAGCCGACCATCCGACCGAGCCGCGCGTGTGGCGCGTATCCGATCAACGGCCTGTTGGACGTGTGCCCCGACAAGGGCATGCAGCTGCGGTTCCTTGGCTGCTCGACTTCGGGAGACGACGGGGAAGTGGCGCTCGCCGATGCGGCAACGGGCGACCGTCACGCCGACCGGCCGCCGATGAACGATCCCGATACGCCGGTGGTTGGCTATGCGTCGTTCGCCGCGTGGGAGCATGATCCGCAACGTTCGGAGAGCGCGGAACGTTCAGCGCATTCGGCGACGTTGACGGAGACCTCCGACCGGCATACGGACGGTGCGGACGAGGCAGGCGATACCGGCGATACGGACGACGGCAAGGCCAGCCTGCCCGAGCACGCGGACGCGGTGCTGATTCATCTGGCCCGTGCCGCGCTCGAGCGGTATTTCGACCTTGCCAAGCCCGACGATCCCACGCCCGCCGACATCGTCGCCGAGCATCCCGAACTCAAGCGGCTTGGGGCCAGTTTCGTCACCCTGACCGAACACGGCAGGCTGCGCGGCTGCATCGGCACGATCGAAGCCTACCGCCCGCTCGGACGAGACATCGCCGAACATGCGATCGACGCCGCCACCCACGACCCGCGGTTCCGGCCGGTCACCGCGGACGAATACCCGGACCTGCGCGTGGAGGTGTCGGTGCTGTCCGCGCCCGAACCGATGCGCGTGCCGTCGCGCGCCGCGCTGGAACGGATGCTCGAACCCGGCCGCGACGGGCTGATCATCGACGACCGGTACGGCCATCGGGCCACGTTCCTGCCGCAGGTGTGGGCCGAACTGCCCGACAGCCACGAGTTCGTCGGCCATCTGCTGCGCAAGGCCGGATTGCCGGCCTTCTACGACTGGCAGGACGGAAGCGTGTCCTGCCAGCGCTACACCGTCACCGCGTTCGGCGAGGCGTCGCGATGAACGCGATGAACGCGGCGATACGGACCGTGAAGGCTACGGCGGGCGCCTCCGCCGCGACGGGAACGACGGCACGTCCGTCTTCCCCTATGCGCACGATGCCGGCCCCGCCCGCCGGCGCGCAGCCACCCGATTCCCCGGCCGTCGGCCGATGGCAGCATCGTCTGCCGGACGGACGCACGCAATGCGACCTGTGCCCGCGACACTGCTCGTTGCGCGACGGGCAGCGCGGCTTCTGCTTCGTGCGCTCCAACCATCACGGCACGATCATGCTCGATACATACGGCCGCAGTTCGGGTTTCGCGATGGATCCGGTCGAGAAGAAGCCGCTCAACCACTTCCACCCCGGTTCGGCCGTGCTGAGCTTCGGCACGGCCGGCTGCAACTCGGCATGCCGGTTCTGCCAGAACTGGGACATCTCCGCCTCCCGCCGATGGGACACGCTCGCCGTCGAGGCCTCCCCGGAGACGATCGCGCGCACCGCGGTCGAATACGGGGCCGAATCGGTCGCGTTCACCTACAACGATCCGATCGTCTTCGCCGAATACGCGATCGACACCGCGCAGGCGTGCCGCGAGCATGGCGTCCATGCGATCGCCGTCACCGCGGGCTACATGTCGGCCGCCTCACGCGCCGACTTCTACCGGGTCATGGACGCGGCGAACATCGATCTCAAAGGCTTCACCGAGGACTTCTACCACACGGTCACCGGCACGCATCTGGCCGACGTGCTCGACACGATCGACTACGTATGCAACGAGACGGACGTGTGGGTCGAGCTGACGACCCTGCTCATTCCCGGATACAACGACGACGACGCGCAGCTGCACGCCGAGTGCGCGTGGATCCGCGACCATTGCGGGCCGGACGTGCCGCTGCATTTCTCCGCGTTCCACCCGGACTACAGGATGCGCGACGTGCCGCCCACGCCGCTCGCCACGCTCGTGCACGCGCGCGAGATCGCGATGGGGGAGGGGCTGCGCTTCGTCTATACGGGCAACGTCGTCAACCGGGACGGCGACACCACGTTCTGCCCGGCATGCGGGCAGGCGCTTATCGTGCGCGACTGGTACGACATCGTCAACTACCGGCTCACAGCCGACGGACGCTGTCCGGCGTGCGGATTGACGATTCCCGGTCGGTGGAGCCCGGCCGGCGCCGGAGGGTTCGGACGGCGCAGCTGGCGCGTGGTCATGCGATGACCGGCGGCCCGCGCGGGCCGGCGGCGGCCCGCGACGGTCGGGATTGTGCCCGCTGCGCGGCCGCAGGGCGCGGACTTGTGAAGATTCTGACAGGAAGCTGTGAGGGTTACGTTGTTTTCACCTGCGATTCAGCGCGTTGCCAAGAATTATCGCTAGGCTCACGAACCGTGAGGAATTTTTTCAAAGGCATTTCGCTGACGTCGCTGGCCGCGGGCGCGCTCGCCGCGGTCACGTCGTTCCTGCTGTCGGCCAAGATAGGCATGGCCGGCTCGGTGATCGGCGTCGCCGCGGGTTCGATCGTCTCCGCGGTCTCGTCGCAGATCTACAAGAACGTGCTGAGCGCTTCAGGCCAGAAACTGCAGGATGTGACCGGCGTCGGCTCGTCGTCGACGGACGGCGACGGTACCGACGGCACTGACGGCAAGGCCGACGGCAAGACCGAAACGGCCGACGGCAAGACGACGAATGCGGCCGGCGCGTCCGGCGCCGCCGATGCCGGCGAGGAGACGACGGTGCTTGCGCCTGGCGCGGTCGCGCTGCGCGACGGCGATGCCGCGGCATCGCATGAGGGGCGGGTCGTCAGCTCGGCCGACGAGGCCGGCACCACGGTGCTCGACGCCGCGACCGGCACCGACGGCACCGCGGTGATGACGGCGGTCCATGGTGCCGTTGCGAACGGCAAGCCGGGACTGCCGGGTCTGGTCGCGGCGAGCGAGACGGCCGGAACGCAGGGACGTGACGGCCGCATCGGCCGTGTCGCGTCGTCGCGGGGCGGCGTGCAGGCCGGCGTGCATCATGTGGCCGCGCCGAGCGTGGCCGCGACCGTCAGACAGAAGCGGATCGCGCTGGCCGTCGCCATCATCAGCTCTTTGGTCGCCGTGGCCGCGACCGCGGGCATCATCATGCTGATCACGCAGGGACAGGGCACCGACTCGGTGGTGCGCGACATCGTCAACACCACGCAGACCCCGCCGCAACAGCCCGCGGAACAGGGCACGACCAGCGGCACGGACGGCCAGACGTCCGGCACGCAGAACGGCACCACGGACAATGCCGGCACGGACGGCACGTCCGGCAACGACACGACCGACGGCACGTCCGGCACCGGCGGCGACGATTCGGGCGATACGTCGTCGGACGGCGCGACGACGGACGGATCGACCTCCACGGGCGACGGGTCGTCCGGCGGTTCGACGAGCGGTTCGACGACGGACGGCTCCGGCAGTTCGTCCGATTCGTCGTCCGGTACGACGTCCGGGTCGACATCGGGCACGACGTCCGGTTCCGATTCCTCGACCGGGTCGTCGTCCGGCACGACGTCCGGTTCGACCGGCGAGTCGGGGTCGACGTCCTCGGGATCGTCGTCGTCCGGGTCGACGTCCGGTTCGACGTCGACCGACGGTTCATCCTCGTCGGGTTCGTCTTCCGGCACGTCGTCGGGTTCATCGTCCGGTTCCGATTCCTCGTCCGGGTCGTCGGCGCAGTAGGTCGAACCGGCACGTACGGGTCGGTTCGCAGGCCCGGCATGAGGGCGGTGCGTCATGCCGGGCCTGCCGCGCCGCGCGGGGCGGCCGCCACATGCGACACGCCGGGGGTTGCGTGCTTGCGGATCCTGTCGTAACCTATCTCAGGTTCGCAAGAACGGGGCTATGGCGCAGCTGGTAGCGCATCTCCATGGCATGGAGAGGGTCAGGGGTTCGAATCCCCTTAGCTCCACAGACAAGGCCGGAACACATTGTTCCGGCCTTTTTCGTTGTTCGATCCTCGGCTGTGGCCCGTGGGCCCTGCGGAGCCATGTCGCGCAGGGCCGGGAATGCTACGCCCAGACGAATTCGGTGTGGCCAGCGCCCAGCTCGAAGTGGAGACGGGCGATGCCGAGACCGATGTCGGACTGCACGCCCTCGAGCGCCTCGGCGTGGACGGTTCGCCCGTCCGAAAGCAACGTGAACCGGAACGGCTGCTTGCCCAGCGCGCTCGGCGCCAGCTGCGCCGCCTGCAATCCGCGCATGAACCATTCCGGTGCGTCGGCAAGCGCGCCGTCGCCCTCCACGGCGCCCAACTCCTCGACCGGCCTGCTGCGATGAGGACGGCCCGGACGGGTGGCATGGCCGAGCGCGATCGCCGCGGGCATGCGCTCGTCGTCTTCCAGGCGCCAGAATCCGTTGTGCTCGGCCACCTCGTGCAGCACGGCCCAGCCGGTGTCCAGCCCGAGCGACACCGCGGTCAGGGCGAGACGCTCGCCGAAGTATCCCGCACGTTCGTCCAAGTCCACATCCGCGTCGGCGTCGTCGCGTCCGACCAACGCGACACACCAGCGCACGTTCTTGAACCGGCCGTAATGCGTCGGGCATCCGCCGAACGCATCCGCATCGTCATGCACCAGCCGGATATCGAGCCCGCCGTCCGCATTCGCCTCGGCCACGGCGGCGCGCAACTTGTCCAACACGGCCCCGTCGATCGGCTGATCGGTGAAGTCGCGCACGGCATGACGGGCTTCCATGGCTTCAAAGATGTTCATTACGGCTCCTCGACGACATGTCCGTTGATGGACGGTACGGAATGCTGCATTATGCTGCCCCCATCGTAGAAGACGCACGATATATTCTCTGAGAGATTTTTCACAGGGGCGCGCTGGCGGTCGCGCACGGTCTGGCGTAGGCTGGAATCGTTTGGCAACCGTATGTGAAAGGACGCTATTATGGCAACGCTCACCGCTGAGATGAAGACCTTCATCGAGAACAACCTCGCGTGGATCACCACCGTCGACAAGGATGGCAACCTCGACCTCGGCCCGAAGATGTCGATGTTCGTGCTCGACGACAACCACCTCGCCTACCACGAGCGCACCGCCGGCCAGCATCTGAAGAACCTCGAGGCCGGTTCCCCGCTGGTCGTGGCCGTCGCGAACCTCGCCGAGAAGAAGGGCTATCGCTTCCGCGGCAACGTGGTGCTGCACACCGACGACGCGATCTACGACGAGCAGGTCAAGGTCGCCGAGGAGAAGGGCACCAAGAAGCCGGCCGCCATCCCGGTGCTCGAGATCACCGAGATCCAGGACCTGTCCTCCGGCGCCACCGCCGGCAAGACCATCGAGAAGGACTGACCTGGTTCCGGCCGGTTCCGGTCGAAGCCGTTCAGGTCTCGAATGACGTGGAAAGCCGCCGCCCGCATGATCGCGGGCGGCGGCTTTCCGTTAGAGGCTTTCGCCATGGATCACCCATATGTCCGGGCGGGCCGTCCGGTCATCGGATGCGGTACTCCTGACCGCGTTGCGTGATGAAGAACCCCAGGCGGCGCATCTTGCGCGTGAGCGAATACAGGGTCGTCGCCATCACCGCCCGCTGTTCGACGAACCCGACGCCCTCGCCGAACACGAGACGCGATAGATCATCGAAGCTCAGGAACCGTCCGTCGGCGCGGATGAGCGCCTCCAGCGCGGAGTACTCCCGCGGCGAGAGGGCGATCGGCCGGCTCGTGCTGCGATAGTAGGCGCGCTGGGCGCGCGTGTCGAGCGTCAGATCGCCGTGGATGAGCAACGCCGGCCCGTCCGCGTCCGCATGACCCGGGGAGAGCAGTTCGATGTACGACAGCAGTTCCGCGTCGGAGAACGGCTTGTTGACGGTGACGGCCGGATGCAGGACGGAGGACGGATCGTCGATGCCGTACCGGCTGGCCTGCTCACGTCCGCGCGGCATCGACGGCGTGGCCAGCAGCGCGATGCGCGGCAGTGGACGCCCGTCGTCGGCGGCACGGTCGCCGTCGCCGGACGGCGCATTCCGCGCATTTCGCGTGCGCAACAGCCGTTCGAGCCGCTCCATCAGCCGCGGGTCGGCCAGATCGTCGAGCAGCACCGCATCATAGAACCTCGCGGATCGCGACGCATGTTGCGCGGCCTGCGGATCCGCATCGACACGGCGGACGTCGCCGGTCTCGCGGGCGTCGTCGTTGCCGTCGTTCCCACCGGTCCCGTCCGTCCGACCGGCGTCGCCGGCGCCGAACGCCTCGTCGAGCTGCTGCCCGTCCGAAGCCACGTCGACCATGTGCCCGGCGGATTCGAGCGTCCGGGCCACGGCCGACCCCAACGCCGTGCTGCTGGTCACGAAGAGCAGATCCATCGTCGCCTCCTGCATCCCGTTGCGATGCCTGTTATGCCAAGCACTATAGTCTCGCGCGTTCGCGACGGCGAGGCGACGGCGAGGCCCCGACACGTCGCCCGCCCCAATCCGATGCCGGCCGGCCGATATGATGTGAACGGCGGCGGGAACCGGCGCCGCCGGACAACCGGACCGACGAACGGGAGCGGGACATGATCGACGAAGTGGTGATGCTGCGGCACGGACGCACCTCCTACAATCTGGCGCGCCGACTGCAGGGGCAGATCGACGTGCCGCTCGACATCGTCGGCCAATGGCAGGTCGACCAGGCCGGATTCGAACTCGCGCAACGCTATTACTGGGCCAAGGTCGGCGTCATCGCACGGCATCCCGAACGTCTCGCCCAACCCGGTCCCGACGCGGCCGAACGCAGCAGCATCGACGAATACCGCGTCGCGCCCGCCGCGCGCCGCCGGCTCGCCGTCATCTCCTCCGACCTGTTCCGCGCGCAGCAGACCGCGCACGCCTTCGCCGACCTGCTCGGCGTTCCCGTCGAGCTCGACCCCCGGCTGCGCGAACGCAAGTTCGGCCAATGGGAGGGCCTGACCCGCGACCAGATCCGCGCGATGGACGAGGCGGCCTACGTCTCGTGGCGCCGGCACGAGGGCGGCGAGCTCGCGTACGGCGTCGAAAGCCGGCGCGACGTGGGGCGGCGCGGCGCCCGGGCGATGCGCGAGATCATCGCCGACCCGCGTCACGCGGACGAGCCGACCACGCTGGTGGTCGTCGGCCATGGTTCGTGGATCGCGGCCACCATCGAGACGCTGATCGGACTCGACCCGGACGGCAACGCGCTCGGCGGCATCCGCAACGCCTCGTGGAGCCGGCTGAGCCTGGTCGGCACGATGGGCGGCGTGCCGCTCGACGAGCCGGTCTGGCAGCTCGACGAGTTCAACCACGCGCCGGCGATCTCCCAATACGTCGACTGGGAGAACGGCCCGGCGGACCTGCGAGGCCCGGACATGCCCGGCTGGAAGCCGATCGCGGGGTAGCGGCGGCGGCCGTCGCGAACCGCACGGCGGGACTGTCGCACCGTAGGGACTATTCTTGTCTCGGTTTACGTGGGACGCGGCACGGGCCGCATACGAACGGCGGAAGGCGGGTGAAACGAGACATGTTGAGAATCTTCAGCACCATCAATGGCCAAGTGGAGCAGGTACAGAAACCCGAGAACGGTTCGTGGATATCGCTGAGCGAACCGACCGACGTGGAACTCGCCACCATCGCGCAGGAGACCGGCGTGGATCTGGCGGATCTGCGCGCCCCGCTTGATGACGAGGAACGTTCGCGCGTCGACATCGAGGACGACTACACGATGATCATCGTCGACATCCCGACCGTCGAGGAGCGCGGCGGACGCGACTGGTACGAGACGATCCCGTTGTCGATCATCGTCACGCAGAGCCTCATCATCACCGTGTGCATGCAGGACACGCCCGTGCTCCACCCGTTCATGGAGGGCACGATCCGCGGGTTCAACACGTTCATGCGCACGCGCTTCATCCTGCAGATCCTCTACCGCAACGCGACCATGTACCTGCGCTACCTGCGCATCATCGACCGCGAAAGCGACAAGCTGGAACTCAAGCTGCGCCACTCCATGCAGAACCGCGAGATCGTGATGCTCATGGAGCTCTCCAAGACCTTGGTCTACTTCACCACGTCGCTCAAATCGAACGAGATCGTGATGGAGAAGCTCACCACGCTGCCGCGCGTCAAGCAGTACCCGGACGACGAGGACCTGCTCGAGGACGTCATCACCGAAAACAAGCAGGCCATCGAGATGGCGAACATCTACAGTGGCGTTCTTGCGAACATGACCGACGCGTTCGCCTCGATCGTGTCCAACAACCTGAACAACGTGATGCGCATCTTCACGATCATCTCGATCACGCTGTCGGTGCCCACGCTCATCTTCTCCATGTACGGCATGAACTTCCAGGAGGGCATGCTCGGCATGCCGCTGAGCGACAAGCCGTGGGGCTTCGCCGCGATCATCATCATCTCGATAGCCCTGTCCGCGGTGGTGACATGGTTCCTCACCCGTTCGCGCATGTTCAAGTAGGCGACGTCGCGTCCCGCGTGCGTCGTGCGGCGTCCGCGGCGTGCGCGGCCGTGCTGCTGACAT
>NZ_JAFEJT020000041.1 GCF_018555435.2 Bifidobacterium amazonense
GTCATATCGGACTGTCATCCTGTCGTATCGTCTTCCGTACCATCCTTCGTATCCATCCCGCCGTACGCCGCCCCGTTGCACAGCCCTGCCTCCTGTCGTACCGTCCTAATGTGCCGTCTATGCCCACACTCCATCCGGCAGATGGTCCGATTACGATAATCAAAAAACCGTTGTGGGCACAGACCGGACATTTACGAACCGCGGCCGCACGGCAATCGTCTGAATTCAACCAAATTCTGTCCGATCGTGGGCACAGACGGTACATTATCGAGATCGAATCGTGGGCACAGACCGGACATTTACGCGATTGTGGGCATAGACCTACCATGAAAGGGGTGTTTTCGGCCTGTTCGTGGTAGGTCTATGCCCACATGGTCGGTTTATACCCACGATCCCCAGATCCCGATCCCAGATCGGCCCGTCCACGTTCCTAGATCGCCCCGTCCACGTTCCCAGATCAACCCGTCCACGTTCCCACCAGATCAACACGGGATCGGATGCCAAAACCGAACGTCAGGAACGGGCTCTGCCGCTCATACAGACGTAGACCATCGGGATGAGGAACACCGGAATGGTGCACATCGCCGCCAACTGCAGGTGGGATTGACCAAGCAGACCGACCAGCGGCTGCAATATCGCGATGCCCAACGTGGACAGCAACGATACGACCGACATCGCCGACGCACGCTCGTCAGGATCCACGCGCGCGTACACCTTGCCGCAGAACGCGTTCATCGCCAGACCATGCGCGCACACGCTCACGAAGAACGCAACGATCAGCAGCACATCATTGCCGCACCAGGCCGTGACCGCGATGCACACCGCGTCGATCAGCAAGTATGAGACCAGTCGGGCCGGCGTGGAACCAAACCGCCGCCCCAACCGTCCGGCCGCCGCCGTGCCGCCGTTCATCGCGATCAAACCGATCAGCTGCAGCCACATCGTGCTGTAATCGTCGCCGAGCAGCAACGGCCACAGCATCGCGATCGACATCGCGCCGATGTCCAACGCCACGACCATCCAACATTCCGGCACACGGATGCCGCCCATCACCGACCGCCACATGTCGCGGAGCAACGTGCGCAACGTCACCGCACCCGCGCTTCGGTCAGCGGCGACCGTCATGTCGGGCATGCGCAGCAACGTCACGATCGCCAGCAGATACGCCGCTCCCGCCCCGACCCAGATCAGCGACGGGGCGATGGCATACAGCGCCGCGCCGACCACGCCGCCGGCGATCACGGACAGACCGATCGCCTCGCCCAATTCGGCAAGCTTCGTTTCGGTGCGACTGCTCGTGCCGGACCGCCGTTCCCGCTCCTCCTGCTCGGCGACGTACAGGGCCGACGCGGCGCCGGTCTCCGTGGACGAACCGAAACCGGTGAGCAGTTCGCCGGCCACCACCATCCAGAAGTTCGACGAGTCGATCAGAAAACAGACGAACCCGGTCAATCGGGCGGCCGCGCCAAGCACCATGATCTTCTTGCCCGACCATTTGTCGAACAGCACCGAGGTCGGCAACTCGCAGATCACCGACATGACGTCGAACAGCGAATTCGCGACGGCGATCAGGGCCAAGGACAGTCCCGCCTGCCGAAACGCGATCACGTAATACGCCAGAAAACAGCCCTGACCAAAATACACCAGCGCGTTATACCGTTTCGCGAGCATAATCCCACATTCTCATATCTCTCCCAATACTTCAGCAATCATAATATTTTCACTCGCACAATCCAGAAGACAAATCGAAGCATCCGTCATGTCACCTATGGGAATGTTGTCAAACATCCGATACACTAGGACATATTCCCCTCAAACCGAATACCGGTAGTTCACAGCAACCATATGGGCAGCCATAATCATGGATGACATATAAATGAAACGTCGGATTACAAAACATATAAGATAGATCATCATGAAACATATCGTCATAGGGCTCGTAGATAACGATCCGCTTACCACCAACGCGCTCTCAGGACTTATCAAGAGCCACTTCGGCGAGCGTGTTGGAATATGGTCCACTTCCGACGAATATGAAGCCATACGCCGTTGTCTCGAAGCCGCGACCAGACCAAACCTATTGTTTTTGGACATGAGCATGGAACATCTTAGCGGCATAGAGGCATGCAATATCATGCGGCAGCATATCAGCGATATGCCGATTATTGGCATTACCTCATTTTCCCTGCAAACATATCAAGAACGTATAGCAGACGCCGGAGCGCAGGCATTGGTTTCCAAAACCGATATCGATAGCATGTTGAATATCATAAGTAGCGTTCTTAACCACCGACCATACCAAGTCGTACCGCCCTTTCTCTCAGTCACAGAGGCATACGACCGTATTCAATATAAGCCGAAGACAACCGTGTCATTACTCACCAGACGCGACGCCGATATCATGGATCTCGTAGCGGAAGGATTAAATAACAACGAGATAGCGGCACGCCTCAGCATATCGGAATCGACCGTAAAAACCCATATCGAACATATTTTAGATAAACTCGGAGCACATAATCGAACACACGCTGCAGTAATCTGGATCAAAGGACGTCTATGAAAAACCTAAAGCATCATGTTCATGATAGACATGTTCATGATAAAAAAACGATCATAGCATTGACCATATTAGCTCTAGTCTTTGCGGTATATTTCATATGCGAAACAATCATCCTTTGGCCTCTTTCCACGATTATCATCGTTTTCTCCGTGTTGCATCTCGCGCTTCTTGCACTTATTCCCTACAGGCCAAAAATGGCAGCACCGGCACTTCTCATTATTGCCTGCCCCTATGTGGCCCTCCCCGACCAGCATGGACCATCAATGCTGTTCGGCATCTGGCTATCCTTAAGCATCATCGGATACTCCTATACAACAGGATGCGTTGTCTTCTTCGCCCTCGTATCAGCGCTCAGTCATACGATCTCATATTTTCTCTACCCGTTCGGCACCTATCCATTGGCAAGCGCCACGTCTTTGGGAATGTCATTCTTCTTTTTTTGCGGGGATCGGCATGGCTATACGACACAACCAACAGGTTCAAGAACTCATCAGACGCAACCACGAACTCGAAGATGCACGACGTCGTAATCAATGGGCCAGTACGATTCACGACAACTTGACGGCACAACTGTCGCTCATAGTTCTTCTAGCAAAGAATGAAGCACTCCACGATCATGACCGCAGCACTCTGAATACATTGGACAGCATCAGCTCCACAGCGGAAGATCTTCTTGCCATCGTTCATGAAATCATCGATACATTATCTTGCTCAGATCAGAACAAACACCATGCCATGATGATGCTACGCGATGATATATTGCAAGTCACCAGCAAAGCAGAAGCACGTCTTCACGAGGTTGGACTCACAGGCGATACCATCATAGAAGGCAACTTTGACGACGGTATAGTATCCCCGGACAGACACATGGCAATCATCGCATTACTGAACGAACTCTATAACAACATACTTCGTCACGCGAGTCGCGAAGCAACCTATTTATTACGAATACAGTTTCAGCCAACATCTTGCACGATAACTCAGATGAATGAAATATCCCTCAAACCAAAGCTACTACAACAAGGCGGATTCGGACTCAAAACGCAACAGCAAGCGATTACGAATATCGGCGGCAACATTATCACGGATTCCGATGGAAGGACATGGATATGCAGAGCCACCATTCCCCTGTGCACACCACCATCGGCAACCGTAGAGCCAAGCGCAAATCAATACCGATAGGCAATAGTGCAACCTTGGAAAGGAATACGACATGGATAAGAATGCCGAGCAGACACTCCGCGAATGCCGGATGCTGTTGAGCATGTTGCGGACGCCGAAGCTGCGGGATGATCTGGCGAAGGTGCTGGCGGGTGACCCGTCCGGCGTGACCGGGCCGTTGAAACAGCTGGGATGGCTTTCGGACGATGCGGAGTTTTCCGTGGCCGGGCTGGCCGAGGCGCAGGAGCGGCTCAAGGATCTCATGTCCGATCAGGGCATCCTGCTTATGGATCGTGTCCATTCGTTCCCGCAGGCGGAGGATGAGCGCGAGGCGATGCTGCGCGCGATCGGCGGGCGGGTGTTCGAGAACATGGGCGCGCGGTCGTGGCTGACCGAGGCGGAACTGACCGCGCGACTGTCGATGATGGTCGACGATGCCGCGGAAATCCGCCGTTATCTGATCGACCGCGGCCTGATCCGGCGAGCGGAAGACGGGTCACGCTACTGGCTCGGAGACGCCGAGCCGACCGCATGATGAAGTTCCATGCCATTCGGCGCACGGCCCCGCGGTATGATTGACACGATTATCGAGGGGGCCCGATGAGCAGTGCAAGCGTGGATATCAACGATCAGGTCGACGATCTGTCGGCGGACGAGGTGATCAACGACAAACCGCTCAAGCGCGCGGTGTGGATCGGCTTCGTACTGCTGGCGATCTCGATGTTCATGCCCGGCAAGGGGCTGCTCGGCACGCTGCGCGAAATCATCATGACGGCCGGCGCGTGGACCATCATCATCCCGCTGCTGCTCGTCGCATGGCACCAGCACAAGACCAAGCGTCACTTCGGATTCTTCTTCCACATGCTGTTCCCGATCATCGGCTCGCTGATGGTGGCCGCGCGCATCGTGCTCGTGCCGATGGGCATGTCCACCACATTCCTGAACCTGTGGTCGATCGGCGGCACGTTCCTGATCTTCCCGCTGGTCCAGCAGCTCATCGAGCTTGTCTCCGGCAGCGTCGACATGGAGACCGGCGGCCGCCAGATCCGCTTCGATCAGGACATCTGAGCCGTTTCCCGGGGTTGATGGCCAGGTAATGCGGTATCGCGCTTCGCGCGATGCTGTTTGTTTGGCGGCCGTTGGCCGCGGAGCTCCCCCACCCGACTTCGTCGGGAGCCCCCTCAGTGAGGGGGGGGCCGAGGCTACCGCCAGCTTCTACAGCAGGAGGATCACGTGCGACGGCGGGAATCGTCGTCGCAACACAGCGCCATACGGCCGCGATTCCGAGGCGGTCAGTTGGCGACCATGATGACGAAGCGGGCGGTCGTGCCGTTCGACAAAGCTGTGCCGAGATCGGCGAGGCTGCCGTTGTCCTGCAGGGCTTTGACGGCGGCGGTGAGTACGTCCGCGGCGTCGCCGATGGACAGCGTTTCGCTGATGTGATCGTCGCCACCGGGGATCAGCAGCGTCGCGGATCCCATGCCGCGCATGCCGTACGCGACGGATGGGGTCTCGTTCGACGTCGCCGCGGACGACGAGCCCGCAGCGGTCGTGCCGTCGATGTTTCCGGATGAACCAGAGCCAGCAGAGTCCGACGACGCATCAGCCCCAGACGACGCGCCGGCGCCTCCACCGATCGACGAAATGCCGCCGGCGAAGCTCATCACATCATCCTTGCTCATCGACGTGGTGTCGTCCACCAGACTGGTGATCTGCCCGGAATCCTGCGCCTTGCGCTGTTCGGCGGCGGCCTTGCGCCGCGCGGCGGCGAGCGCCTCTTGCCGCTTGGCCTCCACGCTTGCCGCGATGCCGTCACGCGCCTGCGTCGACGGGAACACGGACGTGCCGGATCCGCTGGCGGCATCTTCGACAGTATCCCCGGTGCCACCGCTGCTGATTTGGCCACCGTCGTCGGAGCTCTCAGCATTCGTGGCACCGGACTCACCGGCCGCCCCGGCTCCGGTCCCCGTCCCGCCATCGGAGTCCCCGTTCTCGAACTCATCCTCGTACCGCAGCAGCAGCGACTGAATCGCCTGCGCCGCGCCCGTATGTTCACTGGCGGTGGCGAGCGCACTCATCGCCGCATCCACTTTCGCCTGATCGTCCTTGAGATCGGCGATGGACGTGAAGTCGTCGTTGGTCGCATCGATCGCCTGCTGCTGGTAGGCGGCCGCCCCGGCCGACGTGCCGCCGGTGAGTTCACTCAGATGCTTGGTGTACGTGTCGGTGTAGGCCATCGAATACGGGATCATGGCCTGCGAAAGCTGCGATTGCCCGGCGCTGTAGCCTTTGGAGCCTTGCGTCGATTCGATGCCGGCCTGTTGTTTGAGTTCGACGACCAGCCCGTCCGTGCCCTGCTGTCGGATTCTGCGAATGATCGCATCGACTTCGTCGGCAGCCCCGGTGTGCCGGTGTGCGGCGCTGACCGAGTTGACCGCGTTGGCGAGATCGACCACGGCGGTGGCGAGCGGGGTGTCGCCGCTCAGTTCCTTGGCGGTGCCGATGAGCGCCGGCAGCTGCGTGGAAGTGCCGATCGAGCCGGACAGGTGCGTGGTGTAGGAGCCGACGTATGCGGCCATGTACGCATCGAACGCCTGCCTGTGCGCGGCGGTACGTTCAGCGAGCGTGGTCTTCGCGAGTTCGCGTTCGTGGTCGCGCAATGCGGTCAGCTGGCTGATGAGTTCGTCGTTGCCCTGGCCGCTTGTCCCGTTGGCCACGTCGGTGAGCGACGACGCGCTTGCGGCGAGTCCGTCGATCTGCGAGACGAACGCCGCTGCGTCGCCGGCCGGCACCGCGGCGAACGTGACCGCGCTCATCGAGAATCGTTTCGCCGTGCAGTACACGCTCACGTCGAGTACGGTGCGATCGGACGTCGCATCGATGTTGCCTTCGGCGAGATCCTCGATGATGCCGCCGTCGTCGGCGACGTGTCCGCCGGCCTTGCCGACGGCCGTGACGAGCATGTCGGAACCGTTCTGCGTAACGATCGTGCCATTGTTGGCGCTGATGTCGCTGGCCACGTCGGACGGCACGGTAAACGCGACCATCGGCACGAGCCGTTCGGCCTGCGCGGCGATGTCTGCCGAGGCGAGCGGATTGCGTTCGACGATGACGCGCACGCCGACCAATCCGGTCGCGCCATCGACTTCGGCCGCGGTTTTCTGCGGCCCGTCCAGCGAGTAGGTGACGCGGATCCTCCACGGCAGCGCCTCCGTGCCGGCGTCGGTGCGGGTCACGGCGTTCGTGGACGAGTCAGAGGAGCCGGAGCCGCTGGTCCGGGCCGGATCGGCCGAACCGGTTGCATCGTCCGTAGAACTGGCCGAGTCATCGGCCGAACCGTCCGTCACATACACGCCACCAGACGGCCCGAACAGGACGTTCGCAACACCGTCGCGCGTCGTCAACGAGGCGAAGACGCCATGATTCAAGTAACGACTTGCGGCGATCGTACTGCTGCCTGCCGCAGTCGACGCGAGTCGAACGGACGGATCCCCCGACCCCACGCCGATCAGCGTCACGCTGACGGCAAGCGAAAGCACGGCACCGCAGCATCGTGTCACCGCTCGTCCGACACGATTCATGCCGCCTCCCGTCGCTCGTCTGTCGCGATCATCCAACCATCCAACTGAGAGTTATCTAATCCGACGGTCGGACAGCGGACCGGCGCACGGCGAAAAACCGGACAGATCAGGCGAACACGTCGAGCACGCCCGGGTCGCCGCCGGCGGCCGCGATGCGCGCGTGACGCTTCTTCGCTTCGGTGACGACGAATTCGCGGTACATTTCGGCGATGTCCGGGTCGAGCCCGGCGGCGACGGCGATACGATGCAAACGTTCGATCTGGTAGTCCTCGCGCTTGTAGTCGGCGGGTGCGAAGCCGGCGCGCGCCTTGAGCACGCCGACCTGCGACGTGTACTTGAAACGCTCGGCCAGCAGCGAGACGATGGCCGTGTCCACGTTGTCGATGGACTGGCGAAGGGACTTGATTTTCGCCACGATCTCCGCGGTCTGCGGATCTGCGGCGGCCGTGGTCGAGTCGATGACCGTTTCGGATTCGGAGGGTTGCGTGGCGTCGGATGCGGGCAGCCAGTCGCCGCCTTCGGACTGCGTTTCGTTCGTTTCGCTCATGGTTGACAGCCTATCACCGGTTCGCTCGACGCACCATACGGCCGTTCGCGGGCCGTTCGAGGAGCGTGCGGTTCGTCAGAAGTAGGTCTTGAGGATGACGGTGCTTTCGGTGCTCACCGGCACGGTGCGGTGGATGAGGTTGAGCAGCTCCTCGAGTTTGGCCGGGGTGGCGACGCGCACGAGCAGGACGAAGCTGGGCGCGCCCGCGACGGAATAGCAGGAGACGACGCCGTCCACGTCGCGCAGCTTGCGCGGGATGTCGGCCTCGCGCGCGTAGTCGAGCGGGGTGACCGAGACGAACGCGCTGATCGGCAGGCCGCGTTGATCGTGGTCGATGACGGCGCTGTAGCCTTTGATCACGCCGCGTTTTTCGAGTTTCTGCACGCGGGACTGCACGGTGGATACGGACAGTCCGGTGGCTTTGGCAAGCTGCGCGAGCGTGGCCCGGCCGTCCGCCTCGAGCATGTCGAGGATCGTCGCGTCCTTCGCATCCACGCCGAACGGGGTCATGCCGGCCAAGGGGCCGGCTCCTTGCGCGCCGGACGCGGTTGCGTGATCGTCCTGTTCCTTCATATGCACCATCCTATCGCCGTGCCGCCATGCGCCTCATCATGCGTCCCCATACACGCCCCATACGCACCCCTCCACGGGCCGGCAGTCGGGCGACCCCTCCCCGACACGTCACACGAACGTCACAGATGCATTAATTTTACGGAATATCCAGTCTTTTTCGTAATGTTTATTACATACCATCATTTCTACCAGAACTTTTCCGAAAGGCGGTGCTCGCATGACTGATCACATGGCTGCCTATACGGCTGCTCACATGACTACTCGCGCGTTTGATGGCGCAACCGACCCGCAACTGTCCCGCACGGCCCGGGCCATCCCCCGTTCCGGTATCCGCGACGTGTTCGACCGCGTCGAACGCGTGCCCGACGCGATTTCGTTGTGCGTCGGAGAGCCGAGCTTCACCGCCGCGCCGCATATCGTCGAAGCCGCCTGCCGGTCGATCCGCGAGGGACACACCAAGTACACGAACGTGCTCGGCATCGACGCATTCCGCGAGGCGGTCGCCGCATATTCGCGCCGCGTAAAGGGGCTGGCATACGATCCCGAAACCGAAATCCAGGCGGTGGACGGCGCGACGATCGGCCTGTTCCTCGCGCTGAAGGCCGTGCTGGACCCCGGCGACGAGGTGATCATCCCCTCCCCGTTCTTCACGTCATACGACGCCGAGGTGATGATGTGCGGCGGCGTGCCGGCGTACGTGGCGCTCAAGCCGGAGCATCAGATGCGATTGAACGCCGACGACATCGAAGCTGCAATCACGCCGCGCACCCGCGCGGTCATCATCAACTCCCCCGGCAACCCGACCGGTGCGGTCACGCCCGCCGACGAGCTCGCGCGCATCGCCGACGTATGCAAACGGCACAATATCTGGGCGATTTCGGACGAGGTCTATCATCCGTTCGTCTTCGGAACCGACACGTGCGGAACGGACGCGTGCGGAACGGATACGCTCGGAACGAACGGCACAAACGGAACAGCCGGCGCCGCCCTCCCCGCCGCCCCGTCGATCGCGGCCGTCGACGGCATGCACGAACGCACGATCGTCGTCGAAAGCCTGTCGAAAACGTTCGCCATGACCGGCTGGCGCATCGGCTATCTGCTCGCGCCGGCAGCCGTCATCGAACAGACCAGCAAAATCGCCGAACTCATGCATTCGTCGGTCAACTCGACAGCGCAATATGCGGGCGAGGCCGCGCTGAACGGCCCGATGGAGCCGGTCGCCGCCATGCGCGAGGACTATCGAAGCAAGAGGCAAATCGTCATGGACGGATTGGCCGATTGCACGGCGGTACGCCTGATCGAACCGGAGGGCGCGTTCTACGCGTTCGTCGATATCCGAGCCACGCGCATGGACTCCGACACGTTCGCCCGGCGTCTGCTCGAGGAATCGCACGTCGCCGTGGTGCCCGGCAGCGCGTTCGGCAAGGAGGGCGAAGGCTTCGTGCGGCTCTCCTACGCCGGCGACGCGGGCGAGCTGCGCGAAGGCGTGCGCCGCCTGGGCGAATTCGCCATGCGTCACGGCGATCCGCTGATCGGCCGCCACACGCCCGCCTACCACCATCTCGAAATCATGGCGTAGCCGTCTCGCGACCCCAAACACACGAGGGAGCTCCCCCGATATGGGAAGCCCCCTCGTTGAGCGTTGTTCAGCGTCGGTACGGATCAGTTGCCGTTGACGGCACCGCCGTTAGCCTGCTGGCTGATCGCGGCGAGGAAGTCGCGGTTGGTGGGCGACTTCTTGAGACGCGGCACCAGCGTCTGATACGCCTGCTCCGGCTCGAGACCGCCGAGCAGTCGGCGCAGACGGTAGATGATCGGCAGTTCGTTCGGCGCGGTGAGCAGCTCCTCGCGGCGCGTGCCGGACGCGTTGATGTCGATGGCCGGGAACATGCGCTTGTCGGCCAGTTCGCGGCTCAGACGCAGCTCCATGTTGCCGGTGCCCTTGAACTCCTCGAAGATCACCTCGTCCATCTTCGAGCCGGTCTCCACCAGCGCGGACGAGATGATGGTGAGCGAGCCGCCGTTTTCGATGTTGCGGGCCGCACCGAAGAACTTCTTCGGCGGGTACAGGGCCTGCGCGTCCACGCCGCCGGACAGGATGCGGCCGGAGGCCGGCGCGGCGATGTTGTAGGCGCGGGCGAGGCGGGTCATCGAGTCGAGCAGCACGACCACGTCCTGGCCGAGCTCCACGAGTCGCTTCGCACGTTCGATCGCGAGCTCGGCGACGGTGGTGTGGTCGGAGGCGGGGCGGTCGAAGGTCGAGGAGATGACCTCGCCCTGCACGGTGCGCTCCATGTCGGTGACTTCCTCCGGGCGTTCGTCCACGAGCACGACCATCAGGTGGACTTCCGGATTGTTCGTGGCGATCGCATTGGCGATGTTCTGCAGCGTGATCGTCTTGCCGGCCTTCGGCGGGGAGACGATCAGGCCACGCTGGCCCTTGCCGATCGGCGAGACGATGTCCATGATGCGGCCGGTCAGCTTGTTCGGCGCGGTCTCCTGCTTGAGACGCTCCTGCGGATACAGCGGGGTGAGCTTGCTGAACTGCGGACGGTTCGCCGCATCCTCGACGCTCATGCCGTTGATCGAATCGATGGACTGCAGCGGCACGAACTTCTGACGCTGGTTGCGGCGATCGTTCTCACGAGGCGCGCGGATCGAGCCGTGCACGGCGTCGCCCTTGCGCAGACCGTACTTCTTGACCTGGCCCATCGACACGTACACGTCGTTCGGACCGGGCAGGTAGCCGGAGGTGCGCACGAACGCATACGATTCGAGCACGTCGACGATGCCGGCGACCGGTACGAGATCGTCCTGCGGCTCCTCGCGGCGCACGTCGCGGGTCTCGCGCTGGTCGTTGCCGTTGTCGTGCTCGTCGAAATCGCGGCCACGCATGCGACGCTGACGACGATCCGCATTGCGATCGTTGCCACGTTCCGCACGATCGCCGCGGTTGCGGTTGCGACGGGTGAATTCACGCTCGCCGGATTCGTTGTCGGACGGCTCGGTCGCGGCGTTCTGCTGCGTGGGCAGCGTGGCGAGGATGTCGTCCAGATCGCGCACGGTGTCCTCTCCCGACGGTTCGTTCGCGTCGAAACGACGACGCACGCGCGGCTGCTCGTCGTCGGAGGAGCCGAAGTCGCGGCGACGGCGCGTCATCGGACGATCCTCGTCGTTCTTGCGACGGCGGTCCGTACGATCAGTACGGTCATTACGGTCATTACGGTCCGCACGATCGGCACGGTCCCCGCCGGTCGGCTCGAAGCCGAGATCGTTGAGCAGCAGGGCCGACGCCTCCTCTTCGCGACGGCGACGACGGACCGTGGTTTCGGCGTCCTTCTTGACTTCCGGCAGTTCGATGGACGGCTGTTCGGAAACGGCTCCGGCCGGGCGCGTCACGCGCGGGCGGCGCATCTTCGGGGAGGTCAGCGACTGGGTGGCGGGAACCGCGGGGGCCGGGACAGGCTCGGCAGCGGTGGCCGGAGCTGGCTCGGCGGCAGCCGGAACGGCGACGGCCGGGGCCACGGAAGCCGGCGCGGCGGGAGTCTGCACGGACTCCTCCACCGGGGTCTTTTCCACGGTCTTCTTCTTCGGCGCACGCACCGTCACGCCGGCGGGCGCCTCGCCGCCGGAACGGGCGGCCTGCAATGTGGCGAGCAATTCGGGCTTGCGCATCGTCGACGTGCCACGAAGTCCCATCTGCTTGGCGAGCTCCTTGAGCTCGGGCAGCTTCATACTCTCAAGATTCTGGCTGGTTGCCACTCGTAATTACCTTTCCTTGAGCAATAACGGCATGAGCCGTGCCTTGCACTAAGAATGATTTGCGGTCTTGCCGCTATCGAACGTTCGCTGCACGCCATGCCCGCGAACTGGTAGATACATTACAACCGAACCGCGACCAACGCAAAACGGCCCGCCGCATGGCGCGACGGGCCGTTTCATCAGGTGGAAAAGCCGCTACTTTTCCTCATGATAGCTTTTCTCGGTGTTCACAGACCATACGTTCTTCTTGGACGTCTTGCCGATCTTGATGTTGTTCACCGCTTCGATGGCGGTGGCCATCGAATGGTCCATGTTGTTGTAATGGTGCTGGCCGTTGCGGCCGACGCAGTACAGGTTGCCGAACGAGTCGAGGTATTCGACGAGCTCGTCCATCTGCGCGTAGGTGTCGAAGTAGGCCGGATACGCCTTCTTGACCTTCTCACGGTGCGTGTCGAGCACGTCGGCGGGGCTGGCGATGACCTTCATGCGCACCATCTCGCTGATCGCGAAGCGCACGCACTCCTCCTCGCTCATGTTCCAGAACGAGTCGCCTTCATCGCAGAAGTATTCGAGGCCGATCCACACGGTGTCGTCCACGTCCTTGACCAGGTACGGGCTCCAGTTGTTGAACACCTGGATGCGGCCGACGGTGTAGCCCGGATCCTGCACGTAGATCCAGCAGTCCGGCACGATCGGCGGGTTGCCGAGCGTGGGGATGTTGGTCGTGTTCTTCAGGCGCAGCTTCTTGACGAGCAGGCCGACGGTCACGAAGTCGCGGTACGGCAGGCCGTTGGCGATGGTCGTGATGTCCTTCGGCGCGGGCTTGTCCGACGCGTCCACCGCGTTGACGAGATCCTTGATCGGCATCGACGAGATGAACTGGTCGGCGGTCAGCTCGGTGCGGTTGCCTTCCGAATCCTCGTACACGACGGAGGAGATGCGTCCGTGATCCTGCTTGACCTCGACGACGTTCGCGTCGGTGATCACCTTCGCGCCGTTCGCCGCGCAGCGCTTCTCCACGGTCTCCCACAGCTGGCCCGGACCGTACTTCGGATACCAGAACTCCTCGATGAGCGAGGTTTCGACCTCCGCGTTGGAGCGCTTCTTCGGCAGGAGCTTCTGGAACGCGTTCTTGAGCACGCCGAGCACGCTCAGGCCCTTGACGCGCTGCGCGCCCCAATCGGCGGAAATCTGTGAGGGATGGCGCCCCCACAGCTTCTCGGTGTAGCCTTCGAAGAACATCGAATACAGCTTGCGGCCGAAGCGGTTGATGTAGAAGTTCTCGAGGTTGTCCTCGGGCAGCTTGTGGAACATGGAGGCGAGGTAGCTGAAGCCGGCCTGCATGGTCATCACGAAGCCCATCGCCTTGAACGTGGCGGGCTTGAGCGAGATCGGATAGTCGAAGAAACGGCCGCCGTAGAAGATGCGCGAGACGCGGTGGCGCTTGAGCATCACCTCGTCGGTGACCTCCGGATCCGGGCCGCCCGGCTCCATCTCGTGCTCGCGGCCGAGCTTCTTGTCGTCGTAGCTGGGCGCGCCCTGCAGCGGAAGCACGTCCTTCCACCAGTCCATGATGCGCGTGTCCTTGGAGAAGAAACGGTGGCCGCCGATGTCCATGCGGTTGCCATTGTGCTTGACGGTGCGCGAGATGCCGCCGAATTCGCGGGTGGCTTCGAGCACGGTCACGTCGTACTTGTCGGCGCCGCCGTCCTTGACGAACTCCCACGCCGCGGTCAGGCCCGCGGGGCCGCCGCCGATGATCACCACGGATTGTTTTTGCGTCACGTAAGTCTCCTTATAACAAAATCAGCGATAGTCTACCCCACGCGCAGGAACCGCACGCCCGTCTTGTGCATTTCCTCACATTCTCGCCGCTTGCCATGACTTACGTTGCACTACGACGGGATCTGTTACGTTCCAGCGGTGACCGGCGACGGCCGGCAGATGCGTTGTCCGACCGTATGACTTGGCCGAGCGGCCCGGAGCGTGTCGGATAACGTATCTGCCGGCCGTCGCCGGTCACCGCTGGAACGCAACGTCAGCGCGGCATCGTCAGTGAATGTCGTCTGGGATGTCGATGTCGGTCTTCTGGACCTCCTCGACGTTCACGTCCTTGAACGTGACGATGCGCACGTTCTTGACGAAACGGCTGGGCCGGTACACGTCCCAGACCCACGCGTCGGTCAGCTGCACGTCGAAATAGACGTCCTGACCGGCCGATCGTACGTTGAAATCGACCTTGTTGGCCAGATAGAACCGGCGTTCGGTCTCCACCACGTAGGTGAACAGTTTGATGACGTCGCGGTACTCCTTGTACAGGGCGAGTTCCGCGTCGGTTTCGTAGTTGTCGAGATCCTCGGCGCTCATTGGTGTATGTCAGTCCTCTTCCGTGTCGCGCTTGCGGTTCAATCCCAGATTGCGCCACCACGCGTTCTTCGACGATTTGCGTTCCGATTGTCCGTACGGCCAGTTGCTGGTCTCGTCGGAGGCCGCGTCCGTACGCGTCTTGCCGGCGTCGTCCGTCACGGTCCGCGAGGAGCCCGGCGTGACTCCGATCTTCTCGTACGCTTCGCGACGTGCGGCATCGTCGGCGGCCGGCTTGTCGGTCTTGTCGTCGTCGCGGCGACGCTGCTGGATCGCGATCGAATGCTCACGTATCGCCAGCGCCTCGCGCATGCCGGGATTGTCTTCGATCACGTGCATGCCGAACGCGTCGAGCGAGCGGATCGGATCGTACTCGTCGAACAGCGTGTCCAGTACGATCAGGTCCTGGTAACGGCTGTTTTCCGCGTCCCACAGCGCGTCGCGCGACGAACCGGTCTTCACGAATCCGAGCGACTGGTAGACGGACAGCGAACGCGTGTTCTTCTCGGGTACGGCGACCCAGATGCGGTGCAGTCCGAGGCCTGCCGGTTCCGGCGCGAAACCGTAGGTCATGACTCGCGGCATCATGTCGCGCGAGTAGCCGCGGCCGCGATAGTCCTTGCCGAGCACGACCTGGATGCGGGCGGAGCGCGCCCAGCCGTCGACGTCGATGAGGAAGACCATGCCGATCACGTTGTCGGTTTCCGCGGCGTCGATCCTGCCGTCGTCGTCGTGATCGGAGTCGGTGAGCACCGCCCATGCGATCGTGCGGCGCGATTCCGGGTCCCCGACGCCGGATTCGGATGCGGCCTGTCCGTGCGCCCATGCGACGGAGCGGCGCACCCATGTGTGCACGACGGCGCGTTCGGCCTGCGCATCCTTGCCGGTGATGCGCGACGCATTGTAGTAGGCGTCCAGTTCGTCCAGCTTGGGCAGATCCTCGACGGTCGCCGGGCGCAGATGCACCATCTCGCCTTTGATCGGCGGAATCACGATGCGCGCGGGCAGTTCGCGCGACGTTTCCTGATCAGGCGACGGTTCGACGTGTTCAGACATTCTCGATTTTCCCTCAACATAGACTGGTAGAAGTCGGTACAGAAGATATCCTACCTGCCTGACCGTTCGCTGGGAAGCGGACGTGAGAATGTTCACGCGGCGGGCAAAAGCGGGGCGTGATCGGGCTGGCGGATCGGCCCGACATGATCGGCCCGACACGGAGACACGAAAAGGCTCCCCGAGTAAATCCCGGGGAGCCTTTTCGCTGACTTTTGCTCGGCTGGAGCTTGGCTACGGCCTACGGCCTTGCTCAGTCCTGCAACAACGGACAATCCACCGGACTGTCCGTTTCACGGTTCAGTCCTTGATCTTGCCCATCACGATCTTGGTGACGGCCTTCGCGTCGGCCTGGCCGCGCGTGGCCTTCATCACCGCGCCGATGATGACGCCCATCGGCTTCATGTTGCCGCTCTTGAGCTTCTCGACCACGTCCGGGTTCGCTTCGAACGCCGCGTCGACGGCCGCTTCGATGGCGCCCGTGTCCTCGACGATCTTGTAGCCGTGCTTGGCGACGACCTCGGCCGGGGTGCCTTCGCCGGCGAGCACGCCGGAGACGGTCTGCTTGGCCAGCTTGTCGTTGAGCTTGCCGTCGGCGATGAGCTTCTCGACCTCGGCCACGTCGGCCGGGGTGATGTCGAGCTCCTCGAGGCTGACGCCCTTCGCGTTGGCTTCGCGGGAAAGCTCGCCCAACCACCACTTGCGGGCGCCGGCGGCGGTCGCGCCGGCCTGGACGGTGTCCTCGATCAAGTCGAGGGCGTCGGCGTTGAGGATGTCGCGCATCTGCACGTCGGTCAGGTTCCATTCGGCCTTGAGACGGTTGCGGCGTTCGCGCGGCATCTCCGGCATCTGGGATTCGATCTCGGCGATGTGCTCCTTGGTGATGTGCAGCATCACAAGGTCCGGATCCGGGAAGTAGCGGTAGTCGTCGGCGTCGGACTTGACGCGGCCGCCGGCCGTGGTCTGCGTGGCCTCGTCCCAGTGGCGGGTCTCCTGCAGGATGTCCTTGCCTTCGTCGAGGCGGGCGGCCTGACGGCGGATCTCGTACTGGATGGTCTTTTCGATGCCGCGGAACGAGTTCACGTTCTTGGTTTCCGAACGGGTGCCGTACGGGGCGTCGGCGGACGGGCGCAGCGAGACGTTCACGTCAGCACGCATGTTGCCCTGCTCCATGCGGGCGTGGGAGATGCCGAGCGCGCGCACGATGTCGCGGATGGCGCGCATGTACGCGCCGGCGATCTCCGGGGCGCGGTCGCCCGCGCCTTCGATCGGCTTGGTGACGATCTCGATCAGCGGCACGCCGGCGCGGTTGTAGTCGACCAGCGAGTGGTCGGCGCCTTCGATGCGGCCGTCGGCGCCGCCGACGTGCGTGTTCTTGCCGGCGTCGTCCTCGATGTGCGCGCGTTCGATCGGCACGCGGAAGACGGTGCCGTCCTCGAGCTCGACGTCGAGGTAGCCGTTGCCGTTGGTCGGCTTGTCGTACTGCGAGATCTGGTAGTCGCGCGGCATGTCCGGGTAGAAGTAGTTCTTGCGGGCGAACTGGCTCCACTCGGCGATTTCGCAATGCAGGGCGAGACCCAGCTTGATCGCGTAGTCGACGGCGGTCTTGTTGACGACCGGCAGGCTGCCCGGCAGGCCGAGGCTGACCGGGGTCAGCTGCGTGTTCGGCTCGCCGCCGAAGTGGACTTCGGCCGGGCAGAACAGCTTCGTCTTGGTGCACAGCTCGACGTGCGTTTCCAGACCGAACACCACATCGTACTTCTTGGTGGCATCGGCGTACTTCATCAGTTTTTCAGCCATGGTGCTTGTTCTCTTTCTTCCGATGCCTTACTCGGCGGCGTTCAGCCACGGGGTCTTCATGGACTGCCAGATCGGGCCGCCCCAATCCTCTTCGAGCGCGGCTTCGAGCGCGGCGGCCGGCTTGTACATGACCTCGTCGCGCTGCTGCGGGGCGATGAACTGGAAGCCGACCGGCAGGCCGTCGTCCGACAGGCCGGCCGGGATGGACATGGCCGGCACGCCGGCGAGGTTCGCCGGGATGGTGGCAATGTCGTTCATGTACATGGCCAGCGGGTCGTCCATCTTCTCGCCGAACTTGAACGCGGTGGACGGGCTGGTGGGGGCCACGAGCACGTCGGCCTGCTGGAAGGCGTTGTGGAAGTCCTGGATGATGAGCGTACGGACCTTCTGCGCGGAGCCGTACCAGGCATCGTAGTAGCCGGCGGACAGCGCGTAGGTGCCGAGGATGATGCGGCGCTTGACCTCGTCGCCGAAGCCGGCCTCACGCGTGTAGGACATCATGTTCGCGGCGGTCTGCGGCACACCGGCCGGCGGCATGACGCGCAGGCCGTAGCGCATGCCGTCGTAGCGGGCCAGGTTGGAGCTGACCTCGGACGGCATGATGATGTAGTACGCGCCCAGCGAGTAGCCGATGTGCGGGCAGGAGACCTCGACGACCTCGGCGCCCATCTCCTCGAGCTTCTTGACGGCCTCGTTGAAGCGGGCCTCGACGCCGGGCTGGAAGCCGTCGCCGCCGAGTTCCTTGATGAGGCCGACCTTCATGCCCTTGAGGTCGCGCTTGGCGCCTTCGCGGGCGGCGGCGACCATCGGACGCGGGCCTTCCGGAATGGAAGTGGAGTCGCGGCGGTCATGGCCGCCGATGATCTCCTGCAGGAGCGCGGAGTCGAGCACGGTGCGGGAGACCGGGCCGATCTGGTCGAGCGAGGAGGCCATGGCGATCGCGCCGAAGCGGGAGACGCCGCCGTAGGTCGGCTTGACGCCGACGGTGCCGGTCAGGGCGCCCGGCTGGCGGATGGAGCCGCCGGTGTCGGTGCCGAGGGCCAGCGGCGCCTCGAACGCGGCGACCGCGGAGGCCGAACCGCCGCCGGAGCCGCCGGGGACGCGCTCGGTGTCCCACGGGTTGTGGGTGGTCTGGTAGGCGGAGTGCTCGGTGGAGGAGCCCTGCGCGAATTCGTCGAGGTTGGTCTTGCCGAGGATCGGCATGCCGGCGGCCTTGAGCTTTTCGATGACGGTGGCGTCGTACGGCGGCACCCAGCCTTCGAGGATCTTGGAGGCGGCGGTGGTCTCGATGCCCTTGGTGACGATCATGTCCTTGATGGCGATCGGCACGCCGGCCAGCTCGGGCAGCTGCGCCTTCTCTTCGGCGCTCTTCGCGTCGAAGGCGTCGGCCTGCTCGCGGGCCACGTCGCCGGAGACCTTCAGGAAGGCCTTGATGCTCGGCTCGGCGGCTTCGATGACCTCGAGATGCGCATCGACCAGCTCGCGGCTGGAGACCTCGCCGGCCTTGACCTTGGCGGCCATCTCGGCGGCGGACAGCTTGACCAGTTCGTTGGTTGCTTGCGTCATAACGGTTCTCACTCCTCGCTTCCCAGGATTCGCGGTGCGACGAACATGCCGGCCTCGGTCCTCGGACCGCCGGCGAGCGCCTCGGCCTGCGTGAGCGGGGTTTCCGGCACGTCGGGGCGCAGGTACGCCTCGAGCGGGATCGGGTTGGCGGTGGGCGGCACGTCGTCGGAGGCGACTTCCTGCACCTTGTTGATGGAGTCGGCGATGACGTTCAGCTCGCCCTGCAGGCGGGTGATCTCCTCGTCGGTGAGCGCGATTCGGGCCAGATCGCCCAAATGCTCGATTTCTTCACGTGTGAATGTAGGCATGCGCCTTACTATACGAGCCGTTTGTGACACGCCCGGTCACGCTTCCGGTCATGCTGCCGGCCGCGTTCGGACCGACGCGACGCTTCTTGCGGCGTCGCGTCTCAGATGTGCTGGGCGATGTAGCCGTGCATGGCCACGGCCGCCGCGGCGCCCGCGTTGATGGACCGCACGGAGCCGAACTGCGAGATGTAGACGACGTCGTCGGCCAGATCGAGCGCCTTTTGGCTCAGGCCCGGGCCTTCCGCGCCGAACAGCATCAGGCAGCGCTTGGGGAACCGGTACGTTTCGATCGGCACCGCGCCGGGGATGATGTCGAGCGCGATGATACGGGACTCCTCGAGTTCGCGGATGCGCGCGTCGGCGCGGGCGATGTCGGCGGTCGCCTCGCGTACGGCGTCCACCGCGGATGCCGCATCGCCGGGTTGCATGGCTCCGGTCTGCGCCGCGATCGTATGCGCCCGGATCGCGGCGGCCTTGGCCTGCGCGCGTTCGTATGCGATTTCGCCGGCGATGCGGTGACGCCAGCATTCGACGAGTTCATCGATGGACGGGTGGTATTCGACGTGCTGGTACAGTTCGGTCATCAGCGCGCCCTTGCGGTTCCACTTGTGCGGGCCTACGATGTGGACGCGTCTCGCGGTGAACGCGTTGGCGGTGCGCACCATCGAGCCGATGTTGAAGTCGTGCGTCCAGTTTTCGACGGCGACTTCGAAGTCGTGGCGTCCGCGCGCGTCAAGATCGTCTCGGATCGCCTGCACCGTCCAGTAGCGGTACCGGTCGAGCACGTTGCGCCGGTCGCCGTCGTCGAGCAGCTGCGTATCGAAGCGCGCGTCGAAACCCGGCGATGCCGGATCGTCCGGACGCGGCTCGCCGGGATGCGTTTCCGCCCATGGACCGACGCCGATCTCGCGGAATTCGGGTTCTCCGGACAGTTTGGCGGCAAGGGAAACGGGATTGGGCGTGTGCAATGGACTCCTCGATCGTTGCAGGACTGTTTTTCGACCGCCGACGGAAACCGTCACGGGCTGTACCGCGGCGGTACAGGCCGGCGCCGGGGCCGGTCAGCGCAGTTCGGACTCGTGGTAGGCCTCGACGAACGGCAGTTCGCGCGTCTCGTCGCTGACCGGGTTGACGACCTTGACGGTGGGCTTGTCCATGTCGACGCCGCCGATGAGCGAGGCGATGGCGACCACTTCGGCTCCCTCGTGCTCGACGATGCCGAAGTCGAGGCTCAGCTCGTTGCCGTTGCGCAGCGTGACCAGCGACGAGGTCTGCACGTAGGACTTCTCCGACAGCCACGAGTCGAGCAGCACCACGCGCTTGCCCTTGATCGACGGCCCCTTGATCGACGGATACACGAAGTCCATCACGAAGCCGTTCAGGTCCTCGCCGCGCGAGGCGGCCGCGAGGATCATCGCTTCGACCAGCGGCACGGCGGCGGCGGTCAGCGCGCCCACCGCGTCGAAGTCATCGACCGAATAGCCCTGCTCCTCCAACGTGTCGAGCAGGATATGCCCCACGATCGCCGCGCCACGATGGTCGAACGTGACGTTCGACAGCTCGCAGAACGGCCTGCCGTCCAGCTCGGCCTTCAACAGCTGCTTGAGCTGGTCGCGCGGGTCGAGCAGCGCGAACGGCGTTCCGTCGGGAGCCTTGGCGGTCTCGGCGTCCTTGGCGTCGACGCCCGCAACGGACGCGGTTCCGGTCTTGCGGAAGGATTTCTCTTCGGTCATATCCTGTGCCTATCTGTTCCGGGGAGTCTGGGACGTCCCGTTTCGCTTATGTCGTTTCCGGTACCACTGTATCGCGCGCGCGGTCATTCGCTATCGGGCTGGGTTTCCGGGGCGGTGAGCTCGCGCACGTCCGCCTTGTCGGCGTCGATCATGTCGACCGGTTCGATGATCTTGCCGGCGTCGATCCGCTGCAGTTTGCGGGCGGTGACGAGCACGCGCGATTCGAGCGAGGCGGCGAACTGGTTGTATGCGCCGACCGTCTTGGTGATGGCCACGCCCAGCTTGGTGGCGCGATCGCCCAGCACCGCGAACCGTTCGTACAGTTCGCGCGACAGGTCGAACAGCTGCTTCGCGTCGTCGGTCAGGCTCTGCTGCTGCCAAGCGTAGGCCACCGATTTGAGCACCGCCCACAGCGTGACCGGCGAGGTCAGGGCGACCTTGCGCGCGAAGGCATCGTCCATCAGCGTCGGATCGGCCTCGAGCGCCGCCTGCAGCAGCGCCTCGTTCGGGATGAACGCGACCACGAAGTCGGGGGCGATGTCGAACGCGTTCCAGTACGCCTTATCGCCCAAGGTCTTCACATGGTCGCGCAGCGCCTTGGCATGCGCCCGCAGCAGGTCGGCGCGGCGGTCCAGCTCCTCCGGCGACGCGGTCTCCGGGATCTCGCACGCCCGCTGATAGTCAGCGTATGGCACCTTCGCGTCGATCGGGATCGTCTTGCCGCCGGGCAGATGGACGATCATGTCCGGCCGTTGGATGCGCCCGTCCGCACCGGTGACGACCACCTGCGTGTCGAAATCGACGTGTTCGAGCAGACCGGCGGATTCGACGATGTTGCGCAGCTGCGCCTCGCCCCACGCGCCACGCACCTTGTTGTTGCGCAGCGCCGCCGACAGCGAACTGGTCTCGCGGTCCAGCCGCGCCTGCTGCTCGCCCAGTCCCTTGAGCTGCTCGCCGAGCGCACCCATCTCTCGCTTGCGCCCCTCTTCGATCTGCGAGACCTTGGCCTGCAGGGCATCAAGGTTCTTCTGCACCGGCGCCAAGGCGGACAGCACCTTGCTCTGCTCCTCCATCGACCGGGCCTGTTTCAGCCGCTCGCGTTCGGCTTCGGAAGCGGCCCTGTCCCGCTCGTGCTGGATGCGCACCTGCTCGGCCTGCTGCGCCTGCGCCAGCTGCGACTTGGCGAACGAGAGCTGCTGGGTCAGTCCGTCGATCTGGCCGCGCAACTCGGCCGCCTGCGCGGTCAGTCGCACCACCTGCTCCTGCGCCGCGTCCGTACCCGCCTTCGCGGCCTCCAACTCCTCGAGCCGAGCGTTGCGCGCCATCTCCTGGCCCCTTGATCTGCCCATCAGGAATCCCGCGGCCAGCCCCATCGCCGCCGCCACGATCATCACCGCGATCATCGCAGCTACCGTCACCATATTGTCGAACATATGTTCTAGTGAATCGTACGGCATGGACGATGCCGGACGTGCGTGTCGCATCGCGGCCACCGGTTCCGAGACAATCGGTACCGTAACGACCGGTGCCACGGCAGCCGGCATCGCAACAGTCGGCGTCACAACGGACGCCAACCGCCAACCGACCGCCGCTACGACTTCACCAGGCGCGCGATCGCCGCCGAAGCCTCGCGCAGCTTCTCGTCCGCCACGTCGCCGCCCTCGGCCGAGGCCTGCCTCACGCAATGGTTCAGATGATCGTCCAACAGCAGCAGCGCCACCGATTTGAGCGCCGAATTCGCCGCCGAGATCTGCGTGAGCACGTCGATGCAGTATCGGTCATCCTCCACCATCTGCGTCACGGCGCGGATCTGCCCCTCGATCCGCCGCAGCCGCGCGACCACCTTCGCCTTGTCCTCGCCATATCCATGCATCGCGACCTCCCAATCGCCGTATCGCCGCAGTATCATCGCCGTATCGCGCCGCCGTTGCACCGCCGCGTTCTTCCGTCAGCGCAACCACGACACCCATTATACCCCATAGGGGTATTGGGTATATGCTGGTGATCGGCGATACGATAGAGACGAAGCAGGAACAGCAGGAAGACCGGCAGGAGAAGGCAGCAATCATGGAATTCAACATCTTTCTTATAGCGGCCGCGGTGCTGATCGCCGCCGCACTGACATGGCTGATCATCCGGTTCTTCTTCGCCCCGCAGCAAGGCACCGCCGGCACGCTGGAGAACGGCGTGCAGACGGCGACGATCACCGTGCGCGGCGGCTACTCCCCGGCCGTGGTCGACATGCGCGCCGGCACGCCGATCACGCTCACCTTCGACCGCCAGGAGACCGGCGAATGCACGTCGCACGTCGTGTTCGGCGACCTTGCGCTCGACGCGATGCTGCCCGGCAACCAGTGCACCGACGTGCACCTGCCCGCACTGCCGGCCGGCGACTATCCGTTCGCCTGCGGCATGAACATGGTGCACGGACTGCTGCGCGTGACGGACGGCGACGATGCGGACGCCGGCACGGGCGCAGTCGCAAGCGCCGGCGTCTCCGGCGGACCGCACGGCGCCGGCACGGACAACGATCGCAACGTTCGCGACGGTCGCGACGGTCGCGACGGTCGCGACGATATGACGGAAACCCATGCCGCCACCGTTCGCAATGGCACGACCACGCCGCCGACCGACGCGCTCGCCGCGGAACGTCGCGAAAGCGAGGAGCGCGCCAAGGAGATCCGGCAGCTCACCAGGCTCGTCGCGATCGGCACCGCGCTCACGCTGCCGGTGTTCGTGCCGATGATGCTGATGCTGCTGCCCGGCGGCCATGATCTGGTGCCGATGTGGCTGATGAACCCGTGGCTGCAGGCGCTGCTCATCACGCCGGTCATGTTCTACTGCGGCGCGCCGATCCATCGCGTCGGCTGGCCTGCGCTCGTCCATCGCGCGCCCGACATGAACTCGCTCGTCACGTTGGGAACGTTTGCGGCCTACCTGTACAGTCTGGCGCTGTGCGTGATGTCGTCGCTGTTCCCCGAGGGCTCGCGCGAGCCGTATTTCGAGTCGGTCGGCGTGGTGATCACGCTGGTCCTGGTCGGACGTCTGCTTGAGACGAAGGCCCGCGAGGGCACCGGCAAGGCCGTGCAGTCGTTGATCAAGCTGCGCCCGCGCATCGCGCACGTGCTGCCGGAAGGCGCGAACGGCGCGGCATCGCACTCAGCATGGCGTGATCCGGCAAACGTTCGCGACACCGACATCGACGACGTGACGGCCGGCGATCTGCTGGTCGTACGCGCCGGCGAGCGCATTCCGGTCGACGGCGAGATCGTCGCCGGCGAGGCGACCGTGGACGAGTCGATGATCACCGGCGAGTCGAAGCCGGTCGTCAAAACCGCGCGCATCGACGCGTCCGAGACAGGACGCGAGACCGTACGCGAGGCCGCGCGCAACCATACGCACGACGGCGGCTATCACGGAACAGGCGATCACGGAACGACCGCGCCCGTCGAATCCACGTCGCTGACCGGAGCGACGGTCGTACTCAAGGGCGATCTGCTTATGCGCGCCACGCAGGTGGGCGGCGACACGGTGCTCGCGCAGATCATCGCGATGGTCTCGCGCGCGCAGGCCACCAAGGCCCCGGTGCAGAAGCTGGCCGATAAAATCGCCCGCATCTTCGTGCCTGCGGTGATGATCGTGGCCGTGTGGACGTTCGCGATCTGGCTGGCGGTCGGCCCGGAGCCGAAGCTCGCACATGCGCTGGTGACGGCGGTGAGCGTGCTCATCATCGCCTGCCCGTGCGCGCTGGGACTGGCGACCCCGCTGTCGGTGACGGCCGCGATGGGCCTGGGCGCGACGAACGGCGTGCTCGTCACGTCGGCGAAGGCGCTGGAGCAGGCGCGGGAGATCCGCACGGTCGTCTTCGACAAGACCGGCACGATCACGCGCGGCGTGATGGACGCGCCCGCAGACGACGGCACGAACGACGCCAAGCCGAGCTACGAGCACGACCCGGTCAAGGACGGCTCGCGCGAGGCCGTCGCCGCGCTGCGTGCGGCCGGCATCCGCACGGTGATGCTGTCCGGCGACCGTGCCGACGTCGCCGCGCGCATCGCCCGCGAGGTCGGCATCGACACGGTGATCGCACAGGTCAAGCCGGACGGCAAGGCGTACTGGATCCGTCAGCTGCAGCTTGCGCGCGATCTCACGCACGCCGATCGTCGGCCGGCGATCGGCGACGTGCCGGACGGTCTGATCGCGATGGTCGGCGACGGCATCAACGACGCGCCCGCGCTCGCGCAGGCCGACCTCGGCATCGCGATCGGCACCGGCACCGACGTGGCGATGCAGTCGGCCGACGTGACGCTGATGAACGGCGATCTGCGCGGCGTGCTCAAGACGATCAACCTGTCGAACGCGACGATGCGCAACATCCGCGAGAATCTCGCGTGGGCGTTCGGCTACAACGTGATCGGCATCCCGATCGCGGCCGGCGTGCTCTACCCGTTCACCGGCTGGCTGCTCAGCCCGATGATCGCGGGGCTTGCGATGGCGCTGAGCTCGACGTGCCTGGTGCTCAACGCGAACCGGCTGCACGGCGTGCGGATCGGCGACGGCACCATGGCGGTCGCCATGCCGACCGTCATGCCGACCGGAGACGAGGCTGCGCACGACGGCCATACACGCGACGGTCTATCCAACAGCCCTTCTAACGGTCGCGGCGATACGAACGGAACCGCCTCTTCGACCATCGGCGAACCGCGGGTCATCATCGACGAACGCACCACGCTCACGCACTTGGAACCGGACGGTTTATCCCACGGTTCCGACATTACAATGTCCACCGATTCCACCAGCAACAGCAAGGAGCATCCCATGGAAATGCACCACATGCACATGAACGCCGCGCCCGTCGACGGCGAAACCGCCACCGATCCGGTCTGCGGCATGACCGTCGCCGTGAACGCGGACGCGATCACCCGCGAATACGAAGGCAAGACGTACTACTTCTGCGGAGAACACTGCGCGAAAAACTTCGCGAAGGCCCCGCAGGTCTTCCTCGAGCAGTAGCGCCCGTCCGCGCGACACGCGAAAAGGCCCGGAAGGGAACGTTCCCTTCCGGGCCTTTTGTCATGCCGCCGTCCCTATCGCACCGGGGCGCCGACGGTCACCGCGCGCATCAGTCGGCCTTCACGTCCTCAACGTGGACCGAGCCGTCGTCGTCCGGGTCGGTCGGCATGGCGTTGAGCTCGAGGTGATCGCCGCCGGTCTGGTCGACGAGCACCGTGTCGCCGTCGTGCACCTTGCCGGACAGCAGCATGCGGGCCAGCTGGTCGCCGACTTCGGTCTGCACCAGGCGACGCAGCGGACGAGCGCCGTACGCCGGATCGTAGCCGGTGTCCGCGAGCCATTCGCGCGCGGCGTCGGTGACGTCGAGACGGATGCGACGATCGGTCAGGCGCGACGCGACCTGCGCGACCTGGATGTTCACGATGCCGCCCAACTCCTCGCGGGTGAGCGGGTGGAACATGACGATCTCGTCGAGACGGTTGAGGAACTCCGGCTTGAAGTTCATGTGCACCGCGTCCATCACGGCCTTCTTCTTGGCGTCCGCATCCATGTCCTGATTGACAAGGAACTGCGAACCCAGGTTGGAGGTCATGATCAGGATCGTGTTCTTGAAGTCCACGGTCCGGCCCTGACCGTCGGTCAGACGTCCGTCGTCGAGCACCTGCAGCAGCACGTCGAAGACTTCCGGATTGGCCTTCTCGACCTCGTCGAACAGCACCACCGAATACGGGCGACGACGCACGGCCTCGGTCAGCTGACCGCCCTCCTCGTAGCCGACGTAACCCGGCGCGGCGCCGATCAGGCGGGACACGGAGGCCTTCTCCATGTACTCCGACATATCGATGCGCACCATGGCCTTCTCGTCGTCGAACAGGAAGTCGGCGAGCGCCTTGGCGAGCTCGGTCTTGCCCACGCCGGTCGGGCCGAGGAACAGGAACGAGCCGGTCGGACGGTTCGGGTCGGAGATGCCGGCACGCGAGCGGCGCACCGCGTCGGAGACGGCCTGAATGGCTTCCTTCTGGCCGATCACGCGCTTGCCGAGGTACTCCTCCATGTGCAGGAGCTTCTCGTTCTCGCCCTGCATGAGGCGGCCGACGGGGATGCCGGTCCATTCGGAGACGATGCCGGCGACGGAATCGGCGTCGACATGGTCCGGGACCATCGGCTCGGGCTTGTTGCCGTTGCCGTTCGCAGTGTCTTCGGCGTCGGCCTTCTCGGCCGCGTCGAGCTGCTTCTGGATCGCCGGGATCTCGCCGTACAGGATGCGCGACGCTTCGGCCAGGTTGCCCTCACGGGTGAACTTGTCGGCCTTCACGCGCAGCGCGTCCATCTGGGCGCGCAGGTCGCCGACCTTGTTGTGGCCGGCCTTCTCCGCATCCCAGCGGGCCTTCAATCCGGCGAGCTTCTCGCGCGCGTCGGCCATTTCGGCCTGCAGCTTCTCGAGACGCTCCTTGGAGGCCGGATCCTCGGCCTTCTTGAGCTGCATCTCCTCCATTTCGTAGCGCGTCACCTTGCGCTGGAGCTCGTCGATCTCCTCCGGCGAGGAGTCGAGTTCCATACGCAGGTGCGCGGCCGCCTCATCGACCAGATCGATGGCCTTATCAGGCAGCTGACGGCCGGAGATGTAGCGGTTCGACAGCGTCGCGGCCGCGACCAGCGCATCGTCGCCGATCGTCACCTTGTGGTGCGCCTCGTAGCGCTGCTTGAGGCCGCGCAGGATCGCGATCGTGTCCTCGACGCTCGGCTCGCCGACGTACACCTGCTGGAAACGACGCTCCAGCGCCGGATCCTTTTCGATGTTCTCGCGGTATTCGTCGAGCGTGGTCGCGCCGATCAGACGCAGTTCGCCGCGCGCCAGCATCGGCTTCAACATGTTGCCGGCGTCCATCGAGCCTTCGGCGGCACCCGCGCCGACGATCGTGTGGATCTCGTCGATGAACGTGATGATCTCGCCGTTCGCGCTCTTGATCTCGTTGAGCACGGCCTTCAGGCGCCCCTCGAATTCGCCACGGTACTTCGAGCCGGCCACCATGGAGCCGAGGTCGAGCGAGATCAGCTTCTTGTTCTGCAGCGTGGTCGGCACGTCGCCGGCGACGATGCGCTGCGCGAGCCCTTCGACGACGGCGGTCTTGCCGACGCCCGGCTCGCCGATCAGCACCGGGTTGTTCTTGGTGCGCCGGCTCAGGATCTGGATGACGCGGCGGATCTCCTGATCGCGGCCGATCACCGGGTCGAGCTTGCCTTCCTTGGCGGCGGCGGTCAGGTCGGTCGAGTACTTCTCGAGCGCCTTGTACGAGCCTTCCGCGTCCGGACTGGTCACCTTGGCACCGCCGCGGATGCCGGGGACGGCCTTGCGCAGTGCCTCCGGAGTCACGCCGTTCTGGCGCAGGATGTCGGCCGACTGGTTCGGCGCGCTTGCCGCGATGCCGATGAGCAGATGCTCGGTGGAGACGTATTCGTCGCCCATCGCCTGCATCTCCTTCTCGGCCTGCGCGAGCGCGGCGGTCAGCTGGCGGCTGGCCTGAGGCTGCGACGTGGTCGAGCCGCTTGCGCTCGGCAGCGCGACCAATGCGTTGCGTACCGCCGCGCCGATGGCCTGCGGGTTGCCGCCCGCGGCCTGGATGAGTCCTTGGATGACGCCGTTCTCCTGACGCAGGAGCGCGTCCATGACGTGCAGGGTCTCGACCTGCGCGTTGCCCGCGGCCGACGCGCTCTGGATCGCGTCGCCGATCACCTGCTGGGCCATGGTGGTGAACTTCTGTTCCATATCAACCTCCCAATAAGTCTTCAATCCGCGACCGCACCGGCCGGGCCGTCGCCCCGCCGATCGGCAAGGCGAACTCCGCGGCCGTACGATCACGGGTCATACGTTCGTTGTCTGATACGCTCAACCGTTCCGCAACCCATTCTATTCCCAAAACTTGAGCCCAACCCACTCAAGTTTCGCATCCTGCCGGATCAGTCCGCAGCATCCAGCACCCCACACCAAGGCCAGCCCACCGTCACCCTCCACAAACCAACGCCAAGCCCACCGCCACCGTTGGTTTATGGCGATCACATCCACCCATCCCACTGCCACTCTCCACAAACCAACGCCAAGCCCACCGCCACCGTTGGTTTTCGGCGATCACACCCACCCAGCCCACCGTCACCCTCCACAAACCAACGCGAATCGACGGCTCAGCGTTGGTTTATGGCGAGACAGTTGGCTTGTGGCCAGAAAACGGTCGGAAAAAGCCCAAAACAGCCAGAAACCAACCCCACACCCCGCGCCAAACAGCCACCCGGCACGCCCGCCATCACCCACACCGCAATACGCAACACGACGCGCAACACACCCGCGCCTAGACTGTGCACCGGATACAACCGCAAGACACATCCGCAAGAAGAAACGCGAAGAAGAAGCATCATGATTTTCCAGGCCGGTTCGCTGCTGCTCGTCATCATCGGCGCGTACGCGCTCAAACATCTCCACGTCTTCGGCGACCGCGACTACAAGGTGGCGCAGGGGCTCGTCTTCAACCTGACCCTGCCGTGCGCGATCATCCTGTCGTTCGCCACCAACAAGCACGACATGAAAATGCTGTGGATCGTGCTGTTCGGCTTCTTCGCCTGCGCGATCCCGCTGTTCGTCGTCTATTTCGGCTCGCGCGGCGACGAACGCAACTACCGCGCGTTCCAGATGCTCAACGCGTCCGGCCTGAACCTGGGCGCGTTCTGTCTGCCGGTCGTCCAGACGTTCATGGGCGCGTCCGCCGGCCTGCCGATCATCATGCTCGACATCGGCAATGCGACAGTCGCGACGGCCGGGTCGCTGACGATCACGCGCACGCTGCTCGGCATGGACGACGGGTTCAAGTCGCTGCCGATGATCCTGCGGCTGCGCAACATCGCGCGCGACTTCCTGAGTTCGATCAGCTTCGACATCTACATGCTGATGCTCGTGTTCATGTTTCTGCACATCACGATCCCGCAGCCGATCGTCACGCTGATCACGCCGTTCGCCAACGCGAACGCGTTCTGCACGATGGCGATGATCGGACTGATGATGGAGGTGCCGGACAACCGCAAGGACAAGATCGAACTGGCGAAGGTGATCTGCTGGCGCGCCGTGTTCGGCGCGATCATCGCGGTCGCCGCGTGGAACCTGCTGCCGTTCGACGAACGTATCCGCGAGATCATGGTGCTCGGCTCGTTCGCGCCGATCACGATCTTCTCGACCAAGTTCACCGACTCGCTCACCGGCAACGCGAAGCTCGCCGGCTTCTCGCTGA
>NZ_JAFEJT020000042.1 GCF_018555435.2 Bifidobacterium amazonense
GGCCGGGGAAGTGGCGGGACATGAGCGCTGTGCGGTCGGCGTTGAGGAGGGCGCATTCGAAGGCGCCGGGGAAGCGGTTGGCCAGGCGGTTCGGGTCGGCGACGAACAAGGCCGTGGCCAGGCCGTCGGCCAGCATGGTGGTGTCGGCGGCCACCCACGTGGCGGCGACGTCGCGCACGGGAAGACCGTCGATCGCGTTCAATAGATGATGGACTATCGTATTGGTTTCGGAGCGGATTGCCGTATTGGCGCCGGTTCCGGCAGGGACTATCGTATTGGTTCCGTCATGGACCATCGTATTGATTCCCGGATTTCCGCCGTTTTCCCAGCGTCTCCGGCTGGGTGCGCTCGCGCAGAAGGCGCCGGACGGGATGGTCGCGGTGCCGACCGCGCGGGACGTGTCGGCCGGATCCTCCAGCGCGATCGTGATCGGCTGCGACGATCGGACCAATAGATCGCCGCCGGCGTCGATCACGAATTCCGCATTATCGCGTTCCACGAGCGGATTCAGAAACCGCTCGGTCAGCAGATCGACCAGATATCCCTTGCCGCACGCGCCGAAATCAAGGTGCACGGGTCGTTTCGTGACCAACGTCGAACCGTCACGTTCGACGTCGCCGCGCCACGTCGGCCGTCCGTGGATTGCACCCAGCCGCCCGCCGGCACCGGGCTCGACCGTGAACGTGTAGTCCGCGCCGTAGCCGAGCCGGATCAGATCCTCCCCGACGCACGGGTCGATCGCGCCGTCCGTCGCCGCGCACAGCGAGTCGTACCAGGAAAACAATGCGATAGTCCATGTCGGAAAATCGAATCTGCCGCCGTGTTCGGCCCAGCCCATCGCTGTGACCGGCGAATCGTCGCGGAAACGTGACAGCGTGCGTTCGTAATCGTCGATGAACGACAGCATCGCCGCGCGCAGATCGTCGCCGATCGGCTGCGACGATCGCACGATCAGTCCCGTGCCCAACGCGCGCGGAAACGCCGTTACGTATGGCATTCGCTCGTTCAACTCGCTCATGCCGCCCAATCGTAGCGATTGTTTCGCATAACGCAGTGTTTCACGTGAAACTGCCATGTGAAACTTGCGCGGAAAACCGAAGCGGCGGCACTATCCGCCATGCGGGCGGGGACGGGGGAATTGCCCCGCCGGGGTAGAGGGCGTAGGGTAACCTAATCGACGGCGGAAATTGGCGACGTGGCGGAGGTGCGTTATGGCTGGAATCGTGTTGATCGGCGCTCAGTGGGGCGACGAAGGCAAGGGCAAGGCGACCGATCTGATCGGTACGAAGGTCGATTATGTCGCGCGTTTCAACGGCGGCAACAACGCGGGCCACAGCGTGGTCGTCGGCAACGAGTCGTACGCGCTGCACCTGCTGCCGTCCGGCATCATCAGCCCGAACGTGACCCCGGTCATCGGCAACGGCGTCGTCGTCGATCCGGAAGTCCTGTTCGAGGAGATCGACGGCCTGCAGTCGCGCGGCGTCGACTGCTCGCGCCTGCTCGTCTCCGAGGCGGCGCACGTCATCGCGCCGTATCATCGCGTGCTCGACAAGGTCACCGAACGCTTCCTCGGCAAGCACAAGATCGGCACCACCGGCCGCGGCATCGGCCCGGCCTACGCCGACAAGATCAACCGCGTCGGCATCCGCGTGCACGACCTGTTCAACGCCGACCACCTGCACGACAAGGTCGAGGCCAGCCTGCACCAGAAGAACCAGATCCTCGTCAAGCTGTACAACCGTCGCGCCATCGACGTCGACCAGACCACCGACGAACTGCTCGCGCTCGGCGAACGTCTGCGCCCGTACGTCGCGAACACCGGCCTGATCCTCAACAAGGCGCTCGACGAAGGCAAGACCGTGCTGTTCGAGGGCGCGCAGGCCACCATGCTCGACGTGGACCACGGCACGTATCCGTTCGTTACGTCCTCCAACCCGACCGCGGGCGGCGCGTGCACCGGCACCGGCGTTGGCCCGACCAAGATCAACCGCGTGATCGGCGTCGCCAAGGCGTACGTGACGCGCGTGGGCGAAGGTCCGTTCCCGACCGAACTGTTCGACGAATCCGGCGACTGGCTGCGCGCGCAGGGCCACGAGTACGGCGTGACCACCGGCCGTCCGCGCCGCTGCGGCTGGTTCGACGCGGTCGTCAACCGCTACGCGAGCCAGGTCAACGGCCTGACCGACATCGTCCTGACCAAGCTCGACGTGCTCACCGGCTTGAAGGAGATCCCGATCTGCGTCGCGTACGATGTGGACGGCGAGCGTTTCGACGACATGCCGACCGATCAGGCCGCGTTCGCCGTCGCCAAGCCGATCTACGAGATGATGCCGGGCTGGAGCGAGGACATTTCGTCCGTGCACGACTTCGCCGACCTGCCGGCCACCTGCCAGGCGTACGTCAAGCGCCTCGAGGAGCTGTCGAACTGCCGCATCTCCGCGATCGGCACCGGCCCGCAGCGCGACCACATCATCTCCGTCCACTCGCTGATCGACTGACGGACGCATTGACGGCCGGCCGGATGCCAAGGTTGCTTCGGGCCGGCCGTTCTGTTATTGTCCTGCGCGTTGTCGCTCGCGCCTGCCACGAGTGATGCGTGCGTGGTACGAGTGCTGAAGTGCCGATGACTGTGACGTTGGGGGAGAGATTGACATGTCCGAGGAAGACGTTCCGTCGCTGGAACTGCCGATTCTGAACACGGCGGTGCCGCCGAAACTGTCCGATATACCGCTGCCGCCGGATGCGGTCGCGGCCGTCGACGATGCCGCCGTCGCGCACGTCGTGGCCGAGACGGATGTTGCCGATGACGTCGCGGATGTCGCCGACGTTGCGCATGATGATGCCGACGGTTCGACGCCATCGTTGGCATCGGGCGACGTTGCGCCAACGTTTGCCTCCGCCGACGATGCTTCCGGTGATTCTGCCGACGGGCCGTCCGCAGAATCGGCCGCGGATCCGTCCGACGATCAGTCCGAACCGCTCGCGCCGCCGGCCACGCCGCTCGCCAAGCTGGCGTCGAACGACATCGATCCGCCCACCATGGAAATGTCCGCGGCGAAAATCAACGCCGCGTCCGGCCGCCCGATCGCGGCGCTCTTCGGCGAAGGCCAGCCCGCGCCGCCGAAAATCCCGCTCGCGCCTATGAAGCGCATGCAGGCGAGGTTCAACCCGCTCGCCGACGGCATGATCTACCTCGTCGTCTTCCTCGGCGGCTTCGTCGGCACCGGCCTGCGCTACGGCCTGAACTTGGCCCTGCCGAACCCGGTGGCGGCGAGCGGTTTCTTCAGCGCGTTCCACCCGTCCACGTTCATCGCGAACATGTGCGCTTGCTTCATTTTCGCGGCGCTCAGCGCCTACATGTCGCAGGCGTCGTGGATTCGCAAGCGTGCGCGCGAACTGACCAGCCGCGGCGTCGGCATGGGCATGTGTGGTGGCTTCTCCACGCTGTCAGCCATGGCGATCGAGGATCTGACCTCGCTGCAGGCCAGCGAGGTCGGCGGATTCGCGTTCTACACGCTGCTCAGCTTCGCGTGCGGCCTGTTCGTCGCGTGGGGTGGCACGATGCTCGCCCTGCACGCGGCCGAGAAGCATTCGCGCAAGGCGATCCACGATGCGATCGAGCGCGGCGACGGCGCTAATGTCGCACGTTCGCAGGCTCCGGCCGGCGACTATGGTCAGCCGGTCTCGCGCGACGGCGTGCGCACCGCCGTATCGTCGAACGGTTCCGCTGCGAACGCGGCTGATGGGCACGCATCAAACGGCGGCAACGGCAACGCCGCGCAGCCAAACGGCCCGACCGTCGTGCGCGCCGACGGCACCACGGTGCAGTTGGATGCGCTGACCGCGTCCAAGCTCGTGCCGTCGTTCGAACCCGATCCGGTGACCGACGAAATCCCGATGGTCGCCGATCCGCTGCGAGGGGAGGCCCGCGAACAATGAGTGCATTCACCACATTCCTCTTGGTCGCCGCGTGCGGCGGCCTGGGCGCCGTGACCCGGTTCGTGCTCAACACGTCCATCCAACGCCTGTGGAACAACGCGTTCCCGCTCTCCACGTTCGTGATCAACGTGATCGCCACGTTCTGTGCGGGCATCGCCGCGGCCGCCTACGCCTACCAGACCGTCGACCACGGCACCTACCTGCTGTTCGTCACCGGCTTCCTCGGCGGCTTCTCCACGTTCTCCACGGCGATCAACGAAATGGTCTCGCTTGCCCGCAAGGAGCGTTTCGGCATGGCCGCGGCCTACTGTGCCGCCACGATCGTCGTCCCGCTCATCTGCGTGACGCTCGGCTGGCTGTGCATCGCTGCCGCCCAGTAGCATCCGCCCATCGCCGTCCGATTATTATTTGGTTAGGTTCGGCGGGGAGTGTTCATGAGTTGTATATGATCGTATACAATAAGTGTTGTATACGATCATATACAACATGTGGGGGTGCCGATCATGAAGATACGAACCATGTATGATGTCGGGCTTGCTATTCGGTCGGGGCGCGAACGGGCTGGGCTGAGCCAGCAGCAGTTGGCCGATCGTGCGATGGTGTCCCGTAGCTGGCTTGCAAAGGTGGAAACGGGTAAGGCATCTTTCGACTTGAGAAAGGTGCTGATGGTCGCTCAGACTCTTGGCATGACGGTGGAGATCTCCTATGGCGAGTGAGCGTGCTCTCAAGGTATATATGGATGGCGTTCCGATTGGCACGCTGAGTATGAACGGTTCCGGCAACCTTTCGTTCGAGTATCTCAAGGATTACGCCATGGCCGATGGAACGCTGCGTTGCTCAACACTGATGCGCATGCCAAAAACTACTCGCTTATGTTGTCCGGCGGTGAAGTGACCTTGGCCCCCATGTACGATGTGCTTTCCATCGCAGCATTCTTGGCGCTCGACGAGCATCCTCTATTTCCCATGCGTATCGGCAGAACTTTTGACCTTGAACAGGTATTCCCGGAAACTATGGTTAAGGAAGCCCGCAGACTCATGATTGCCGAAGCCGATGCTACTGAAATTGTTGATCGTACGCTTCAGAATCTGTCTGTGGCTTTAGATGCTACGGCGGAACGTATGAGTTCTCTGGATCGAAACGGCATCATCACTCGTACGGTTGACGGCATACGCAAACATTCCGCGCTCATGAAGCCCTTCATAGAGTAGGTGGCCGTAGCGGATGGTATCAGGCATCGCGTTTATGTCCAACGAAATGGTCTCGCTTGCCCGCAAGGAGCGCTTCGGCATGGCCGTCGCCCCAGTAGCGTTTGACTGATTCAAGATGGGAAACCGGCTCTTCGTATTTTCTTTTAACGAAGCTTGTTTGGTGATGAAAGAAGTGAGGCAACGTTGCCTTTTTGCTATGCTTTGGCTCACCTGAAGCTCATTCCTTTGCCATTGTTTGCCTTAGCATTTGTCGGCGTGTCCCGGTTGTTGTAACGTTAAATAAGCCATATGATTGAACCGATTCAAAGGTCAAGGCGACAAAGAAGTACCGCCAAAACCAAGAATCAGAAGACAGAGGACCAACGGGTTTCAAGGAGGAATATCATGGTTCGCACCACAACCATCATCAGGACAACAGCCGCCGCGTGCGCTGTAGCAATGCTAGTCCCACTAGCCGCCTGTGGAGGCGATGCGAGCGGAGAAAAGACCGCCGACGGCAAGCCGGTAGTCACTGTTCTGGTTGTTAAGGCCACGAACCAGATACCGATGAAGGACATGACCTGGACCCAGGAGCTCGAAAAGGAAGCCGGCGTCAAAATCAAATGGTTGGACGTACAGCAAACCGCCTGGGATCAGCAAAAGAACGCGTCCCTCGCCGCCGGCGACGTCGCAGACCTCAACATTCGCGCCTACAATCCGGACGATACCGCCAAGAACTCCGCAGCATTCGAAGACCTGACAGATGACATCGACAAAATGCCCAACGTCAAGAAGTTCTTCGAGGAAAAGCCGTTGGCGCGCAAGTTCGTCGAAGTCGACGGCAAGGTTCGCGTACTGCCATCCGACCGCAGCAAGGGATTCCTTGCCTCCGGCCAGCATATGCTCATCAACAAGGCATGGCTCGACAAGCTCGGCCTGAAGGTGCCGACCACATGGGACGAATTGACCAAGGTGCTCGAGGCGTTCAAGACCCAGGATCCGAACGGCAACGGCAAGCAGGACGAGATCCCGATGCACTTGCGCGCCCTGCCGACCTCTTCGGTTGCAATGTGGTGGAGTCTGTTCCTGTTCCTCAACTCCTTGGGGATCGTCACGCACTACAATTCCGGACCCAGCCAGAACGGCATTTATGTCAAGGACGGCAAAGTCGGCAACTACATGCAGACCGACGAATTCCGTCAGGTGCTCGACTATCTCGCCTCCCTCAAAAAGAAAGGTCTTGTTCCCGACAATTGGGTGACGCTTGACGACAGCAAGTATTGGGCCGAACTGCAACCCGGCGGCGATACGGCGACCGTGGGCGTCGCGTTCGGCTGGGATGAAACCGCTTTCGGGTCGCGTCTCGCACCATTGACCAAGCAGTACATCAGCATGCCCGTACCGGCCGGCCCCGGCAAGACTTTCGAACAGACCGTGTGGGACGGTTCGCGTGAAGCCAACGAGTTCGAGGATTACCACATGTCCATGAGCGCGAACGCGAAGAACAAGGAAGCGTGCCTGAAGGTCATCGACCTGCTGTATTCGACCAAGTATTCCATGCAGCAGCTGTACGGCGCTATCCCGAAGTACCTCGAATACGATGAGGCGACGAACACGTACACGCAGACCCAGGCGTCCCGTGATGCAGGAGAAGCAGGAAAATACCCCGGACTGGCCGATCGTCTCGCAGGTTGGGTTCCTGACGACGTGACCATCAAGGGCGATGAGGCGATCGACGCCATCCAGAAGGTCGACGCGGTATACGCCGAACAGTACAAGCATTACGACCACACCAAGGACATGATGCCGATCTACGTGCGCCTCGCCGAAGAGGATCAGACACCGGTCGCCAACACGTTTGCTGGCGTATTCGATTACGCCATGCCGGAGATCGCCAAGTTCGTGCAGAACGGCACCACCGATGAAACGTGGAGCGCATTCCAAGATCAGCTGACGAAGCTGGGCATCGATGGGTCGACGGAGGCGTGGCAGAAGGCGTACGACAAGTACGTTAAGTAACGGCCAAGGTGATCTATGACGTAGGCGGAGGAAGCCCGGTTCAGCCGGTGCATCCTCCGTCTTTTTTTTGTGTATGGATGGGTGCCGGGTGGTGTAGGAATCACGCTGTCGCGTGATGCGGTGTTGCCGTGCGATCGCGCGGTAGCGCAACCTCGGCATCGCGCCGTCGCGCCCGTATGTATTCAACGCACTGCGATATTGCGCGTGAAATGGGGGTTTCGCGCGTGAATTCGCAGGGTTTTACGCGGGGGTAATACGGGCCCGGATGCGGTAACGGGCGGGAAACCTGAGTGCAACCGTTGGACGCACTTTGTCTCTTAGGTTGAAGGCAATCTAAGAGAAGGACGAGATATGACAGCCGCAACCATCCGGTGTCGGCGTCATCGTTCGGTATTGCCCCCGCTGACCGCACTGGCCGCCGCTCTCATCGCAATACTGATGACGCTGACCATCAGCCAACCCACGCCCGCTATCGCGGCCGAATCGGTCGCCACCTGCAATCCGACGGCCCAGAACGGCTGCGTCAACGGCATCCTGCAGGATGCGTCCAAGAAACCGATCGCCGGCGTGACCGTCACGCTGTCCGGCGCCGAATCGGCGACCACGCAGACCGACGCGAACGGCAAGTGGGCGTTCAGCGTCACCGCCGACGGCACGTACACGGTCACGATCGACGAATCCGTCGCCAAAGCGCACGGGCTCGGCACGAACACGGCCGACGTGGAGATCGTCAAGAACAGTTTCGACAAGCAGCGCGGCGTCGTGCGATTCGACCAGAGCGCAGGATCCGCGGGCGGATCGTCGACCGGCGGCGATAGCGGCACGTCCGGTACGAACGGCTCGTCCGGCAGCAGCAAGTCCGGCTCAGCTGGAGCGTCATCCGCGAACGATACGGCCGACGCGGCTGGCGCGCTGAGCGCCACGCTCGCGAACATCGGCGCGCGATTCTGGCAACAGCTCTACTCCGGCGTGATCTTCGGCCTCATGCTCGGTCTCATGTCCGTCGGCATGAACCTCGTGTACGGCACCACGCGGCTCAGCTCGTTCTCGCACGGCGAGCAGGTCACGCTCGGCGGCCTCATGGCCTACGTGGGCACGCAGCTGCTGCACTGGCCGCTCGTCATATCTGCCGTGTTCGCCGTCGCGGTCGGCGCGCTCACCGGCTGGATCCAAAACGAACTCGTGTGGGCGCCCCTGCGACGCAAGCACGTCGGCCCCATGCAGCAGATGATCGTCACGATCGGCCTGTCAATGGCCCTGCAATACCTGTTCCAGTTCTTCTTCGGCGGCGACATCAAAGGCATCACCAAATCCGTGCCCGACAGCTTCGCGCTCGGACCGATCACCACCGACGCACCCACGCTCATCTCCGCCGGACTTGCGATCGTCGTGATCATCGGCATCACACTGTTCCTGTACAAGACGCGCCTCGGACGCGCCACGCGAGCCGTCTCCGACAACGCGGCGCTCGCCGCGGCGTCCGGCATCAACGTCGAACAGGTTGTGCGAATCGTCTGGATCCTCTCCTGCGCGATGGCAGCGTTGTCAGGCGTGCTGCTCGGCATCTACCTCAACGGCATCTCGTGGAACACCGGCGCGACCCTGCTGCTGCTCATGTTCGCAGCCGTCACGCTCGGCGGCCTTGGCACCGCGAACGGCGCGCTCGTCGGATCGCTCGTCATCGGCATCGTCGCGGACATGAGCTCGCTCATCATCCCCAACGACATGCGCTACGCCAGCGCGCTCGCAATCCTTATCATCGTCCTGCTCGTCCGACCGCAGGGCATTTTCGGCAAAGCGCAGAGAGTGGGCTGAAACATCATGGACATCCTTACGATTATCTCGAACGCGGCCGGCGAACTCATCGCGCCGACCACCGCCGCATACGTGCTCGCCGCCATCGGCCTCAACATCCACTTCGGTATGACCGGACTCATGAACATGGGCCAGGCCGGATTCATGCTGCTCGGTGCATACGGTTTCGCCGTCACGCAGTCGATGGGCGCGAACCTGTTCGCCTCCATCTGCGCGGCTGTCGCGCTCGCCGTCATCTACGCGCTGCTGCTCGGCATCCCCACGCTCAAGCTCGGCCCGGACTATCTGTCGATGGTTACGTTGGCAGCGGCTGAAATCATTCGCATCATCGGCCGCTCCACGTCCATGACGAACCTGACCGGCGGCTCGGCCGGCATCTCGCCGCAGGACTTCACCACGCAGTTCGAGAATCTCTCGCCGCTGCCGGACGGCTCGACCACGTTCCTGCTGTGGACGTACAGCAACAACATCGCAAACTCGTGGTGGCTGCGCATCGTCGCATGGGCGCTCGTGATCGTCGCCACGCTGCTCGTGTGGCGCTGGTTCCACTCGCCGTGGGGGCGTGTGCTCAAGGGCATCCGCGAAGACGAGAACGCGATCCGATCGCTCGGCAAGAACGTGACCAAATACAAGATGGAATCGCTGATCCTGGGCGGCATCTTTGGCGCGTTCGCGGGCATCATCTTCGTGCTGCCGCGCTCCGTGCAGCCGGATTCGCTCGGCCGCACGGTCACGTTCTACACGTGGACGATCCTGCTGCTGGGCGGCGCGGCCACGATCTTCGGCCCGATCCTCGGCTCGTGCCTGTTGTGGGTGCTGCTCACGTTCGTCAAGGAGACGATGCGTGGCACGATCCCGGAAACGCTGATCTCGTCGAATCAGGTGGAGGCGCTCGGCTGGGTGATCGTGGGCGTCGCGCTCATGTGTCTAGTGATATTCAGACCACAGGGACTGCTGGGAGACAGGAAGGAGCTGGCGTTCAATGCGTAGGACAATGCGTACGAATGATGACGCCGCCGCGCGCGGCGGCGTGCGTGACACGGAGCGTGACGGGGCGCGTGACGGGGCGCGTGACGCGGACGTTGCGGACGCGAAGGAAACCGTGGCCGGCGTGACGCCGACCAACCTGCCCTCCGGCGACGACCGCCCCGGCAAGCCGTTCCACGACCTCGCCAAATGGGCCACCAAAGCGCCCGAAGGCGAGAAGCTCATCTCCACCGCCTACGGCGACAAGGTGAGCGAGGACCTGCGGTTCGTCAAGAACGAGCCCGGCGTGCACAAGCCCGACCCGATTCTCGTGGCCGACAAGGTGACGCGCAAATTCGGCGGCATGACCGCCGTGAACGTCGACCACTTCGAAATCGAACGGCACGGCATCACTGCGCTCATCGGTCCGAACGGCGCCGGCAAAACCACGTTCTTCAACCTCATGACCGGCTTCGACACCCCCAACACCGGCTCGTGGACCTTCGACGGGCACGACCTCGAACACGTGCGCCCCGAACGGGTGGCGCGCATGGGCATGGTCCGCACGTTCCAGCTCACCAAAGTGATGAGCCGACTCACCGTGCTCGACAACATGCTGCTCGGCGCGCCCGTGCAGCCCGGCGAAGGCATGTTCCGCGCGCTCGTGCCCGGACTGTGGCGGAAGCAGGAGGCTGCGAACCGGGAGAAGGCCGAGGCGCTGCTCGAACGGTTCCTGCTCATCAAAAAGAAGGACGACTTCGCCGGCGCGCTCTCCGGCGGACAGCGCAAGCTGCTCGAAATGGCCCGCGCGCTCATGTCCGACCCGCAGCTGGTCATGCTCGACGAGCCGATGGCAGGCGTCAACCCTGCGCTCAAACAGTCGCTACTCGACCACATCATGGCGCTGCGCGAGGAGGGCACCACCGTGCTGTTCGTCGAACACGACATCAACATGGTCCGGCACATCGCCGACTGGGTGACCGTGATGGCCGAAGGGCGCATCGTCGCCGAAGGCCAGCCGAAAAGCGTGATGAACGATCCCGCCGTGATCGACGCGTACCTCGGCGCGCACGCGAACATCGACCTTGGCGACGACTCGGTATTGGAGGGACTCGAATGACTGACACTGCAATCGCGGCGGGTTCATCCGCCACCGCACCGGCGGCAGACACGCGCCCGCGTTCGGAAATCCACGTCGGCGAGCCGGCCGGCGAACCGCTGCTCGACGCCGTCGACCTCGTCGCCGGCTATCTGCCCGGCGTCAACATCCTCAACGGAGCGTCCCTCACCCTGCACAAGGGCGAAATCGTCGGCATCATCGGCCCGAACGGCGCCGGCAAATCAACGCTGCTCAAATCGCTGTTCGGCCTCGTGCACATCCACTCCGGCAAGCTCACGCTCGACGGGCGCGACATCACCAACCTGCGCGCCGACAAGCTCGTCTCGCTCGGCGTCGGATTCGTGCCGCAAACCGAAAACGTGTTCCCGTCGCTCACCATCGCCGAAAACATGCACATGGGCGCATATCAGGCGCCCAGCAAATTCGACGAACGCTTCGACTACGTGTGCTCGATCTTTCCCAAGCTCGGCGCCCGCCGCAACCAGCTCGCCGGCTCGCTCTCCGGCGGCGAACGGCAGATGGTCGCCATGGCCCGCGCGCTCATGATGCAGCCGTCCGTGCTCCTACTCGACGAGCCGAGCGCCGGCCTCTCGCCGATGCTGCAGGACGAAACATTCATCCGCGTGCGCCAGGTCAACAAAGCCGGCGTCTCCGTGATCATCGTCGAACAGAACGCCCGCCGCTGCCTGCAGATCTGCGACCGCGGCTACGTCCTCGACCAAGGCCGCAACGCCTACTCCGGCCGCGGCCGCGACCTGCTCAACGACCCCAAGGTCATCTCTCTCTATCTGGGCAATCTCGAAGAAGAAGTAAAAGAAGAAGGCAAGTAACGGCGCGTATACGGCCTTTCCTCACCGCTCGCTGTGCTGAGCACAGCTTCGGGTTCGGACGGCCATCTCCGCGCGCGTTACTTGCCTTCTTACGGAAGGCAAGTAAGTTCACAAACGGCTGCGCGGAATTCGTGGCGAGGACGGGTTCGCACTGACGGACATCGTAGAAAACGTTTGCCGAAACGAGCGATTCCGTAGTGAGGGGAAATGCTGAAAACCGCATGTTTCCAACGGTTTTCGGGCGTCATCGGCCGGTTACACAAGAGGACCGAAACCGAATCAACCACCCCGTACAGTCAATCCCAAGATTCGGGAACGAACCAACGGTCGACGGGCCGGCGGAGGCATCCCGCATCCCGTATCACCGCCCGAAATCGGACATCCACGGCAGATTCCACGCATCACATGCACCGCGTAACGCGCGTCCCGCAAACGCACGTCACGCAGCATACGTCGTGCGATCCGCTCATCACGGATATCCGGCCACGGGAACAAGAGAGGAAAGTGGTGGTTCGTATGAACGGCAACATCATCAACATCAACGGCACTACCAGCCACGGCACGGGCTGTAACAGGCGCAACACGGCCACGGTCGTCGCCGCGGCGATCGCGGCCGGCGTGCTCGCGCTGTCCGGATGCGGCTCGTCGAACGCGACGGCCAGCGACTCCGGCACGTCCGGCTCGACGAGCACGGGCACGTCCTCGTCGTCCGGCACGTTCACGGCCGCCGGCCTGTTCCCGCAGACCGGCTCGATGGCGTACATCGGCCCGTCCAACGTCGCCTCGCTCAAGCTCGCGGCCAAGGACATCAACGCGGCCGGCGGCGTGCTCGGCAAGGACATCGAAACAGTCACGGCCGACACGTCCGACGCGGACCACGCCGACCAAAACTCGTCCGCAGCGCAGTCCGTGCTCTCGAAGAACCCGTCCGTCGTGGTCGGCCCGCCGTCCAGCTCCGTCGTCAAGAACTCGTACAAGCAGGTCGTCGCGGCCGGCGTGCCGATGATCTCGAACGGCGCCACGTCCACCGCATTCAGCGGCATGGACGACCTGTTCTTCCGCACGATCCCGCCGGACACCGTGCAGGGGGCCGTGCTCGGCCAGATCATCGCGCAGGATGGCGTGCAGAATCTCGCGATCGCCGTGTTCAACGACGAGTACGGCACGTCGCTGCGTGACGTGGTCGTCAAAACCGTTGAGGACGCCGGTCTGAACGTCGTCTACGGCGCGAAGGACACGTTCGACCCGACCGAAACGAACTTCTCGTCGATCGCGACCGCGATCAAGGCCGCCAAGCCGGACGCCGTGCTCGTCATCGCGTTCGACCAGACCAAGTCGCTCGTCAAGGCACTCAAGAGCGCCGGCATCGACACGCACAAGCTGTACATGACCGACGGCAACACGGTCGACCATTCCGCCGACTTCGACGCGGGCCTACTCGAAGGTTCGACCGGCACCATCCCGGGTGCGCACCCGACCGAGGAGTTCCAGGGCAAGGTTAAGGCGATCGACCCGAAGGTCGTGGACTTCACGTACGCGGCCGAAACGTACGACGCGACCGTGCTGGCGGCGCTCGCCGCGCAGAAGGGCGGCGCGACCGACGGGGCGACCGTGGCGAAGAATCTGCCGGCCGTCTCCGGCGTGAACGGCGGCGAGGAATGCTCGTCGTACGCGGACTGCCTTGCGCTGCTCAAGGACGGCAAGGACATCAAGTACAAGGGACAGGCCGGCATCGGCCCGTTCAACGACGACCACGATCCGTCCACCGCGGCGATCGGCGTGTACAAGTTCGACAAGGACAACAAGCCGGTGTTCGACCACGCGCAGGAAGGCGCGGTCCCGACCAAGTGATCGGTTGAGTGACTGGTCGGGTGGTTGGCCGACTGACTGGGTGGTCGGTCAGACTGACTGGGTGGTCGGTTGGCTGGGTGGTCGGTCAGACTGATCGGGTGGTTGATTTGCCCGACCGGTCTAGTATTCGGAAGACCGCAAGGATCGGTTGCGGATCGGCTACGGTCATCGGCCGACAACATTCGTGGGTATAGACGGACCCTCTCATCACGACTGTGGGCATGGACAGTACATTTCCGAGCGAAAATCGGCTCTCAATGTACCGTCCATGCCCACAGTTGCGTAAATGTACGGTCCATGCCCACGATTGGCGCGCCCGCGTGTACCGCCTATGCCCACAATCGAATAGTCCGAGAACCGAATCCCCGTGACCGATGGATAAATGTACCGTCTATGCCCACAATCGCTTTCGGAACGCCGGTGTCTACGCCTTGCCGTTCATGACGGCGGCGAGGGAGTGCACGCGGGGATTGTCGAAGATCTCGTCGGTGTGCATGACATGCCCGGCCGCGTCGGTGAGCGGGATGCGCCAGTTCGGATACTGGTCCGACGTGCCCGGCTGGTTGACCGCGCGGTGCTGCCCGACGCCGTCCATGAGCGTCGCCTGCCGCAGCACGCTCGGCGTGTCCGTGAGCATGCGGTGCATCGCCTCGACGATCTGCTGCTCGTACGCCGGCACGTCGGCGGCGATGTCGGCGGCGGACAGATACGCGTCGTTCGCGCCGGCCGTGCCCGCCGAGGGAACGCGCAGCCATCCGCCGCTCACCAGCAGCTCGAGCATCGCGCGGCGTTCGGCCTCCGCCGACGCGCGGAATTCGCCGGCCGACGACGTGAGCAGTCCCAGTTCCTCGCGGATCTTGACGTGTTCGAATTCGAGATAGCCGGCGGTCGGCGGCAGATCGTGCGTGGTGACCGACGCGAGCGCCTGACGGCGATACGTGCTGGGCGACGCGTACGGATCGCCCGCAATGGCCGAATCGTCGACGCGCGAGAACCATGCGACATCCGTGCCGAGTACGCCGTGGTCGGCGAGCACTTTGCGCACGTAATCGGGCACGGTGCCGAGGTCTTCGCCCACGACCACGCCGTTCGCGCGCGTCGCCTCGATGGCAAGCACGGCTAGCATCGCCTCGTGATCGTACGTAACGTACGCGCCGCCTTTCGCGCCGCGACCCTGCGGGATCCACCACAGTCGGAACAGGCCGAGCACGTGGTCGATGCGCACCGCGCCGGCGTGCGCGAACACGGCGTGCACCATCTCACGGTACACACGATAGCCCGTATCGGCCAGATACCGCGGGCTGAACGGCGGCTGGCCCCAGTCCTGGCCCTGCTGGTTGTAGAAGTCCGGCGGGCAGCCGACGGTGACCGAACCGACCGCGAAGCGTTCCGGATTCCACCATGCGTCCGCGCCGAGCATGTGCACGCCCACGGCCATGTCGAGCATGAGTCCGAGCGCCATGCCGGAATCCTTGGCGGCGGCCTGCGCGGCGGTCACCTGCTCGTCTGCGATCCATTGCAGCCAACGGTTGAACTCGAACAGGTCGCGGTGCTCGCGCACGAGAGCGGCGACTTCCGGCGACTCGCGGTCGTACCGCTTGAACCAGGAGTTGGCCTCCCACGGCGCGCCCCACACCTCGAACGCGAGGCACCACGTCGCGAACGCGTCCAAATCCGGGCCTGTGGCGGCCACGAACGACTGGAACGCGGCCTCGCGTTCGGCCGAGCGCGGCTGGTCGAAGATGATGCGCAGTGCGCGCCGCTTCGCGTCCCAGCTTGCGTTGATGTCGAGCGGTTCGCCGCTGTCGTTCGCGGCGGCGACGGTCGCGTGCAGCGCGCCGATCGCGGTCCGGTCGTCGGTTGACAACGTTGCGTATTCGGGAATGTCCTGCGGGCGGATGTACGTGACGTTGAGGAATCGGCGCGACTCGGGCAGGTACGGCGACGGTTCGAGCGGCGGCACCGGCGCGGTCGCGTGGATCGGGTTGATGAGCATGAAGTCGGCGCCGGACTTCGCGCCCGCGTCGGCGGCGAGCCGGCGCAGGTCGCCGTAGTCGCCCACGCCCCACGAATCATGCGAACGTTCGGCATACAGCTGCGTCATCCAGCCCCAGCGCGGGTGTTCCTCGACGGCGGCGGGCAGCGGTATGCGCTCCGGCGCGACCAGCAGCGTCGCCTCGTCCTGCCGTTCGCCGGTGTCGACGTGCAGCGTGTGGTAGCCGATCGGCAGATCGTCGGGCAGGATGAGGAACTGGTCGGTGCTGCTGACGCTCGGCAGGATGTCGCCGAGATCGCTGCGGCATTCCGTGCCGTCTTCCAGCGTGATGGTCGCCGTCGGCTGCTCCGATTCGGTGCAGTGCAGCGTGACGGACGTTTCCTTGCCCGCGGTGACGACGATGGTGTGGCTGGGCAGGAGCCGTTCGTCGCGTTCGCGTTCAAGCCGTGCGAGCGATTGCGTGATCGCCGCGTCGCTGCCCGCGTCGATGCTGAGCGCGGCGAGCACGTTGACGAGCACGTCGTCGTCGATTTCGACGTACGTGCCGACCTGGTCGATGTACGATGTGGCCACGCCGCCGGCCTTGGCGAGGCGGATGAGCGGGCGGGCGAGCCGTTCGGCCGATTCGGTGGGTTGGGCTGGTTTGGCGGTCGGAGAGGAAACTGCTGCCGCGTGGACTGCGGTGGGGGTTGCAGTGTCCTCGTCTGCGGCGGTTGCGGCTGCTGAGACGGCTTTGGCGGGAACTGCGGATGCTGGCATGGCGTCGGTCATGGACTCTCCTTCGATGTCTGCGATGTGGTGCTGGCGCGTCGTTGCGATCGTATGCCGCTAAGTTGAACCGGTCTATGCGATGAGAGGCTCAAACTCGGCGGAAAACGTTGCTTCGTTCAGCATACAGTGTCTTGCCATCGTTTGCAATACCGGTGTTTCTTCATGCGACTGCCGAGCCGACTGCCGAGTGGGATTGCCAAGTGGAACCGCTGAGCCGACTGTCGAGTGGAACTGCCGATGAACGTGCCCGATCTGGTCGACACGTGGCCGGAATAGATCCCCCTCCGACCATGGGCGACATATGTCGCTGCCGAAATCAGCCTGCCGACCGTCATCGATCTCCCCCGACCATGGGCGACATATGGGTGTGGGCATAGACGGTACATATACGGGGCCGAAAAGCCCTCGTAATGGACCGTCCATGCCCACTATCAGCTAGATATACCGCCTATGCCCACAATTCTGCATGCATAATGTACCGATTATGCCCACACGTCAGCGGAGGATCACGAACGACTGTGCCGGAAGCGTGAGCGCGGTGCCGTCCAGCGCGGGGGAGCCGATGGCGAACGCGAGATCGCGGCCGGCCGCGTCGGCGGGCAGATCGAGCGTGATCGTCTCGCGGCCCGGGTTCATCGCCACGATCACCGAGCCGCCGGTCGTCGAGCCGCTGACCGTCGAATTGCCGCCGGTCGCCGTGCCGTCGGCCGAGGCCGCGGCCGTGCGCCGATACGCGAACGCGCGTCCGCCGTCGCGTCCGGCCAGCACGTCGAAGTCGGCGTCGGCGTGCAGCGCGGGCGTCGCGTGGCGCAGTGCGAGCAGCGCGCGGATCGTCGACAGCAGCGAATCGGGATCGGCCGAAGCGGCGGCGACCGTGGGCGCGTCGTCGGCCGGGTCGACCGGCAGATACAGCGCGTCGGCGGGCGCGTCGGAGAAACCGAGGTTCGGCAGCGCGGCGTCCCACTGCATCGGCGTGCGGCTGCCGGTGCGCGTGTAGCCGCCTTCCTTGGTGGGCAGCGGGCGGTACCGCATGCCGATTTCGTCGCCGTAATAGAGGAACGGGCAGCCGGGCATGGTCATGAGCATCGCGTACGCGATCGCGCGCTCGCGTTCGGTCAGTCGCTGGGCGGTGCGCAGCGTGTCGTGGTTGCAGGTGAGGAGGTCGAAGTATCCGCCGGCTCGGCGCGCGTCGGCCAGCTGCGGCAGGTACTGGTCGAGGAACGGCTTGATCGGCGTGCCCGAGTCGGCGTTGAAGTAGCTCAGGTCGCCGTCGTGTGCGAGCGGCGTATCGGTGTTGCGCAGCAGCATGTTGTAGCCGTTCGGGTTGCCGTCCCAGCGCCAGTCGAGGTAGAAGTCCATGTCGAAGCCGGCTTGCATCGACTCGTGCGGGCGTCCCCATTCGGACACGAACGCGGCGTCGGGGAATTCGGGGCGGATCTTGGAGAACATGTACTGCCAGGTGCGGATGGTGAACGGCTTGCCGTTCTCGTCGTGCTTGACGAGGCTGTCGGACATGTCCACGCGGAAGCCGTCCGCGCCGCGGGAGAGCCAGAAGCGCATCACGTCGACCATCGCGTCGCAGGTGGCCAGCGCGTCCGGGCCGAGCGCCGGCTTCTGCCATGGCTGGTGAGGGTGCGCGAATCCGTAGTTGAGCGCGGGCTGGCATTTGAAGAAGTTCAGGATATAGGTGCCGTCGCGGTCGGTCTCGCCTCCGATGAACGGCAGCCCGTCGCCGCCGGCGATCCACGAGTCGGTCCAGATGTAGCGTTCGGACAAGCTGGGGGAGCCGGTATTCGAGGCGTTGTTAGGTGTGACGCTCCCCCAGTCAGCTGCGCTGACAGATCCTGCAATTGCGGAGCCTTCGGCCGTTTTGTTGACTCGGCTGTCGCCTCGTCCTCGCCTAAAAACGCCTCCGGCGTTTTCTGTACGGTTCGGCCCCTCAGCCGAGGGGGCCGAGGCTGTGCGTTGCGCGGCGGGCAGGTGTCGATCGGCGGGGTCGGGCTGGGCGGAGGCGCGGAACCATGCGTGTTCTTCGCTGGTGTGGCCGGGGACGAGGTCAAGCAGGACGTGGATGCCGCGTTCGTGCGCGGCGGCGAACAGTGCGATCAGGTCGTCGTTGGTGCCGTAGCGGTCGGCGACGCGCGTGTAGTCGCGCACGTCGTAGCCCGCGTCCTTGAACGGCGAGTCGTAGCACGGGTTGATCCACAGCGCGTTGCAGCCGAGGCCGGCGATGTAGTCGAGCTTGCCGATGATGCCTTGGATGTCGCCGATGCCGTCGCTGTTGGAGTCGGCGTAGCTCTGCGGATAGATTTCGTAGAATACGGCGTCTGCCAGCCAGGAGGGGTGCGTGTCGGGATGATTTTCTTCGGTGTGTCGCGTGTCTGCCATGACTCAGAATCCTTGTGTTTTGAACGTTTTGCCGCGGTGTACGGCAGTCGTTTGCAATTGTACTTGCAACAGCGGAGTTGCCAACGTTTGCAGGTCGGTGCTATAGTAAGAACCACTGATGCGCTGCAAGGAAATGCATAAGCGATCATTGGACGTGAAGGTCACGCTGGTGTGAACGTATGCAGGAACGGATCTCGCAAGGGGTCTGCAACGTATGCAGTGCAGAACAGGAATCAGCGTCGAAACGCGCTGAAGCGTCTTCACAGGAAAGGAAGATCGATGAAGATCAATTGGAAGAAGGCTATCGGCCTCACCGCTGCCGCTGCCATGCTGCTCCCGCTCGCCGCCTGCGGTTCCGACACCGCCAGCAAGGGCGGTTCCTCCACCGCCACCGGTAGCACCGAGGACGTCACCCTGAGCGTGTGGGCCCCGCAGGAAGACCAGGCCAAGGGCGCGGACGGTTCCGATTCCTGGCTGGCCCAGGTCGAAGCCGCGTTCGAGAAGGCGCACCCGGAGTACAAGGTCACGTGGAAGAACGACGTCGTCTCCGAGGCCGACGCTTCCAAGACTGTGACCGCCGATCCGGCCGCCGCTGCCGACGTCTACATGTTCGCGAACGACCAGCTGGGCGCGCTGGTCAAGGCCGGCGCCATCGGCGAGCTGGGCGAGAACGAGGCCAACCAGGTCAAGGAACAGAACTCCCAGGTCCTCGTCGACTCCGTGACCGGCACCGACGGCAAGCTCTACGGCGTGCCGTACACCGCCAACACCTGGTTCATGTACTACGACTCCTCCGTCTTCTCCGCGGACGACGTCAAGAACTGGGACACCATGCTGTCCAAGGCCGCCGTCTCCTTCCCGATGACCAACGGCTGGAACATGGCCTCCTGGTTCACCAAGTCCGCCGACCTGACCTTCTTCGGCGACAACTCCAACCCGACCGACGCCTCCAAGGGCATCACCATCGACGTCGACAAGCTGACCGCCACCACCAAGTACCTCGTCAAGATGGCCAACAACGCCAACTTCATCAACGACGACGACACCTCCGGCCTCGACAACCTGACCAACGGCAAGGTCCACGCCTACTTCTCTGGCACGTGGAACGCCACCGCCGTCAAGAAGGTCCTGGGCGACCACTACGCCGCCGCGCAGCTGCCGAAGTTCACCGTGGACGGCCAGGAGTACCAGATGGACTCCTTCGCCGGCTCCAAGGCCGCCGCCTACAACCCGAACGCCAAGAACTCCAAGGCCGCCGCCCAGTTCGCCGCTTTCCTCGGCTCCTCCGACGCCCAGAAGCTCCACTGGGATCTGCGCGGCGTGGTGCCGTCCGACAACTCCCTCGCCGACTATGAGGGCAACGGCTCCGACTTCGGCTCCATCGCCAAGGATCCGGCCGCCCAGGCCCAGATCAACACCATCGCCAACACCTCCATCCTGCAGCCGTCCATCGCGGCCATGGGTGACTGGTGGGATCCGGCCAAGGCCTACGGCGCTTCCATCGTGAACAAGGAAACCACCGAAGCCAACGCCGCCCAGAAGGCCCAGGACTTCGCCAAGCTGCTTGCCGCGATGACGAAGACCGAGTGAGTCCGGTCCCGACTGCGGATCAGACCGCATGACTTCATAATTGAATATCGATTCCATATCCACTTGAGGGTCCGATAAGGTACGCCACTGCCGGGCGGTTGCTCCGAAACCGCGCTCCCGCCCGGCAGCCTCACCAACACCGCGGTTTCACCATTCTTACCTCTCCTTCTCCTCCTTCATTGCCCGTAGAGTTCGGGTGCCGGAAATCCTCCGGCGCCCGGGCTTTGCGCGGTTTAAGGCCCATGCAGGCCGGCGCGGGGAACGACGCGGAGGCAGGAAATCGCAATCGGGGAGTGCAGGGAAGCACTCGACAAGACAACGATTGCAACAATTTAGTTTTTGGAATAGGAAAGCAAGTTCAGAGAGGCGGTAGGGTTTCATGACAACGACAACCCTTTCTCCGCGAGAGATCAGGCGCAGCAAAGCAATGGGCGCCGATTACGTGGCTCCCTCGCCATATTCGGTGAAGGCCGCGCTGACCAAGGGCGATACGCTGACCAAGCTGTCCGCGGTCGTGTTCGGCTTGGGCAATCTCGCGCGCAAGCAAATCGTCAAGGGCCTGCTGCTGCTGGCCGGCGAGATCGCGTTCATCGCGTTCATGGTCACCAGCGGCGCGGGCTATCTCAGCAAGCTGCCCAGCCTCGGCACGCAGAAGCAGGGCAAGGTGCTCGTCGACGGTTACTGGGAATACACCGCCGGCGACAACTCGGTCATTATCCTGCTGTACGGCGTGTGCACGATCGTCGCGATCATCGCGTTCGTCTACCTGTGGACGCTGTCCCTGCGCTGCGCGTACAAGGCCGAATGCCTCGCCAAGGCCAACGGCAAGGCGCCGAGCCTGCACGACGACATCAACACGCTGATGGACGCCAAGGCCCACGAACTGCTCATGTTCCTGCCGACGCTCGGCATTCTCGTCTTTACCGTGCTGCCGCTGATCTTCATGATCTCCATGGCGTTCACCAACTACGACCACAGCCACGTCGTGCTCTTCGACTGGGTCGGCTTCGACACGTTCAAGCAGGTGTTCGCGGGCGGCGCGGGCGCCACCGTCAACGCGCAGCTGTTCGTGCAGGTGCTCGTCTGGACGCTCGTGTGGGCGTTCTTCGCCACCTTCCTGAACTTCTTCTTCGGCATGTTCTTCGCCATGATCATCAACCGCAAGACCACCCGCTTCAAGGGCTTCTGGCGCGCGATGTTCTCCATGTCGATCGCCGTGCCGCAGTTCGTCTCGCTGCTGGTCATGCGCACCATGCTCCGCCAGCAGGGCATCATCAACCGCATGCTCGAATCCGCCGGCCTGATCGACGGACCGCTGCCGTTCCTGACCGACGCGACGTGGGCGCGAGTCACCGTCATCGTCATCAATCTGTGGATCGGCATCCCGTACACGATCATGCAGATCACCGGCATCCTGCAGAACATCCCGGCCGATCTGTACGAGGCGGCGCGCATCGACGGCGCGAACTGGTGGCAGATCTTCGTCAAGATCACCATGCCGTACATCTTCTTCGTGCTCACCCCGTACCTGATCACCACGTTCACCGGCAACGTGAACAACTTCAACGTCATCTACCTGCTCACGGCAGGCGACCCGGTTCCGGTCGGCGCGTCCGCCGGCAAGACCGACCTGCTCATCACCTGGCTGTACAAGCTGACCGTCGACAAGGGCGACTACAACCTCGGCGCCGTCATCGGCATCATGACCTTCATCGTGCTCGCGGTGGTGTCGCTCATCACCTACCGCAGCTCCGGTTCCTACAAGAATGAGGAGGGATTCCGGTGAGTAATCACAGCATTCAGAAGGCCCAGTCGCACGGCCTGCTCCACGACGCGCACAAGCGCCGCATCCTGGGCGACGTGTTCGCCCACCTGTTCCTCGCCGTCATGGCGATCATCTGGATCATCCCGGTGGTGTGGGTGTTCGCCGAAAGCTTCAACAAGAACACGGCCCCCTCGCAGAGCACGTTCTTCCCGAAGGAGTACACGCTCAACAACTACGTCTCGCTGCTCACCGACCGCACGGTCATGAACTTCCCGCGCATGTACATGAACACGCTCGTCGTGGCCTGCTTCGTGTGCGTCATCTCGATGTTCTTCGTGCTTTCCGTCGCGTACTGCATGAGCCGCCTGCGCTTCCGCACCCGCAAGACGTTCATGAACGTGGTCCTGATTCTCGGCATGTTCCCGGGCATCATGGCCGTGACCGCCATTTACTTCATCCTCAAGGCCATGGGCCTGACCGAGGGCAACACGTCGATCATCGCGCTGATCCTCGTCTACTCCGCCGGCTCCGGCGCGGGCTTCTATGTGATGAAGGGCTTCATGGACACCATCCCGACCTCGCTCGACGAGGCCGCCATGCTCGACGGATGCACCCGCTTCCAGGTGTTCTACAAGATCATCATCCCGATCTGCAAGCCCATGATCGTCTACCAGGCCATCATCGGCTTCCTGACCCCGTGGCTTGACTTCGTGATGGCGAAGGTGATCTGCCGCACGCAGACCAACTACACCGTCTCGCTCGGCCTGTGGCTCATGCTGCAGAAGGAGTACATCAACAACTGGTTCGCGAAGTTCGCGGCCGGCGCCGTGCTCGTCTCCATCCCGATCGCGATCCTGTTCATCGTCATGCAGCGCTTCTACCAGGAGTCGATGGCGGGCTCGGTTAAGGGCTAGTCAAGGACCGAGCGACACAACGCTCAACAAGCCAAACCAATTTCACTAGGGACACGGCAGGGGCAGTCAAGAGGGCATAAGAGGTGTGGCCTCTTGGCTGCCCCTCGCTGCGTCCAAAAACAGCGCACAACACACGTACTTCCTACCGAACATGAATAGGAGCATGCGAGGGAGGAGTCCAGCACAACTAGGTGAGGACTCCCCCGCGAAAAAGGGGAGTCAGGTGAGGAAAGGAACCATGATGACATCACCAGTTCCGGCACCGGCGGCGGTCGAGTCGACCCCCGCCGACATGGCCATGCCGTGCCCCGACTATCCGGTCTACACCGACACGGACCTTGGCGCATTCCCCGACGAGAAGGGCGCCACGTTCCGCGTGTGGGCGCCTACGGCCAGCGGCGTGACATTGCGCCTGTTCGCCGCCGGATCCGACGAGGAGGCTGAGGATCCGGAGGAGATCCACGACATGACCCCGGGCGCCGACGGCACGTGGCTCGTCCGTTGCGACGGCATCGGCCACGGCGTCTACTACGACTACATCGTGCGCTTCCCCGACGGCACGTCCGCGCGCACGGCCGACCCGTGGGCGCGCGCGGCCGGCGTGAACGGCCGACGCAGCATGGTCGTCGACCTGTCGCTCACCGATCCGGCCGGCTGGTCGAAGGACCGCCGTCCGCGCGTGAGCGGCAGCGATCTGGTCATCTGGGAGACGCATATCGGCGACTTCAGCAACGATCCGCACAGCGGCATCCCGGACGCGCATCGCGGCACGTACCTCGCGTTCACGCACCCCGACTCCAGCGTCGACGGCAAGGGCGAATTCCCGACCTGCGTCGCGTATCTCAAGCGCCTCGGCGTCACCGCCGTGCAGCTCATGCCGTTCTACGACTACGGCTCCATCGACGAGACCGTCTCCCGCCGCTCGCCCGAACGCAAGTTCAACTGGGGCTACGATCCGCTCAACTACAACGTGCCGGAAGGCTCGTACAGCACCGACCCGTTCGACGGCGCGACCCGCATCCGCGAATGCAAGCAGATGATCCAGGCCCTGCACGCGGCCGGCATCAAGGTCATCATGGACGTGGTCTACAACCACATGTTCTCCACCGACAACTGGTTCGAGCGCATGATCCCCGGCTACTGCCTGCGCCGCAAGGCCGACGGCACGTTCTCCGACGGCTCCGCGTGCTCGAACGACGTGGCCAGCGAGCATCCGATGATGCGCAAGTACATCGTCGACTCAGTCACGTACTGGGCGCGCGAATACCACATCGACGGCTTCCGCTTCGACCTCATGGGCCTCATCGACACGGACACCATGAATGCGGTGCGCGCCTCGCTCGACTCGCTGCCGGGCGGCGCGACCATCCTCATGCACGGCGAACCGTGGGCGGCCCGCGAAACCGCGCTCGACCCCAAGTCCGGCGCCGTGCTCGCCGACAAGCGCGGCCTGAACCGCCTGAGCACGCGCATCGGTGCGTTCTGCGACTCGACGCGCGACGCCGTGCGCGGCCACATCTTCTACAACTGGGTGCCCGGCTATCTGACCGGCGCGGCCGCCGACTACGCCGACGACATCCGCCACGCCGTGGACGCGTGGCGCGGCACGATGCGCGAATCCGCGAGCGTCGGACAGGTCATCCAGTACGTCTCCGCGCACGATGACCTGACCCTGTGGGACAAGCTGTGCGCCGTCCTGCGTCGCATGCCGTCCGACACCGACTATTCGGCCGACGATCCGTCGTGCGACGACCTGATGCGCGCCAACCGTCTCGCCGCGGGCATCGTGTTCTCGGCCGCCGGCGTGCCGTTCCTGCTCGGTGGCGAGGAGTTCGCGCGCACCAAGCACGGCGACTCCGACTCGTACTCCAGCTCCGTCGAACTCAACCAGCTCGACTGGCGGCGCGCGCAGCGGCTGTCGTCGCTTGTCGACCATTACGGCGCGCTCATCGCGCTGCGTCGCGGTAATCCGGCGTACTACGGCGGCGCGCGCATGATCGTGCCGCGCACGGACGAAACGGTCGTGTTCCGCGTCGGCTACGACTGCATCGCCATCAACCCGACCGGCGAGACGCAGTACCAGCCGACCGTCGACCTGGAATTGCCTGGACCGTATGGCGAAGTCGCGAAGATCGCGCCGAACGGCTGGCAGTGCGTGTACTGGTCGGTCGGCGCGAGCGGCGCGGACGGGTTCGACGAGGCCGATGCCGCGCCCGTGGTCGCCGATCGCAAGCTGCCGCTGCCGCCGTACAGCTTCACCGTTTGGCGCAGGGCGTGACGGGCGCGGCCGTCGCGCTGGCTGCTGCTGCGGCTGCTGCTGCGGCCGGCATCGTAAGCAAACGTAAGCAAAGGATGTGACGATGCGATACGACGCGGTGTTCTTCGACCTGTACGGCACGCTGGTCGACATCCGCACCGACGAATCGTCGGACGCGGCGTGGGACGCGCTGCGTACGGCGCTCGCCGGCTACGGCGTCGCGTTTGGCGACGTTGACGGACGTGCCGATGACGGTCGCGCGCATCGCGTCGGCTGCGGTTGCGGCAACGCCACGTTGCGCGCGCGGTTCGACGCGGCCGCCCGGCCGATCATCGAACGGGCGGCCGCCGAACGCGGCGAGTGGGCCGAACCCGACCTGCTGCCCGCGTACGCCGCGCTGCTGGACGGCGGCGACGCCGATCGCGACCGTGACCGCCCCGGCCGTGACGCCGCCGCTCGCGAGCTGGCGTGGGCGTTCCGGCGGGGGAGTACGAGCCTGCTGCGTCTGTATCCGGGGGTTCCGGAGTTCCTGCAGACGCTGCACGACGCCGGCTTGCGCGTTGTCCTCGTCAGCAACGCGCAGGCCTGCTACACGCGGCCCGAACTGTCGCTGCTCGGACTGGACGCTGCACTCGACCGCATCGTCATCTCCAGCGACGAAGGCGTGCGCAAGCCCGATCCCGAAATCTTCCGCCGCGCGCTCGCGTATGAGCGGCTGTCCGCCGACCGCGTGCTTATGGTCGGCAACGATTCGCGCTGCGACATCGGCGGCGCTCGATCGGCCGGCATCGACGGCGCGTATCTGCGCACCGAGATCTCCCCGGCCGACGATCCGGCCGTGTGCGGGTCGGCCGTGCTGTCGCTGTCCGGCGCCGATTATGCTGGATTGCTGGACTATATACTCGGCCCGCGCTGACCGACGGACGGCCGTCGCGGCTCGCGCACGGGCGGCCGGCATGCGCGCGTCGCAGGCAAGGAGACACGATGAACGAAATCGAGATGGCGAAGGTTCGCAAGGCCGAGCAGGCCGCACAGGACGCGCGGAACGGCGGCGGAACCGGCCGGCGCAAGGGGCTGAGCGTGTTCCGGCTCAAGGTGGTCGGCGCGGTGTTCATGGCGCTGTCGGTCGCGTCCGCCACGCTCGTGCCGCTGATCTTCGGCGCGCCCACTGCCGACAACATGACCGCGCTCACCGTGGCCGTCGTGTGCGAGATCGCGTCGTGGTGCGCCGTGCCGATCTACGCGTGGCTGCTGTTCGACGGATGGCGGCACACGCGCAACCGCTGGCGCTACGGGTCTCGGCTGTTCGTCGCCGCGTGCCTCGCCGGACTGCCGTACGACAGGATCATGACCGGCCACTGGTTCGACGCGCATACGCACAACCCGCTGTGGGGACTCGTGTTCGCGTACATCGTGCTCGTCGCGGTCGACTGGATCGGGGCCCGGTATGCACAGGCGGGGGCCCTGCGTTGGGCGCTCACCGTACTGGTGATCGTGGCAGGCGTGCTGTGGAACCTGCTGCTGCGCATCGGCGTGAGCCAGCAGGTCATGTATTCGGGTGTGATCACGCTTGCGTTCGTGATGGTCTTCTACTTCCTGCACCGGCACGAGAACACGATGATGTTCACCGCCGGCCTGCTGGGCGCGGTCTCCTGCATCACGCCGGGCATCGGCGTGGCGTTCCTGCACTACCGCAACGACCGGCTCGGCTATGCGCATCCGTGGACCAAGTGGGTCTTCTACGCGTTGTATCCGGCCATGCTGCTGCTGGGCGCGCTGCTGGTGTGACAGCCTTGGGGCCGTGCTAACGGAACACAGGTGTTTTCCGTTAGCACAGTCCTACCTGTCGAGAGGTTTCTAACGGAAACACCTGTTCAAACGTGAGTTGGGTCCTACTCATTGGGGTGTTTCTAACGGTAGGAGGACATCTGCCGTTAGTTTTGCCTTATCTGCTGGGACTGCGCTAACGGTAGAAGGGTGTTTTTCGTTAGTTTGGATAACAACACTGGGACGGTTCTCACGGAAAAGCCTCTTTTCCGTGAGAACCGTCCCAGTGTGCGTTTTGCGGGGCCTGGCCCGGGCCCCGGCCGTGCGTCAGTCGTCGAGCTCGTAGGGGGCGTCGGTGCCGCGGGGGATGAGCTGGGCCTCGACGATTTCGTACGGGTTGTCGAGCTGCTTGCCGTTGATGAGCTTGATCGCCTTGTTCGCGGCGGCGCGGCCCATCGCGTACGGATCCTGACGCATGGTGGTCAGGTTGATCGTGTCGGCGTACGGGCTGTCGTCGAAGCCGATGATCGAATAGTCGCGCGGCGTGCGGTGGCCGTAGCGTTCGAGCTTGAGCACGAGCGGGATGGCCATCATGTCCATCTGGCAGCAGATCGCGTCCGGGAACTCGTCGAGCGAGAGCAGCGCGGAGAGCGCGGAGTCGGCGAACGCCGGGCCGCGCGGCACGGACAGCACCTCCCAGTTGAGGTCGTCGCGCTTCTTCTCGGCGTCCTGGCAGGCCATCATGAAGCCGCGCGTGCGGGCGTCGATCGAGGAGTCCATCGTGGCGACGGCCTCGGAGCACGGGTAGACGATGTGCTTGTGGCCGAGGTTGATCAGGTGCTGCGTGGCCTTGTACATGCCCTTTTCGTCGTCGATGCTGATGGTGGCGTCGAAGCCTTCGGCCGACGGCGTGTTGATGCCGATGATCGGCACCTTGAGCCGCTTGAGCTGGTCCACCTCGTGCGGGTCGATGGCGAACGACGCGACGAAGATCGCGTCCACGTTGCGCCGCACCGGCAGCTCGGTGAAGAACTCGTGGCGGTTCTGCGCGGTGTCGATGTGCTGGAAGAGGGAGATGTCGTAGCCGTCGGGATGCATGACGGACTCGATGCCGGCGAACACCTGCGTGTTGAACCAGCTGGTGATCTCCTCGTTCATGAGCAGCGCCACACGGTACGACTGTCCGGACTTGAGCGCGGTGGCCGAGCGGGAGATGTTGAAGTCGAGCTTGTCGGCGATCTCGAGGACCTTGCGGCGGGTCTTGATGGACACCAGCTCCGGGCGCGTGAATGCGCGCGAAACGGTGGAGATGGAGACCCCCGCCTCCTTGGCTACGTCGTAGATGTCTGCTTGGGCCATAGTGCTCCTTCGGGGTTGTGAGCGTGTCCGCTCGGGCGGCAACGATGCTGTTCCAACTGCAAGATTGTCTCCATCATAGTGCATACGTTGGCAGATTGGCTGCCGTAAAACGATTTTATTGCGCAAAAACCGTGAAAACGGGGCTGCGGACATTTTCTTGGAGATAATCACGCAGCCATTCCTTGGCTTTGACGGTATTGTACCGGGCTCATCCAACCAAGCGACTGTTTGATGCGCTCGTGGTTGTACCAGCGTATGTACTCATC
>NZ_JAFEJT020000043.1 GCF_018555435.2 Bifidobacterium amazonense
GCTGCGCTCGCAGGCTTCTGGGCGCGATTTGGACGAGCAGTATCAGGTGACGGTGAAGACCGGCGTGCTGGGCGGCGCGCACGGGCATTACGACCGTTTGGCGTTGAACTCGATCCGCCGGTTTGGCAAGAATTTCTATAATCCGGAGAACGTGTGGTATTCGTATCACACGTTCATGTACAAGTTCTACGTGCAGAATTCGATCACGCACAACATGGCGCTGGTGGACTTGAAGCAGCAGGATCCGACGGGCGCGAAGCTGCTGCAGTTCCGGTCGGATAAGGATCTGCAGGTCGCGGTGCACGAGATCGTCACGCGCTGGTGCAACCCGCCGTACGGCGGCTGGGTCGTTACGCCGGGTGTCGGTTTCGAGCAGCAGGCGTGGCTTGAGGGACGTGCGGTCGCGCTGCCTGAGACGGACGCGGTGCCGAAGTACGCGTCGCGCAGCGGCTACACCGAGCCGATCACGCAGCGTCGCGCCACGCTGGTGACCGACGACTACATCGTGCTCGTCGACTATCTGGAAGGCACCGCGGAACATCAGTACGACGTGCTCATGCACGTCAACGGCCTGCGTTCGATCACCGGAGAGCATGGGGGAGCGTTCGCGTATCCGTGCGCGGATCCGGCCGACCGCGACCACTTCGCGTACTCGACCGGCACTGATGTGGATGGTCGGGCGGATCTGACGTATTGTGGCGTGGACGCGCAGCTGGATTCGTCACCGTTGTCGAGCGGCCAGTTCATCACGGACTGCCATGTGTTCGATGCGCGCGGTACGGTCAAGACGTCGTTCGCGGTGGACATGAGCCGGTTCAACGGCGGCAAGTGGATGACGAACACCCGGTCGGACCACAATGCCCCGGGCATGATGCACCTGGATGTGTGGTCGGTTGCGCCTTCGGAACGCCATGTGATCGTGGGCTGCGATCCGGAGTACTACCAGATCCAGCAGAAGCTGCATTATGCGGTGTTTGCGGATGTGGCCGGCACGTCGTTCGTCCGTTCGGGCGTCGACGGCTCGTGCGGCGACCCTGAGCGGATGCGTGCCGCGATCGATGCGGTTGCGTCCGGCCTACGGGAATCCGGTGTGGCCGACGGCTCGTCCACGCTTGTGTTGTCCGACGACGTGAGCGTCGACGACCGGTATGTGGGAGTGCAGCCGCTCGCCTCGGGCAAGCTGGGGGCGTGGATCTTCGGTCACGGCGACGTGGATGCGATGGTGCCCGAAGACGCAAAGTCGTTGACCTTGCAGACAGTGAGCGACGAGTCGTTCATCGCCGAGGAGAACGAGCATTGGCCGGCGGTGCCGAGCCTGTTCTGGGGCGATGGCGCGGTCGAATGCGCGGATGGTGTGAGGGTGCCGATCCGTGACCTGCCATACACGTTGGAGAACGTGGTGCCGGTACCGGTGAATGATCTCGACTATCAGGGAGGTCCGGTCAAGATCGACTCCAGGCGCATGCCGTCGAGCATCCCCGCCTCCCCGACGGATCGCGCACGACCCGCGGTGGTACGCGTGGATCTGTCTCCGTTGGCCGTCCACGGCGGCGCGGTGCGGTTCACTGCGTGCGTGGGCGCGGATTATCCGATCGGCGACGAGCATGACCGTCGCCGTACGCTCGACATCCGCGCGAAGGGCCGCTCGGCGGGCTTCGTGACGGTGATCGAGCAGCATGAGGGTGAGCCGATGGTCAGGGCCGTGCACGAGCGGGACGGCGTGATCTCGGTCGCGCTGGCGGACGGCCGCGTCCAGCGCATCACGGTCGGCGACATGACCCTGGCCGACGCGCATATCACCATCGGCGAGGACTAGCGGAATCGCGCGATAGCGCGATGCTATTTGTTGGCGGCCTTGCGGCCGCGGAGCTCCCCCACCCGACTTCGTCGGGAGCCCCCTCAGTGAGGGGGCCGAGGCTCCGCCTGCATCCGGATGGCACGCACCCTCTCCTTTTCCTCCTGCTGCAGGCGGCTTACACGATGGTGAGGGTGACGACCGTCTTGTTGCCGTCCTCGTCGCGCAGGCGGGTCTCGCCACTGGCGCTCTGCTGCTGCACGAGACCGAGGATGTCGAGCCCGGAGGTCTTCACCTCGAAGCCGAGCTCCTGCAGCGTCTTGGTCGCGGCCGCCTTGGTCTTGCCTACCAGATTCGGGATCTTCGCCGTTTCGGGGCCCTTGGAGACCACCACGTCGACCGAGTCGCCCCAATACAGTTCGGCCCCGGCCTGTTCGGACGCGGAGACCACCGAGCCGGACGGCACCTTGTCGTCGTACGCTTCGGTCACGTTGGCGGTGATGTGGATCTCTTCGAGCGCCGCCGTCATCTCGTCCTTCGTCATGCCGACCACGTCGGGCATCGTCACCGGCATCAGGCCCTTGGACAGCACGACGGTCAGCTTCGCGTTGTGATTCATCGTGGCGCCGGCCTGCACGTCCGCACCCGATTCGTCGGTGAGGCCGATCAGCGCGCCGGCCGGCAGCGACAGATCGTACTGGTCGTTCGCCTTGTCATGCGCGACGTTCGTGAATCCGGCCTTCTTGAGCGCGTCCAGCACGTTCGTGCCGTCCGCCGTGTTCGCGTCGAAGATGTCGGCCGGCACGGTGGCCTGCTTGACGCCCTTCGAGACGACGACCGACACCGTGCCGCCGGTGCGTTTGCTGATATGCGCGCCCGCGACGGCCGGCGTCGCCTCGATGACGTCGCCCTTGGCGACCGTGTCGTCGTAGCGTTCGCTGGTCTTGTAGGGGATGCCTGCGGCCTCGAGCGTCTTCTGATACTTGGCCCAGCTCGCGCCCGCGACGCGGCACTCCTGGCCTTCCTCGCAGGCCACGTCGGACGGCTGCGGCAGCTCCCAGTAGCTGCCCGGACCGCGGTAGTACCACCATGCGTAGCCGCCGCCGGCACCGCCAAGCGCGACGACCGCCAAAGCCGCCGCAACGATGGCGGCGATCCGCTTCTTCGACCGGCGTTTCGCCCCGACCTTGAGCGGCGAGGCGGCGACGTCGGGCGTCATGGACAGCGCCTGCGTGGCCGCGGTGCCGATGGCGGTGGTGGGCGCGGTGCCGTCGGCCGGACGATTGAATGCCGCGGTGGCGGCCGCGGCGCCGGCTTCGGGCGAAGAGGCGCCCGCGCCGGCTGCGGCGGCCGATCCGTCACCGGAGTCCGTGCCCTTGCCGGGCGCGGCCCCGTGATCCTCGGACGGCGGCAGCGGCGGGGCCGTGGGGGAGGCCTGGGCGGTGTTCCCCGCCACCTGCACGGCCACTGTGTCATGGTCCTCTGCGCTTTGCGGCATCCTGCGATACGTCCACGCGGCCATATCGAGCTTGGGACCCAACGCGCGCAGCTCATCGGCCGCGACCCCCGCGTCCGCCGGACGGTCCTCGACCGCGCGGGCGGTCAGGTGCGCGACGAACGCGGCGACCTGCGGGTCGATGCCCGGGCAGGGCACGGTGATGGGCGGCACGTCCTCGTGGACGTGCTTGAAGACGAGCGTGACCGGATTGTCGGAGATGAACGGCACCGTGCCGGCGAGCATCTCCCACGCCATGATGCCCACCGAATACAGGTCGCCCTGCGGCGTGGCCTGATTGTCCTCGATCATTTCCGGCGCCAGATAGGCGGCCGTGCCCAGCAGCATGCCGGTCGAGGAGAGCGTGGCCTGCGAGGCGGCCTTCGCCAGGCCGAAATCGGTGATCTGCACGTGGCCGCGGTCGTTGAGCAGGATGTTCTCGGGTTTGATGTCCCGGTGCACGACGCCGGCCCGATGCGCCGAGGCGAGGCCGTCAAGCGTCTCGCCGACGATGCGCAGCGTCTCGCGCACCGTGAACGTGCCCTCCTCGTTCATTTCGCGGCGCAGGTTCACGCCGTGCACGAACTCCATGACCAGATAGTCGAGCCCGTTGACCTCGCCGGTGTCGTACACCTGCACGATGTGCGGGTTCGCGATCGCCGCCGCCGACTTGGCCTCGCGGCGGAACCGTTCGACGAACTGCGCGCGGTGGGGTCCCTGGGCGAGCTGCGTGTGCATGATCTTGATGGCGACGGTGCGTTCGAGCCGTTCGTCCATGGCCTCATACACGCTGGCCATGCCGCCATCGGCGATTTTGCGGATGATACGGTATCTTCCCTCGATCATCGGCGTTTCGATTGCGTTCACGGCTTCACTCATCTTGCGTGTCTGGTCCCTCGTCAAAATTCACGGAATCTCACAACAGTGTACATGCACGTCTACATACGTCGCCGAAACCACGCGGATTTACGCAAGAGGTACAAACCGAGCGCACGCCTCGGCGAACGCGCGGTCCTCGGGGGCGTCCCCGGCGCACGTTCCGGCGATCGCCGCGCGTGACTCGTCCCACAGCGCGGCGATGCGTTCGCGCGAACGCGCCACCGCCCCGGTGGACTCGAACAGGGCGATGACGCGGCCCACCCGATCATCGCCGCGCGAGGGCGCCGAGAAGGCGTCCACAAGCTCGTCGCGTTCGGCGGGGGAGGCCATGTCGAGCGCGTCGGCGAGCAGCACGGTGCGCTTGCCTTCGCGGATGTCGCCGCCGACCGGCTTGCCGGTGCGGCTGCTGGAACCGACCACGTCCAGCAGATCGTCGGCCAGCTGGAACGCGAGTCCGAGCGGACGGCCGATGGCGAGCGCCGTGCGCCGCGATTCGTCCGGATCGTGCCCGGCGGCGAGCAGCGCGAGTTCGATCGGCGCGATCGTCGTATAGCTGGCGGTCTTCCAGCGGAACACGTTGAGCGACGCGTCCGCCAGGGCGGCCGGATCGTCCAGCGGGGCGAGCTCGACGGCCAGGTCGAGCACCTGGCCGACCTCGACCTCCTTGTGCATGTTGAGGAACGCGGCGACGATGCCGTCCGACGAGGCGAGGCGGCGCGAGGCGTCGTCGGCGATGTCCACGCTGGCGGTGGCCAGCAGGTCGCCGAGCATGATGCCCAGGCCTCGTCCGATCGCGTCGCTGTGCGTGGCCTGCGACAGCGCGCGGTGCGCGGACGGCTTGCCCCGGCGCAGGTCCGATTCGTCGATGATGTCGTCGTGCACGAGCGCGGCCGTCTGGAACACCTCGATCGCGCAGGCCAGATCCAGCATCCCGGCCCGGCGTTCGTCCGACGCGTCCCCGTGCGTGGCCTGATCGAACGCGGCGAGCGCCAGACGCGCGCGCAGCCGTTTGCCGCCTTCACTGGACGTGAGCGCTTGGGAGACCACGTCCCTCAGCACGCCGGCGCACGGGCCGGCCACCCCGTCCGTCTCGCGCAGGGCCATGCTGTGGCGGATCAGTTCGGCGATTCTCGGTTCGATGGACGTCATTTCTGCGGCAACACTCATGCCCCCAAGGTTATCCACATTGGTTCTCGAACACAAGATCGGCTTTATTCCAACGAAAACGACCATTCGACCACAAGGGTCGAAAAACGATGCGCGACGGCGCGAGATAGGGCATAGTGGTCTCACCCGCGTAGATCGCGGGCGACCGATGCCGACACAGGCAGAAACGGAAGGGGAACGGTCATGAACGCAATGGATGGCATGAACAATGCGGCGGAAGGCATGGCAGGGGGCGTGCGCGCATGCGCGGCGGCACGGCGTCGGGCCGGGCGAGCGGGATGCGTCCGCCGGGATGACGGCCGTGACGGAGGCCGGGGCCGTGGCCGGCGGGAGGATGGCGGCGAGCCCATGTTCGAGCCGCTGCGCACGGCGGATCTGGAGACGCTGACCGCGAGTTTCCGGCACGGACGCAGGGAGCGCGGCGCGCGGACGGCCGACGCCGCATGGCTGGAGGGTCCGTTCGACGCCTGGATGGAGCGTCTGGACGACGGGCCCGGCGACTGCTGTATGTGCGGTTGCTGCGATGCCATGGACGATGCGGACGGTTGCTGCGATCCGATGGACCATGATCCGACGGATCCCGACATGGACGACGTCGCGGAGGTCGCGGAGTGTGACTGTCCGTGCGACGGATGCGCCGCGTCGGAGGATCCGGACGACCTGCCCTGTCCGCCGCTGCGTCCGGAGCATGTCGCCGCGCTCGCCGTGGCCATGCGCGAGACGCTGCCGGCGCGCGACGCGCTGATCATGTCGCTGATCGCCGGCCGTGAATGCGACGGGCCGCTGATGATGCGGCTCGCCGCCGATCCGCACTCCACCCGCACCAAGCTGCGCCTGACCGCGATGCTGACGCGCTCGTTCAAGGAGGAGGGCATGCCGGATGCGGTCCGTTGCGCCGCCGGGATGCTGATGCTGTCGCAGATCGCGGACATGGTGCCGCGTCGGTGGCGTGCGCAGCCGTGCGCGGCGATGGCCTACGTGATGTGGTGGATGGACGACGACAGGGCGGCGTTGTACGCGCTCGAAAGCCTCGCCTGCGACGAGGGATGCACGCTGGGAGGCGTGGTGTTGTCGTTGCTCGAACGCGGCGTGTGCCCGGGCTGGTGCCGATAGTCCGGGTTCCTCCGACGGCGTGACGTGGGAATAGTGGGAATAATCGTCCTTGGAAGGTGGTTTACTCCAATAGTTGACGATTTGCCCTTGCCAGAAGTGTGTCTTATGTGGTATAAGACGCCGCGGGCAGGATCATGCAGGAGGATGGACTTGGCCAAAAAGGATGCGACGGCGGTTCAGGACAACGTCGAGGAGGAACAGACGACGTCCCGCAGGAAGGCTGCCGCCACGGCGAAGAAGAAGTCTTCGACGAGGGGCGCCTCGGCGAAGAGGGCGGCATCCGGCGCCAAACGCGAGGAGACCGCGGCGGAGGATCCCGTCAAGGAGAACGAATCCGTGGTCGACGATGCCCTTGAGGACGACGATCAGGACATGGACGCCGACGATCTCGACGAGCTCGAGGACGACATCGACGACGAGGACGACTCCGACGACGATGAGGATCTCGACGACGAGGACGACGGCGATCTGGATGACGACGACGCGGCCGATGAGGACGACGATGAGGACGCCAAGCCCAAGGAGATCGAGACCCCGAAGGAGAAGGGCGCGTTCGTCGTGCGTGACGATGACGACGACGACAACCTGACGCCGTCGGGCAATCCGAAGCGTCGTGTCATCGCCGCGGGCGCCACCGCCGATCCGGTCAAGGACTACCTCAAGCAGATCGGCCGCGTGAGCCTGCTGAACGCCGAACAGGAGGTCGACCTGTCGGAGCGCATCGAGGCCGGCCTGTACGCGCAGCACCTGCTCGACACCGAGTCCGACAAGATGGACTTCAAGCGCAAGCGCGAGCTCAAGTGGGCCGCGAACGACGGCAAGAAGGCCAAGGACCATTTGCTCGAGGCCAACCTGCGACTCGTCGTCTCGCTCGCCAAGCGCTACACCGGCCGCGGCATGCTCTTCCTCGACCTCATCCAGGAAGGCAACCTCGGTCTGATCCGCGCCGTCGAGAAGTTCGACTGGAAGAAGGGCTTCAAGTTCTCCACGTACGCCACGTGGTGGATCCGCCAGGCCATCACCCGCGCCATGGCCGACCAGGCGCGCACGATCCGCGTGCCCGTGCACATGGTCGAGGTGATCAACAAGCTCTCCCGCGTGCAGCGCCAGATGCTGCAGGATCTTGGCCGCGAGCCCACGCCCGACGAGCTGGCGCGCGAGCTCGACATGCCGGTCGAGAAGGTGCAGGAGGTGCAGAAGTACGGCCGCGAGCCGATCTCGCTGCACACCCCGCTCGGCGAGGACGGCGACTCCGAGTTCGGCGACCTCATCGAGGACACCGACGCCATCGCGCCGTCCGACGCGGTCGCGTTCTCGCTGCTGCAGGAGCAGTTCAAGCAGGTGCTTGAGACGCTCTCGCCGCGCGAGGCCGGCGTGATCAAGATGCGCTACGGCCTTGAGGACGGCCAGCCGAAGACCCTCGACGACATCGGCCGCGTCTACGGCGTCACCCGTGAGCGCATCCGCCAGATCGAGTCGAAGACCATGTCGAAGCTGCGCCACCCGTCCCGTTCGCAGACCCTTCGCGACTTCCTGGATCAGTGACGGTCGGCCCGCTCGGCAGGCCGACCGCGCGAGGAGGGAAACGGTCCAGTGGACCGTTTCCCGACGGAGCCATCCGTTGTCTGCTGGACGATGACCGCTGGCCATAACGGAGCCTTCCGTTTCCATCACGCCCCAATCTTCGACGGAGCCATCCGTTTCCGTGCTCCCCACGAGGGAGCACTTTTCGTCTTACACGGATTGAATAAGGAGAACCATGCCCGAATCCTACGGTGCCGACAGTCTTACCGTGCTCGAAGGCCTTGACGCGGTGCGCAAGCGCCCCGGCATGTACATCGGCACGACCGACAGCCAGGGCCTGATGCACTGCCTGTGGGAGATCATCGACAACTCCGTGGACGAGGCGCTGGCCGGGGCCTGCGACCACATCACCGTCACCCTGCACACCGACGGCTCCGTTGAGGTCGCCGACAACGGCCGCGGCATCCCCGTCGACGTCGAGCCGAAGACCAAGCTCACCGGCGTCGAGGTCGTGCTCACCAAACTGCATGCCGGCGCGAAGTTCGGCAACGCGTCGTACAACGCGGCCGGCGGCCTGCACGGCGTCGGCTCGTCCGTCGTGAACGCCTTGAGCTCGCGTCTCGACGTCGAGGTCGACCGCGACGGCAAAACGCATCATATGTCGTTCCATCAGGGTCATCCCGGCGTGTATTCGGACGCCGATCCTGCGCATCCCTCCCCGGACTCGCCGTTCAAACGCACCCGTAAGAACAAGCCGACCGAACTCGAGATCATCGGCAAGGTCTCCCCGAAGACCACCGGCACGCGCATCCGCTACTGGGCCGACCCGGAGATCTTCAACGACACCGCGCGCTTCAGCTACGAGCAGCTCATCGACCGCGTGCGCCAGACCAGCTTCCTCGTGCCGGGCCTGAGAATCACCGTCATCGACGAGCACATTCCCGAAACCGGCGACGAGAACGTCGACGAACTGCGCGAAATCGACGACGTCGAGACTCCCGCCGACGGCGAAGCCAACGCGTCTCCGCTCGACGGATTCGATGAAATCGGCGGCGAACGCGAAGAGACGCGGTCCGGCGAATCGGCTGCGGTCGCCATCGCCAAGGCCGACGCGGCCGGCCACGCGCACCGCCGCGTCGAGGAATTCTGCCACACCGGCGGCGTCAAGGACTTCGTCGACTTCCTGTCGAACGGTGAACCCGTCTCCGACATCTGGCGCATCAGCGGCCAGGACACGTACGTCGAGGAGACGCAGGCCGTCGGCGAGAACGGCGAACTGCACGCGCAGAAGGTCACCCGCGACTGCGGCGTCGACATCGCGATGCGCTGGGTCAACGGCTACGACACGGTGATCCGCAGCTTCGTCAACGTCGTCGAAACGCCCGGCGGCGGCATGCACGTCGACGGCTTCCTGTTGAGCCTGACCAAGCAGATCCGCAAAACCGTCGAGGACAACGCCCGCAGGCTCAAGGTCAACCTCAAGGACCCCGCGCAGAAGGTCGAACGCGACGACATCATGGCCGGACTCGTGGCCGTGGTCACCGTGCGCATCGCCGAACCGCAGTTCCAGGGCCAGACCAAGGACGTGCTCGGCACCGCGCAGGTCAAGCCGATCGTGACCCGCATGACCGACCGGCAGTTCGGCGAGATGATCACCGGTTCGAAACGCGGCTACAAGGAGCAGTCGTCCCGCGTGCTCGACAAGATCGTCGGCGAAATGCATGCGCGCATCCAGGCTCGCAAGACCAAGGAGGTCACGCGCCGCAAGAACGCGCTCGAATCCGCGTCCATGCCGCCCAAGCTCTCGGACTGCCAGCCGGGCAACGACGACGTGGCCGAACTGTTCATCGTCGAGGGCGACTCCGCGCTCGGCACCGCCAAGGCCGCGCGCAACTCCGCGTTCCAGGCGCTGCTGCCGATCCGAGGCAAGATCCTCAACGTGCAGAAGGCGTCGCTCGCGCAGATGCTGTCCAACAAGGAGTGCGCGGCCATCATCCAGGTGGTCGGCGCGGGCTCCGGCCAGAGCTTCGACATCGAACAGGCCCGGTACAACAAGGTCATCATGATGACCGATGCCGACGTCGACGGCGCGCACATCCGCATCCTGCTGCTCACCCTGTTCTACCGCTACATGCGCCCGCTCATCGAGCACGGGCACGTGTACGCCGCCGTGCCGCCGCTGCACCGCATCGCGCTCGCCGGCTCGCACAAGGGCGAGTACATCTACACGTACTCCGACGACGAACTCGCCGGCAAGCTGGCCGACCTTGACAAGCGCAAGATCTCGTACAACCCGGACATCCAGCGCTACAAGGGTCTGGGCGAGATGGACGCCGACCAGTTGGCCGACACGACGATGGATCCGCGCACGCGCATGCTGCGGCGCATCCGCATGGAGGACGCCGCGGCCGCCGCGGGCGTCTTCAGCCTGCTCATGGGCGACGACGTGCCGCCGCGCAAGCAGTTCATCGTCGACAACGCCGACGACTTCGACCGCTCCAAGATCGACACCTGATCGGCCGATCATATCGGACCGACTATCGGACAAACGAAACGGGCCGGTCCCTTCGACGCAGGATTGCCGAAGGGACCGGCCCGTTTCGCGTTCCGCCGGCGATGCGCCGCCGCCTACTCGTGCCGCTCGCGGCAGGTCTGCCCGAGCCGGCGCGACAGGGCGATCGGGTCGAGCAGCGCGTCGAGCTCGTCGGCCGGCACGTCGGTGCGCTCTCCGGCGACCTCGCGCACGCTGCGTCCGCTGACCGCCGCCTCCTTGGCGATGTCGGCCGCGTGCTCGTAGCCGATCGCGTCGTTGAGCGTCGCGGCGATCGACGGCGAGTATTCGGCGTACCGGCGTCCCACCGCGGCGTTGATGGTGATGCCGTCCACGCAGCGCTCGCGGAACATCGCCATCGCGTTGGTGAGCAGGTCGATGCCGCCGAGCAGCGCGTGGATCATCACCGGGTCGAAGGCGTTGAGCTGCAGCTGGCCTTCGGAGGCGGCCCACGTGACCGTCGTGTCCATGCCGAACACCATGAAGCAGCACTGGTCCACGCATTCGGGGATCACCGGGTTCACCTTGCCGGGCATGATGCTGCTGCCGGCCTGGCGCGCCGGCACGTTGAGGTCGTTGAATCCGTCGTGCGGGCCCGAGTTGAGCAGACGCAGGTCGTCGGCCGCCTTCTTCAGGTGGATCGCGAGGTTCTTGACGGTCTGCGAGACGGCGATGTATGCGCTCATATCGGTCATCGCGGCGATCGGGTCGGGTGCGGCCGTGATCGGCAGCCCGGTGATGCGCGCCAGATGCTCGGTGGCGGCCTTGCGGAAGCGCAGGTCGGCGCAGATGCCCGTGCCGATGGCCGTGGCCCCGAGGTTGAGGATCATGAGCTGCGGCACGACGCGCTCCAGTTCGGCGATGTCCGACTTGAGGAAGCTGGCGAACGCATGGAACTCCTGGCCGTAGGTCATCGGCACGGCGTCCTGCAGCTGCGTGCGTCCGATCGTCACGTCGTTGATGTGCCGGTCGGCCAGGTCATGGAACGCGTGGGCGAGCTTCTTCGTCTCCTCGGCGAGCGGGTTCAGCGCATCGATGAGCGCGAGCTTGCAGGCGGCCGGATACGTGTCGTTCGTGGACTGGCTGTGGTTGACCGTGTCGTTCGGATGGATGTACCCGTAGTCACCGCGGCGGCGTCCGGCGATTTCGAGCGCGCGGTTGGCGATGACCTCGTTCATGTTCATGTTCGTGGAGGTGCCCGCGCCGCCCTGCAGCACGTCGACGGGGAACTGGTCGGCCAGCTTGCCGCCCTCGATCTCGAGGCAGGCGGCGATGATGGCGCGCGCCTTGCCGCGATCGATCAGGCCGAGCTCGGCGTTGGCTTCGGCGCAGGCGCGCTTGACGGTCGCGTAGGCTTTGACGAGCTGCGGATGAGCCGAATCCTGGATGCCCGAGACGGTGAAGTTGCCGATGGCGCGCTGCGTGTGGATGCCCCAGTACACGTTCTCGGGGACGGGCAGCTCCCCGATGCAGTCGTGTTCCAGTCGGGTGGCCTGCGGATGCTGTGCGGTTGCCGGTTCGCTCATGACGTGTGTTCTCCTTGCGGTTGATGTCTGACACCAATCATGGCCGGTTTGCCGGCGACATGCCATAGTTCGCCGTCCGCGAAGACGCGGCGGTGCGCCGGCGTCACGACACGCCGGCGGTTACCGGCTGGTAATCATCGTTCCCGTTCGCTATCGTATGTACGAACGTACAAACATTGTCGCGCGGTCCGGACCGTCGGCATGGGCGACGCCGCGGTGGGAGAGCCGCCGGCGCCGACTCGATTCACACAAGGAGAAGGGCCGTGGCCAATCTGCTGCTCGCCGTGATCTACATCGCCTTCATCAGTCTGGGCCTGCCGGACGCGCTGCTCGGCTCCGCATGGCCCACCATGAGCCAGGACCTGGGGGCGCCCGTCTCGTGGGCGGGCGGCATCTCGATGACCATATCCGCCGGCACGATCGTCTCGGCGCTGCTGAGCGACCGCATGACGCTGCGCTTCGGCGCCGGCCGCGTCACCGCCGTGTCGGTCGGCATGACCGCCGCCGCGCTGCTCGGTTTCTCGATCGCCCCGAACTACTGGACGCTGATCCTCATGGCCGTGCCCTACGGACTCGGCGCGGGCGGCGTGGACGCGGCGCTCAACAACTACGTCGCCATCCACTACGAAAGCAAGCACATGAGCTGGCTGCACTGCATGTGGGGCGTCGGCACGCTCGTCGGCCCGTACGTGATGGGCTACGCGCTTTCCGGCGGACAGGGGTGGCCGTGGGGCTACCGCTACATCGGCCTGCTGCAGATCGTCCTGACCGCGATGCTGGTCTTCAGCCTGCCGCTGTGGAAGTCGCGTAAGGCCACGGCGTCCGGGCCCGTCGGCGCTGCGGGCGATTCCGATGCGGGCGGTTCGGGCGAGGCCGCCGCGCGCGAGCCGCGCAAACCGCTGGGCGTCAAGGGCGTGCTCGCCATCCGCGGCGCCAAGGAGATCCTCGTGATGTTCCTGTGCTACTGCGCCATCGAACAGACCGCCATGCTGTGGGGCAGCAGCTACATGGTGCTCGCCGACGGCGTCGACAAGACGACCGCCGCCAGCCGCATCGCCGTGCTCTACTTCGGCATCACCATCGGCCGCGCCCTGAGCGGCTTCCTGACCATGAAATTCAGCGATCCGGCCATGATCCGCCTCGGCCAGTCGCTCATCCTCGTCGGCATCGTGGTCATGCTCCTGCCGCTGCCGAACCATCTCGGCGTCTACGCGGGGCTTGCGATCCTCGGCCTCGGCTGCGCGCCGGTCTACCCGTGCATCATCCACTCGACGCCCGCTTACTTCGGCGAGGAGAACTCCCAGGCCATCGTCGGCGTGCAGATGGCGTGCGCGTACGTCGGCACCATGCTCATGCCGCCGCTGTTCGGCCTCATCGCGCAGTACGTGACCATCCGCCTGCTGCCGCTCTACCTGTTCGCCTTCCTTGCGCTCATGGTGTTCATGCACGAGTCGCTGCGCCGCAAGCGCGGCTGACGGCATCCGGCGGTCGCGGCTCGTTTTTACCGGACTTGCATATCGAAAAACAATAGGTTACTATCGAATTGCGATCGATAATGATCGTCTTTCGATAGATCATATAGTGATATGGCAAGGATGGTGATTGCGATGGATGGGACTGGTCTGTCGGGGTGCAAGGGGAATGGCGGAGAGGTCGAATTCCATCCGCGGACGATCGCCGCGCTTAAGGTGCTGATCGTCCTGTTCGGGCTGATCTGCGTATGGGGCCAGTATGTGTGCTATGTGCTCGCGGGCGACATCGTGCTGATGTATCCGGAGACCGCGCCGGCGCGATGGCCGTATACGATCGCCGGCATCCTTGGCATCGCCTGCTTCGAGGCTGCGATGGTTCCGCTGTGGCGGCTGCTGGATCTTGCCGAACGTCGTGACGTGTTCTCCGGCAGGGCGTTGCGCTGGGTCAACGTGATCATCGGCTGCGCCGCCGTGGAGGGGGCGCTCGTGCTGTTCGTGCTGCTATTCGGCGAATTCGCCCAATTCGAATACTGCGATCCGACAAGCGGCGAATGTTTCCCCGCCGCCATGACCATGCCTGCGGTGGGGTTGGGGTGCCTCGTCGCGCTGCTGCTCATAGCCGCGTTCATCCTGCTCATGCTCGTCATGCGCTCGCTGCTTGCCGCCGCGATCGCCCAGCGTGACGAGCTCGAGGCGGTGATCTGATGACGATCCGCGTGAACCTCGACGTGATGCTCGCCAAGCGCAGGATGAGCGTAGGGGAGTTCGCCGAACGCATCGGCATTACCCCCGCCAACGTGTCCGTGCTCAAGAACGGGCGGGCCAAGGCCATTCGATTCTCCACGCTCGATCGCATCTGCGCGGTGCTCGAATGCCAGCCCGGAGACGTGCTCGAATGGGACGGCGGCGCCGACGACGGAACGAGTGCCTTTGGGGATGCCGGATAGGGCTTCTCCGCATTGTGGTGGTAGGGGTTTATGGTGAAGCGTCCGCGTGGTCTTGGAATCGCGCTGTCGCAAGCTACGGGCATAATCGAACGTATGTACGATTGTTTGGATCTGTTCTCGGCGCCCACCGCGGCATGGTTCAAACATGCGTTCGGGAAACCGACCAACGCGCAGCGGAAGGCATGGCCGGCCATCCGTTCGGGCGGGAACGTGCTGGTCATCGCCCCCACCGGATCGGGCAAAACCCTCTCCGCGTTCCTGTCGGCGATCGACCGGCTGATGGGGGAACGCGCCGCACGCTCCGGCCTTGATCCGACTTCCAACGCCGCAGCGACCACCTCCACGCATTCAGGCGCGGACACGGGCCGCCGCCGCCGTACGGCCGCCGGCGTCAAGGTGCTGTATGTGTCGCCGCTCAAGGCGCTCGCCGTCGACGTGGCCAAGAACCTGCAGGCGCCGCTCGAAGGCATCGCCGCACAATGTGACGCGATGGGCCTGCACGCGCCGCGCATCGGCGTGGCAACCCGCAGCGGCGACACCACACCGCAGGAAAGACGCGCGATCGTCTCCCATCCGCCGGACATCCTCGTCACCACACCGGAATCGCTCTACCTGCTGCTCACCTCCAAAGCCAGGCGCATCCTCAAAACCGTGGACACGGTGATCGTGGACGAGGTGCACGCGCTCGCCGGCACCAAACGCGGCGCGCACCTGGCGGTCAGTCTCGAACGGCTCGACCGGCTCACGGCCTCGCCGGCGCAGCGCATCGGCCTGTCCGCAACGGTGAACCCACGCGAGGAGGTCGCGCGCTTCCTTGGCGGAGTGCAACCGGTCACCGTCGTCGATCAGGGCGAATCCCCGGCAATGGACTTGCGCGTCGTCGAGCCACTGGCCAACATGCGCGATCTGCAATCGGCCGACGTGCCATCCCGAGCCGGCGGCGTGGACTCGCAACGGGCCGGAACCCCGCATATCTCCGGCGTCACGCCGGCCATGCAGCGGCTCGCCGAACGGCGTGGCCTCGCCCCGGTCGACCACGCCGGTGCAACGGAACGACAAACCCCGGTACCCCAAGGTGCGGCCGGGCGCATCGGTCGGAACGATGCCGCCGATTCCATCGGCACGGGCGGCGAACGCGCTTCCGGCTCCATCTGGCCGGTCGTCGAACGCAGTGTGCTCGACGAGATCCTCGCGCATCACACCACACTTGTCTTCGTCAACTCGCGAGGACTGGCCGAACGGCTCACCGCCCGGCTCAACGACCTGTACGCCGACATGCACGGCACCGGGCACGCCATCGCCTCGCCGGAAGGACGCGAAGGATTCGCCGAACATTACGATGCGGTGGTCGGTTCGACCACCATGCTGGTCCAATCGCATGACTCCGACGACGTGATCGCGATGGCGCATCACGGCTCCGTGTCGAAGGACCGCCGCAAGCAGATCGAGGAGCAGCTCAAACGCGGCCGGCTCAAATGCGTAGTGGCCACCAGCAGCCTCGAACTCGGCATCGACATGGGATCGGTGGACCTGGTCATCCAGATCGCGCCGCCGCTGTCGGTCGCCTCGGGCCTGCAGCGCGTGGGCCGCGCCGACCACCGCGTCGGCGGCGTCTCGCACGCGCTGTTCTACCCACTCACCCGCGAACAGATCGTCGGCGTCGCCGCAAGCATCGAAAGCATGCGGTCCGGCGACATCGAACCGCTGGCTATACCACGCAATCCGCTCGACATCCTCGCCCAGCAGACCGTCGCCGCGGCCGCGATGGACGACCTCAAACCGGACGACTGGTATGCCACGGTACGCAAGGCCGCTCCGTTCACGGAACTGACCCGCGACATGTTCGACGCGGTCATGGGCATGATGACCGGCGCCTACAACAGCGAGGAGTTCTCCGCCTTCCGCCCGGCACTCGTCTGGAACCGCGAGGACGACATCATCTCCGCCCGCCCCGGCGCGCAGCGGCTCGCCGTCACCAGCGGCGGCACGATACCCGACCGCGGCCTGTACACGGTCGTCCTGCCCGAGGCGGATGCCGGCAAAGGACAGCGACGCGTCGGCGAACTCGACGAGGAAATGGTCTACGAGTCTCGCGTCGGCGACGTGATCACCCTCGGCACCTCCACATGGCAGATCCAGGAGATCACCCGCGACCGTGTCGTCGTCACCCCCGCACCGGGGCGCACCGCACGACTGCCGTTCTGGCACGGCGAGGAAAGCGGCCGCGACTACGGGTTCGGCAAGACCAAGGGACGGTTCCTGCGCGAAGCGGCCGGCGGACTGCGCGTCGACGCCGCGGACACGGCATCCCGCGGTGCAGGGCCGACCTTCGCGGTCGATGACCAACCGGGATCCTCCCCTGAAGAGCCCCGCTTCAACCCGGACATCGAGCGGCGGCTGCGCGGTGACGGCCTCGACGACAACGCCATAGGCAACCTCGCCCGCCTGCTTGCCGAACAACGGGCGTCAACCGGCACCGTGCCGAACGATAGGACCATCGTCATCGAACGTTGCCCGGACGAGGAAGGGGACTGGCGCATCATCATCCATTCCCCGTTCGGCCGCCGCGTGCATGAACCATGGGCCATGGCGATCACCACTCGGCTCAAGCAGCGCTACGGATTCGACGGACAGGCATACGCGGCCGACGACGGCATCGTATTGCGTCTGCCCGAAGGAGAGGGGACCATTCCGATTCGGGAACTGGTGACGTTCGATCCCGACGACCTGCAGCGCATCGTCGAAACGCAAGTGGGGGAGAGCGTGCTGTTCGCCGCACGGTTCCGTGAATGCGCCGCACGATCCCTGTTCCTGCCACGCACCGAACCCGGCAAACGCGTGCCGTTATGGCAGCAACGACTGCGAGCCGCTCAGCTGCTCAACGCCGCCCGATTGAAACGCAATTTCCCGCTGCTGCTGGAGACCGCGCGCGAATGCCTGCAGGACGTCTACGATCTGCCCGCGCTGCGCGAGATCATGACCGGCATCAACGGCGGAACCATCGTGCTATCCCAGACGGACACCTCGACCCCGTCGCCATTCGCCGAAAACCTGCTGTTCGGTTTCGTCGGATCCGTCATGTACCAATACGACGTGCCGCAGGCTGAACGCAGCGCACAACTCCTGTCCATGGACCCGGACGTGCTGGAACGACTGCTCGGCACGACGGACATGTCCGCCGTACTTGACCCGGACGTGATAGCCGACGTCGAACGGCAACTTGCCACGCGCACCTTCTGGAACGACCTGCCTGCCGACGACATCGCCGGCCGCGTCGCCAGATACGCCAAAACCCACGGCCCATTCACCGCCGATCAACTCATCGGCGACCTGCGCATCGACGCGACGGAGGCCGTGCATGCGCTCGACCGGCTCCAGGCGCAGGGGGAACTGCTCAACGGCAGGTTCCTGCAGGGAACCGACGTGCGGCAATGGCTGCACAAGGACATCTTCCGACGCATCCGCTCCCGTTCGCTCGCCAAGGCACGCGCCGCGGTCAAACCGGTCGAACCGGCCGTCTATCAGGCGTTCCTGCTCGACCGGCAGGGCGCAGGGCCGGTCGGCGGCGAACGATATCACGGCGAAGACGGCCTCATGCGCGTCATCGAGCAGCTCGAAGGCATCGCCCTGCCCCTCGACGTGTGGGAGAACAGCGTATTCCCCGCACGGGTGGGCGACTATGCGCCGTCCATGCTCGACGAACTCGTCGTGGGCGGGGAAGTGACGTGGATCGGATCCAAAACCGGCGGCACGAAGGCCAGCGAACAGGGTATGGTCACCTTCCACCCGTCCGATTCGATGCTCATGCCCGTCGCCGGCGAAGGCGACAAAGGCAATGACGGGGACGCGATCACCGTCCCCGACGCCATCCTATCGGTGCTCTCGTCCGGAGGCGCCTACCGTGCCGACCAACTGGCCGCGATGACCAACAGGCTCTGGCAGGAGGAGTCCACGGACGTGGACCCTCAAACCGGGGAGATCCTGCCCCGGGCATGGTCGGACAGCCAGTTCGAGGAGGCGTTGTGGTCGCTGGTCTGGCAGGGAGCGGTCACCAACAGTTCCCTGACCCCGGTCCGGGCGCTCGCCGCCGGAAGCCGCACGGTACGTGCCCCCGCCCGTGCGTCGCGCCGTCGTATTCGCGTGCAGACCGGCATTCCGGCACGCATGGGCGGACTCTGGTCGCTGGCCGGAGCCGACGCGACCATGCCGGAGGAACGTTCGACCCTTCGCGAACAGCGCATCATCGCGCTGGTGGAGACGCTGCTGGACCGCTACGGCGTCATCGCCCAGCCGTTGGTGGATCAGGAGGGGATCGCCGGCGGGTTCTCCTCGCTGTACCCGGTGCTCAAACGCATGGAGGAGACCGGCACGGTCGTGCGCGGCATGTTCGTGCAGGGCTTCGGCGCCGCCCAATTCGCCGACAAGGACACCGTGAACGCGCTGCGCGACACCGAGCAAGGACACAGCCAATCCAATGTGGCCCTTGACGCCACCGACCCGGCGAACCTGACCGGTTCGGCCATCGCATGGCCCTCCGTCCAGTCGGGGAACCCGCCAACGGAAGCTGCGCAGACAATGGCCGAGGCCTCCGGGAATACGGATCACGGCGATACCGCCGGCCGGGAAACCAAGACGACGCACGACCCCGGTACCAGGGGCAAACCGTCACGTCGTGCCGGCACCATCGTCGTATTGGCGCAAGGCCGGCCGGTGCTCTACGCTGCGCCGCGCACGCACCGGCTCATCGCCTTCGACCGGACCGAATCCACGCTGCGCCCGGCCTGCGCCGAACTGGCGTTCTCCCTGCGACGCATGATCGACAACGGCGGCCGCCCCGGCAACGCCGGTGGCATCACCTTCGCCAGCCTCAACGGCGAACCGCTCACCAGAGGCGGTGAAAACGCCCGCATCCTGCACGCCGCCGGCTTCACCCCCTGCCCCCAAGGCATGAAGCTCTACCGATGACCGTCATCATCGCCTGCCCCCAGTTGATTTATAAGCCGTTTCATTCCTTGTGTGGTAAGGATCATTACGGTTCGCATCCGACTGTTACTGCAGGCTGGCATTGGATTGGTCGTATTGTCGATGGATAGCATGGGCCTCTTTCACCTTCTGCGACAGCGATAATGCGATGCCATTGGCCGTTGCCGGATGACATCGCATTGTCTTTTGGACGACGCGGGATAACGGAAGGCGTCACATCTTGACACCGCCTGCGGCGATCCCGGATTTCCAATACCGTTGCGAGAAGATGAACACGAGGATCAGCGGCATCAGAGACACAAAGGATCCGACGAGGGTGAGCGTTCCCAGCTGTGCCACGGAGGTGGACTGCTTGTTCCAGTCGACCAGTCCGACGGCGAGCGGGTACAGTTCGGGGTCGTCGAGGATCATCATCGGCAGCATGTAGTTGTTCCAGCTGCCCATGAACGTGAAGAGGAACACCGTGGTCAGTCCGACCCGCATCATCGGCATCACAATCTGAAAGAAGGTCCTGATTTCGCCGGCGCCGTCTACGCGTGCCGCTTCGATGATCTCCATCGGCACCGAGGCCCGCACGGTAAGCCATGAGAACATCACGCCGAAGGGATACACCAGCGCGGGAAGGATCACTCCGAGGATGTTGTTGTTCAGTCCCATGCGCACCAGCTGCAGGTACAGCGGCTGGGTCAACGCCGCTCCCGGGACGAGGAAGCTGACCATCACCGCTCCGAGGATGATCCTGCGTCCTCGGAACTGGTATACGGCGAGTCCGTATCCGCACATGGCGCTCACCAGCACGGTGAGCAGGGATCCGATCACCGAATAGAGGATCGAGTTCGCGATCCAGCGAAGATAGACCCCATTCTGGTAGGCAAACAGTGAGCTGATGTTCTCGAAAAGACGGAATTCCGCGAAAGCGAAACTTGGGGTCGTATACAGGTCGCCGGCGCTTTTCGTGGAGGCGACGAACAGCCAGCATACCGGGACGACGAAATAGACGAAGGCGACAGCGAACAGCAGCATCGTCAGGATGCGCGCCCATCCATGGGACAGGACGATACGCTGTCCGGAGCGTATCTTCAGGTTCTGACGGGTGATGACCGGACGTGCGATGGTGGTCATGATTTCTCCTCCCATTTGCGTTGCGCCAGATTAATGACCGCGGACAGGATAAAGGCCACCAAGGCGACTATGACGGACATCGCGGAACCGAGATTCTGATTCTTCTGGGCGAATGCCGTGTTGACGATGGACATCAGCGGCGTGAACTCCGAGGAGACGTTGCTGGTGACGGTGCGTAGGACGGTTGGCTCGTTGAACAGCTGGATGGTGCCGATGATCGATAGGAACAGGGTGACGATCAGCGTGGGCATGATCATGGGGATCTTGATGGACCATGCGATGCGGGCCTCGCTGGCGCCGTCGATCCGTGCGGCCTCGTAGATGTCCTGTGGGATTGCCTGCAATGCCGAGTAGATCATGACCATGTTGACGCCTACATAACACCATGTGGTGATGTTCGCCGTCGACCACAGCACCGAATCCGGTGCCAGGAAGTTCACGTCCAATCCGATCGTGCGCAGCCCTTTGACGATCGGGCTGACGCCGGGCTGGTACAGGAATCCCCACAACAACGCGGCGATGACCGCAGGCACCGCGTACGGGATGAACAGGACGATCTGCGCCACACGCTTGAATCGGACCAGCGTCGAATCGATCAGTAGGGCGAACAGTAGAGCCAGTCCGAGCATGAGCGGTACTTGCACGACGCCGAACAGCAGCACCCGGCCGAAACCGGACATGAATTGCTTGTTCTGCAATGCGGCTTGGTAGTTGCCCATGCCGATGAACACGGAGGTCTTCGTTCCGCCGAAACCGAGTCCGGATCGTTTGACGGTGAACAACGAACTCCATACGGCCACCAGTAGTGGTGAAAGCAAGAACACAGTGAAGGCGACGGCGAAGGGGCCGACGAAGAAATAGGGGGCCAGTCCCGGCCCGCGCCGCTTGCCGCGACGCGGGCCTTGGATAGATGCGGATGAGTCGCTCATTTGACGCTCAGTCCCTTGTCGGATGCGGCCTTGCGCATCGCGTCGGCGGCCTTGGTCACCACGTTGCCCATGGTGTCCTGTTTGTTGGCGACCTTGGCGAAACCGTCCTTGAGCGCGGTGAATCCGGCATCGACCTGAGGGCCGGTGGATCCTTTCACCGCGTTCTTCGCAGCCTTGACGAATTCTGCGCCGGGGGCCTGACCTCCCCAGTAATCGCTGGTCTTGTTCAGGGTCTCGTTCTCCAAGCCGGCTTTGGCCGCGGGGAACAGTCCGCCTTTTTCGATGAGGATGTCGAGAGCCTTCTCGTCGGAATTCAGCCAGGTGATGAACTCGCTGGCCTCCTCGGGATGCTTGCTGGTGACGGGAATGGTGTTCAGACCGCCGCCGACATTGCTTGAAGGGCCGTTGCCGCTGTCGGATGGGCTTTGCGTTACCGCCCACTTGCCGGAGAGATCGGGCGCATTCTCTTCGATGAGCACCGGAAACCACGCCTGATAGTTGAACGAGGCGATAGTGCCGTCATTGACCGCCGACCAGAAATCGGGCGTCCACATGTCCACGATCTTGACTAACCCCTCATCGATGAGCGTCTGGTATCGGTCGGCCACGGTCTGCGATGCCCCACTGTCAAGCATCACCTTCCATGTGTCGCCATCGACGTCGTACAGCGTACCGCCCTCCTGATAGAAGTCCTGAATGAACAGACTGGCCTCATTGGGCGTGAATGCGGTGATGTAGACGTCCGGGTTGGCCGAATGCAGTTTGCGGGCCGCATCCAGGTACTCATCCCATGTCTTCGGCACGCTGACGCCATACTGTTCGAAAATGTCCTTGCGATACATCAGCGCTGTGGGGCAGGAATCCTGCGGCACGCCGTAGACACCGTCCCCGAACACGCCGGATTGCCAATCTGATTCGGTGAAGAGACTCGACTTGTCGTTAACGTACTTGGAGATGTCCTGCACCTGCTGTTCGATGACCAGATCGACCAATGCATCGCCGGAGACCTGCAGTATGTCGCTGGCGACGCCGGCCTCGATCTGCGAGGAGTAGTTCTTCATCGCATCGTTGGCGATGCGCTTGAACTCGACTTGGATATCCGGGTTCTCCTCGTTCCAAAGGTCGACGGCATCCTCGATGTGGGGCACCCAGCCGGAGAACGTCAGCTTGACCGGGCTCGACGATGAGGAATCATCATTGCCGCCGGCGGCGCTCGAACCGCAGCCCGAAACGAGCAGCATGGCCGTCGCCGATGCCAAGGCGATGGAGACCTTTGCGATTTTCCCATAATTGGTGTTCATGATGGTACCTTTCCCTGTTGTGATACGGCAGCCATCCTTAGCTGCCGACTGTTTACGATCTGGCGTCTGCCTCGTCGCGAGACTCCTTATCGGTGATTGTTATATCCGGCGAAGCCGGATGAATATATACGTTTACGGATTCGATGTCGGATGCGCTAATGTTCGTTGTCGCCGTTTCCTCCGATCTTGTCGATGCGACGATGGCCAACCGGCTTGTTCAGAGGGACAACCATCGATAGTGAGCCGTCAATGGTCACGCTCCCTGCGGGACTGTCGCCCACGGCGACCATAAGGTCAAGACGACGGCCGGCACGGATGCGGTACGAAAGCGATTGCTCATCCCATGCGAGATCGACGCGAAGGTTTCCGCGGGCGCGCAACCCTTTCGCATGCCCTGGACCCCATTCAACGGGCCAAGCGGGCAACAGCCGTAGCACGCCGTCGTGGCTTTGCACGAGCATTTCGCACACGGCGGCGGTGAAGCCGAGGTTGCCGTCGATCTGGAACGGAGGATGCGCACACAGCAGACTGGGGTAGATCCCGCCGCCATGTATGGAGGCCGTCGCATTCGCATCCACTACATGACAGAACATGCCGATGGCCTGTTTCGCGCGTTCGGGTTCCCTTAGTCGCGCCCACATCATTAGACGCCAGGCAAGACTCCAGCCCGAACCGTATGCGCCACGCGATTCCAGCGAGCGACGCGCCGCATCGAACAGCGATCTTCGGCTTGCGGTGATGCCGTTGCCCGGATGCAGCTCATAGAGGTGTGACAAATGACGGTGATGTGGATCCACGGCCTCAAAGGGGCCGTTCCATTCCATGATCCGGCCTACACCATCCACCTGCACCGGTACCAGCCTGCCCAAAACGTAGGCGATGCGAGATATCGTCCCCTGATCCTCTTCGCTCAAACGGCCGTGTAGGATTCCCGCCGCTTCCACGACATCGCGGAACAGGTTCCTTGCTATGGCCAACGTGTTTTCGCTGTACAGCGCCACGGACGCCTGCCGCCCGTCATCCCAAAATAGATTCTCCGGTGATGTGGCCGGACATGGGGCGAGTCCATCGGGGGTCTGCCGCAGGGTGCCCAATACGAATCGGGCGCTCTGCAGCAGTATTGGCCAGATATCCCGCAGATAGTCGGCATCCTCCGTGAACAGGTAATCTTCGTATAGGTTCCTGCACATCCAGGCCTGGCCCAACGGCCAGAACGACCATGAGGGATCGCCTTTCGCCGGTGAGCATTTACGCCAGATGTCGATGTTGTGGAACGCCGCCGTTCCGTCGATGCCGAAGACCTTTGAAGCCGCTTCCCTGCCGGTTTCCAGCAGTTCACGGTTCATCCTCACCAATGGTTCGACCAGTTCGTGCAGGTCGCAAGGGCCGGTCAGCCAGTAGTTCATTTCGACGTTGATGTTGGCGGTGTACTCGCATAGCCATGGCGGCACGACACGATCATTCCACAGTCCCTGCAAGTTGGCCGGCTGAGAACCGGGACGGGAACAGGAGATGGCCAGATACCGTCCGAAATCGAACAGCAAGGAGGTCAACACCGGTAGCGTCTCATCCGAGACGCCACGGCCGAGCAGCCGTTCGATCAACGCCGAATCATCCGTCATCGTGCCGTCGGCGCGCAACCCATCCGGCACATGGAAGCCGACGGACACGCGATCGAACAGTGTGCGATAGTCCCGCTCATGTTCGGTGAGTGTCTCGCAATACGTGCGGGAGATCGTCGTACCGGTCAACGCGATCAGTTGCGACGTCACCCGCTCCTGCGAACGTTCCGGCTGCATGTCGAACCCCCGGAATCCGGAATGCGATGCAAACGTCAGCGTCAGCATGGTCACGTTCTCGCAACGCAATCCGTTCTCCATGGAGAACATCGCGCCGCCTTTCACGGATACGGTTCCTCCTCCGGCATAGGCCATGCCCACACCTCGCGCAGCGGGCTCCCACGGATGTTCCCCGGCTTGTCCGCCATTCATGCCGCCGATATTGAGGCCCGGACACTGACCGTACAACATGTAGCCCTTCCGATCATCATCTTCATCCGTAAGTGCCCCGAACGGTTCGTGATCCCAGTCGCCGTGCTGCAGGAACCCGTCCGACGCCGTGATGGTACACGAGAACGGCCGCGCCGATTCGACCCGATAAACGAGCAGATCCGACGGCGCGGAGCAGAACGCCCGCATCCGGCGATCGTCTCCGTTCCGACCGGTCCGCGCCTCCGCCACGCCCCGGGACATGTCCAGGGCTCTTGTGAAGGGTGCAGCCGCCTGCGTGCGGGAATCGAACGTGAACCGCAGCGTGCCGAACGGCTCGTACATCTGGACGTCCTCCTGCAGATCGGTGCGGGAGCGGATCGTCTCCGTGGCTTCGGCGTACCTTCCCTGCGCGGCCTGTTCGCTGGCAAGTTCCACGGTCCGTCGATCCAGCCGAATCCGTTCCTTGCGTGGATAGCCGGACCACAGCGTGTCGTCGTTCAGGTACAGGACGTCCGTCTGCCGCGTGGAACATACCATCGCTCCCATACGGCCGTTGCCGATCGGAATGCCGTCAATCCAGAGGTCGGCCGGCTTGTTGTATATCAATCGCATGAGTCATTCTCCGTCATTGGCATGGTTAATGCGGCGCATCCGTTCCATGGCATCATGGACGATGCGTGGCGTTTCGTAGGATCTCCTCTAGTTCGCGCCTTCGGCGACCGGTTCGAACTCCCGTCTGACGACGGGATGATCGGACGTATTGAAATACACGGTGTAGCGTCGCTCCGCGTCCACCATGTACAGCGGAGCCAGATCGACCGTCCCCGAACTGGTGGACAGCTCGTAAAGGATGCCATCATCTCCGTGTCGCCGTCCTGTCTCTTCAGCTGTCGTGATGCGTCGGCACCGATCATTGAGATCTTCGGGGGGCAGTGGACCTATATCGCCCGTGTCTCCCAGTCCGGCGAGCAGCACGTCGCCGCGCAGCAGCGCGATTCTGTTTGGTTCCCTTATTAACGGCTCTTCGCACAGTGCTTCCCGTAGCCCGATCCGGACCATGTCGCCGTTGCGGAAGACGCGCAGCACCGAGACGAATCCATCGTCGTACTGAATGGATGCCGGCAGCGGAATTCCCTGCGCATCCGTCACGTCCACGGAGCTCACCAAGTCGCGGCGCAACAGCAGACGTGTTCGGCAACCGTCCCGCAGGGGATCCGTATGCATCTCGATGCTGGCGGAAAGCGCCTCCGGATACGTGGATCGCAGATCGAGCGTCAGCCCCCGCTCGGACCATCGCAGACATGATGCGATGAACGCCGCGAGCGCGATCGTCGGCACGCCGTCGGCATCCGTTCCCTTGAACCAGATATCCTTTTGCAGGTCGGAACCACCCTCCACGCCGGTGCCGGTGCAGCACCAGAATGACTCGTCCGGCGTACTGAACACCTTGTACACCGCAACACCCATCGGCTGGTGGTACTGGGACAGTCCGGTGGAGGGACTCATGCAGTTGAGCACCGCATTGAATTTCAGCCGGGCGAGGTGCGCGAGCAGATCGGAGCCGCCATTCCAGCAGAACAGTTCGGAAACGATCGACTCCGTGTTATGCCCGTTGCAGGATTCGCTTTCCCCGCCGGTCAACGCGTCGTGCAGATCATTGGGCGCGCCCCAGTGCTCGGCCTTGGAGGACACTCCGGTCGCGGAATAATGCGTGGCCTTGGAGCTGTTTGACCCGTTCGCGAACGTCCTCGTGAACAGGAACCGGTAAAATTGCTCGGCGGCGTCACGGTAGCGTGCCTCACCGGTGATTTCGTACCGTTGCATCATGGCCATCACCATCGGCAGATGCGTGTTGGCGTGCAGGTCCTCCAGAATGTCGCGTCCGCTGGCGAGATTGCCGACAAAGTACTCGCGGTCGAACAACATGGCGGTGCGCAGGGTGGGTTCGTCTCCCGTCATGCGGTACAAAGTGTACATTGAGTCGCCGATCCCGCCGTATTCATTGACCGGGTTAAGCCGTGTGGGATGCAGGATGCTGTCGATCTTCCAGAAACCGAGGCGGTCGAAGCGTCGTTCGACATAATGGACGAGGTCCACCGCCAGCTCCAGCGCGTCCCCGTTGCCGGCATACCGATAGGCATCTAATAGGCCTTGCAAAATCTTGTGCAGGGTATAGTAGGGGGCCCACACCCCTTGGCACTCCTGGTCTTCGAGACGGTCCAGATCCGACTCGGGGAATGCGCTCAGATAGCCGTTCCGTCTCGCGCACCGCTTCATGACGGTCACGATTCCGTCGACCTTGTCGTGCAGCAGCTCGCTCTCCTGCGCGCCGTTGTTGCCGTCGACGCAGAACTTCGACGCCGCGGACAGAAAATGCCCCACGAAATGGCCCCTCAGACCGCAATCCGGGGATTCCCATCCTCCAAGAGGCTTCGCGTCACTGCCCAATCCCGCATTGATCCGGAACGTATGCATCAGCCGATCGACGTCGAAACCGAGCACATATCGCTTCACCAGCTCCTGCCGACGCAGGAACTCACCCTCATGCAACGTCACCTGATCGATGGGGAAGGGCTCGTATGCCTTGACGGACATCTCATGCTCCTTTCGTCCACGTCAATTGTCGTGCGGAAACTGACACCCCTTCGTTCCTTGAAGGGAAGCCGCTCAACCAAGTAATTTCACTGTACTGTGCATGTCATGGGCGCAATATGGAACAATGGTGTCATATTCCGACTTCATCGACGTCAGTGATCAGGAGAGCGGCCATGACCATCTATGAAATCGACCTCGGTGCCCCGATCCGGTACTTCATAGCCGGGGAATTCACCAGTCGCCCCGGATGGGTCCATGCGCAATACGATCATGGGCCGGATTTCGAACTCATCATTGGCATATCCGGCCATTTCGATCTCGTGTACCATCTTGCCGACGATCCCTCACACGAGCGAAGCCTGCGCGTCTCGCCCTCGTCCTGCGTGCTGCTGCCACCGAACATCACGGTATGGGGCACCGGAAGAACCGGAGAGAACGTCGACTTCGGGGCAGTATTCCTTGCGTCGGATGCGTTGCAGCGTGTCCGGTTGGACGGGGACGGCGGAAGACGTCTGTTGGGCCGGCACGGCCGTTTCGCGTGGTTTCCAGTCCGCCAGGAAATG
>NZ_JAFEJT020000044.1 GCF_018555435.2 Bifidobacterium amazonense
GGTCGGCGGCCGCGTCCGGTGCGACGCTGATCGCGCAGACCGGATACATCAATACGGACACGTCGAACGGCCCGCAGTTCGCGTCGATCAGCTCGTATGCGGGCGTGACGGCGGACGTGCTCGACGGCTACGTGCGCCAGCGCGTGGGGGAGTGATTCCTCAGCCGAATTCCGCCGGTTTCTACCGGCGGGGGAGTAGGCTTGGAAGCGACCATACCCCACGTCATAGGGAGGCGTATCATGGCTGGTTTCGATCTGGGCGACGGCCTGCGCAAGGTGTTTCTGGCGGGCGTCGGCGCCCTGGCCACCACGGTGGAGAAGAGCCAGGAGATCGTGGACGATCTCGTCAAGAAGGGCGAACTGACCGTCGAGCAGGGCAAGGCGCTCAACACCGAGCTCAAGCGCAAGGCCGCCGAAGTCAAGGAGGAGTCCGAGAAGAAGGACGCCGCCGCGACCGGCTCCGCCGACGGCGAGGCCAAGGCCGAGTAGCCCTTGGCCGATAACACCGCGAATACGGGGGCCGAATGGCCGGGGGAGACCCTCGACCTGTTCGGCCCCCGTCGTGATGCCTTTTCCGAGCGCTACCACCTGACCCGGTGGGGCAAGATCAAGAGGCTTTCCCAAATCGCCGGCATCGCGCGCCAGTTCGATGTGGCGCACGGGCTCACGCCGGTCAAGATGCGCCTGATGCTGGAGGCGCTCGGCCCGACCTTCGTGAAGGTCGGCCAGATCCTGTCGATGCGCTCCGAAATGCTGCCGCAGTCGTTCTGCGACGAGCTGGCGAAGCTGCGCGCCGACGCCGACCCGATGCCGTACGAGACCGTGCTGGAGACGCTGTCGCACGAGTACGGCCGTCCGGTCGAGGAGATCTTCGAACATATCGACGCGACGCCGCTCGGCTCCGCGTCGCTCGCGCAGGTGCACCGTGCGACGCTCGTCACCGGTGAGGACGTGGCCGTCAAGGTGCAGCGTCCGGGCGTGCGCGAGACGATGGCGCAGGACGTGTCGATCATGCGATCGATCGCCAAGGTCGCGACCAAGGTCGTCTCCACCGCGCAGGTCGTCGATCTCGGCGGCGTGGTCGAGGAACTGTGGGACACGTTCCAATCGGAGACGGACTTTCTCGTCGAGGCGCGCAATCTGGCCGAATTCAAGCGGTTCTGCGAGCCCTACAAATACATGGACTGTCCCAAGCCGTACATGGACCTGTGCACCGAGCACGTCGTCGTCATGGACTACGTCGAGGGCATCTCCGTCTCGCATCCGGACCGTCTGGTCGCGGCCGGCTACGATCTCAAGGAGATCGGCACCAAGCTCGTCGACAACTACGCGACGCAGGTGCTCGACGTCGGCTTCTTCCACGCCGACCCGCATCCGGGCAACATCATGGTCGCCGGCGGGCAGATCGTCCTGCTCGACCTCGGCATGACCGGCCGGCTCAACTCGACCACGCGCTCGGTCATGAAGCAGATGATCTTCGCCGTCGCCAAACAGGACACGCCGTCGCTGGCGGACGGCCTGCTGCGTTTCGCCGGCGCGGATGCCGATCCGGCCGACTATCCGGCGCTGCTCGCCGATCTGGACACGATCGTCGCCGAATATGGCAACGTCGAACTGTCCGATCTGGACATCGCCGCGTTCATCACCGCGTTGACGCAGCTCGCGCAACGTCACGGGATCGAAGTGCCGAGCACGGTCACGACGGTCGGCCGCGCGCTGGTGACGCTCGAGGGCCTGCTCGACGAGTTCATTCCCGACGTGAACATGATCGAGATCATCTCGAAGCACATTGCGACGAGCAAATCGCCCAAGCAGGCGGCACGCGACGAGCTGACGTCGCTGAGCGTGGAGGGACATCAGGCGCTGCACGGCCTGCTCAATGCGGTCACCGAGTCGAAGACGATCGCGCGCATGCTCACGCGAGGGCAGCTGCGCGTGAACGTGGAGCTGATCGGCGCGGAGGAGCCGATGAACAAGCTGAGCGACATGGTGAACCGCCTGACGATGGCGCTGATCGTCGTCGGCCTGTTCGTCGGCTCGTCGATCGTGTACTACGCCGGCATGAAGCCGATCATCTTCGGCATCCCGGTGGTCGGATTCATGGGTTACGTGGTCGCGTTCGTGCTGTCCGTGTGGATCGTGTTCGACATCAACTTCAAGGGCCGCAAGAAGCGGCGGTGAGCGGCGGCCGACCGGTACTGCCGCGTCTCACCCGTTCCGGCGGTCGAAGATGCGGCCGGAGCTTTCGAGCGGGGTGCGGCGGGCCGGTTCGGTGGATTCGCGCACGATCATCGGGCATTCGATCGTGGTCACGCCGTGGTGCGGCCGCCCGGCCAGCGCGTCGAGCAGGAACTGCGCGGCCGTCTTGCCGATCAGGGGGATGTTGTTGTCGAACGTGGTGAGCGTCGGGTGCGCGTTCGACGCGAAGACGAACCAGTTGTCGTGGCCGATGACGGCGACGTCCTGCGGCACGCGTTTGCCGGCCGCCACCAATCCGCGCACGGCTCCGCGCGCGATCTCGTCGCTCAGCGCGTAGATCGCGTCCAGATGCGGATGCCGGTCGAGCAGCACCCGCGCCGCGCGTTCGCCCCACTCCTCGCTCCACGCGTCGAACAGCACGTCGACCGGCTGGAAGTCGTAGATTGAGAACGTCTGCCACGCGCCGCGCGCACGGTCCTTCGCCGCCTGGAAATCCTCCGGTCCGGCGATGATCGCGATATAGCGCCGGCCGAGGCTGAGCAGGTATTCGATCGCCTGCGCGCCCGCGCCGACGTTGTCGCACACGATCGAGCAGTCGTCCGGATCGCGCGACGGATCGTACGTGTAGATGACCGGCAGCCCCATCGTCGTGTCCGGGTCGAGCGGCGGGCGCGCGTTGGTCGTGTTGCCGACGACGATCAGCCCGTCCACGCCGTGCGCGGCGAGCCGGTCGATGTGGCTTTTCTCAAGCGCCGGCCGGCCGTGCGAGCTCATGAGCAGCGCGGCGTGGTTCGACGCGCCGAGCGTGCTTTCCGCGCCGGTGAGCAGCGGCAGCGAGAAACGGCCGTTGTAGTCGGAGGTGATGAGGCCGACGAGTCCGGAGCGCTGGCGCTGCCGGCGGCCGCGTTCGGCGGGGGTGCGATAACCGAGTCGTTCGGCCGCGTCGATGACCGTGCGTTGCGTGGCCGCGGAGATGCGGTCGGTGCGGTTGAGCGCTTTTGACGCGGTCGCGATGGATACGTTGGCAAGACGTGCGACGTCGGCGAGCGTTGGTCTGCGGTCCGGCGATGCCGTTCGAGCCGGCGATGACGATGCGTCCGACGCCCGGTGTGCGGCTCGGCGTGTCGGTTGCGATTGCTGCGTTGACACGGTGTCCATGACGCGTAATGATATGCGAAAATTTTCGCATTCGCAAGACTTTGAATCGGGTCAAGTCATGGTTTTCTAGGATGGCTGTGCAATCGATCAAGGAGACGGATGGGACGCGATCGCATTGCAGCAGGTCCCGCCGCTCCGCACAAAAGAACACGCAGTTCAAGTACCCGATCGTCCCGATCAGTGTGGAAAGGAAGAGCCATGAGCCAGCATGTCACGGTTACTTCGCCGTTCTGGAAGCGTTACCGTGAAAACGTTGCCAAGGAAGTGATTCCGTATCAGTGGGCCGTCATCAACGACGAGCAGAAGATCGACATCCCGCGCGACCCGTCCGGCGCCAAGCAGGACATCGACTACCACTACAGCCGCGCCGTGCGCAACCTGCGCATCGCCGCCGGCGACGAGGAAGGCGAGTTCAAGGGCTTCGTCTTCCAGGACTCCGACGTGTACAAGTGGCTTGAGGAGGCCGCGTACGCGCTCGCCTACGAGCCCGACGACCAGCTCAAGGACCTGTGCGACAAGCTCGTCGACCTGATCGCTCGCGCCCAGCGCGAGGATGGCTATCTCGACACCCCGTACATCATCAAGTCCGGCGCGTTCGCGAACCGCGAGCGTTTCACGCAGATCCAGCAGAGCCACGAGATGTACGTGATGGGCCACTACATCGAGGCCGCCGTCGCGTACTACGAGGTCACCGGCAACCAGCAGGCGCTCGACGTGGCCGAGAAGATGGCCGGCTGCCTCGCCGCGAACTTCGGCGAGGAGGACGGCAAGATCCCCGGCGCCGACGGCCATCCGGAGATCGAGCTCGCGCTCTCCCGCCTGTACGAGGTCACCCGTAAGCAGCAGTACCTCGATCTCGCCAAGTTCTTCATCGACGTGCGCGGCAAGGATCCGAGCTTCTACGACAAGCAGAACGAGAAGATCGGCGACGGCTCGACCGACATCTTCCCGCAGATGCGCGGCTGGACGCACGAGTACACGCAGACCGCGCGTCCGATCCGTCAGCAGCAGACCGCCGAAGGCCACGCCGTGCGCGTCGGCTACATGCTCACCGGCGTCGCCCACGTGGCCCGTCTGACCGGCGACAAGGAGCTCGAGGAGACCGCCAAGCGCCTGTGGCACAACATCGTCACCAAGCGCATGTACATCACCGGCGGCGTCGGCTCGACGCACGTCGGCGAGGCGTTCACCTACGACTACGACCTGCCGAGCGACACCATGTACGGCGAGACGTGCGCGTCCGTCGCGATGAGCTTCCTCGCCCGCCAGATGCTCGAGCTCGAGACCAAGGGCGAGTATGCCGACGTGCTCGAAAAGGAGCTGTTCAACGGTTCCATCGCCGGCATCGCGCTCGACGGCAAGCACTTCTACTACGTGAACGCGCTCGAGGCTGACCCCGAGGCCACCGAGCACAACCCCGACCGCTACCACGTGCTCATGCACCGCGCCGAATGGTTCGGATGCGCCTGCTGCCCGGCCAACATCGCGCGACTCATCGCGTCCGTGGACCGCTACCTGTACACCGTGCACGAGGACAGGCGCGAGATCATCGCCCACCAGTTCATCGCGAACGACGCCGAGTTCTTCGACGGCGTGAAGGTCTCGCAGAAGTCGAACTTCCCGTGGGACGGCCACATCGAGTTCACGGTGAGCGTGCCGGAAGGCGCTGAGCCGGTGCAGTTCCTGGTGCGCATCCCGAGCTGGTCCGCCTCCAAGCACGAGATGACCGTGAACGGCGAGGACGCGCGCCGCCTGCCGGTCGTGGACGGATTCGTGACGGTCGCCGCGGCCGCCGGCGAGACGACGACGATCACGCTCGATCTCGACATGGCCGTCAAGTTCATGCGCTCCAAGACGCTCGTGCGCCACGACATCGGCAAGATCGCCGTGATGCGCGGCCCGATCGTGTTCTGCGCCGAGGAGACCGACAACACGGCCCCGCTGTGGAACTACCACATCGCCAGCCACGACGCGTCGCGGGCCAAGGCCGAATACCACTTCGGCGAGCTCGACGGCGTGGAGGTCATCACGATCCCCGCCACCAAGCGCACGCACGACGGCGACGACTTCCCGCTGTACGCGGACGTCGAGGAGCACCCGGTCGGGGAGAAGTCCTACGACCTCAAGCTCATCCCGTACTACGCGTGGGCCAACCGCGAGATCGGCCAGATGCAGGTCTGGTTCGACTCGGACTTCTGATCTCTAGTTTTTCAATCAATCAACGAAGAAGGAACACAACGACAATGAGTGCTGCAACCCAGGACGCTTCCGCGGTGAAGCTTTCCACGAAGGAGAAGATCGCCTACTCCTTCACCGACATGGCAGGCAATCTGCTGTACGTGACGATCTCGTCGTACATCATGTACTTCTACACCAACGTCTTCCACATCCCGGCCGCCGGCGCGCTGGGCGCGGCGACCATCCTGCTCGTCGCCCGCTTCGCCGACGCGATCTCCGCCGTCGTGTGGGGCTCGATCGTCGACCACACCAACACCAAGTGGGGCCAGTCCCGCCCGTGGTTCCTGTGGCTGTGCGTGCCGTTCGCGGTCACCGTGTGGATCGCGTTCACCGCGCCGAGCCTGCCGGAAGGCGCGCCCAAGTTCGCATACGCGCTGATCACCTACATCCTGGCCGCCGGCGCCGTCTACACCGGCATCCAGACCCCGATCACCGCCATCCTGCCGAACCTCACCTCCGACCCGACCGAGCGCAACAACGCCAACTCCTTCCGTATGGCCGGCGGCCAGATCGGCTCCTTCATCACCTCGTCCTTCACCATCCCGCTGGTCGGCGTCTTCGGCACCATGGTCGGCGGCGGCGACAAGGCCGGCTTCATGATCGTCACCGCGATCTGGGGCGTCATCGCGATCGTGCTGCTCCTGTTCTCCTTCAAGAACCTCAACGAGCGCAACTACCACCCCGAACTCAACAAGCCGATCCCGCTGAAGGACTCCTTCAAGGCCGCCAAGGGCAACTGGCCGTGGATCATCCTCGTCGTCGCGTTCGTGATCTACTGGGTCGCCCAGTCCACCCGCAACGGCGTGTCCACCTACTACGCGCAGTACGTGCTCGACAACCGCAACCTGACCTCGCTGTTCAACGGCGTGCAGGTGCTCGGCCTGCTCGGCACCATCGCGATGCCGATCATCGCCAACAAGACCAAGAACAAGACCCTGACCATGATCATCGGCCTTGTCATCGGCGGCGTCGGCCAGGCCCTCATGCCGCTCGCCGGCACCAACGTCCCGCTGCTCGTCATCTTCTGGACCATCGGCGTCTTCGGCGCGGCCATCGCGATCGGCATGCCGTTCGGCATGCTCGCCGACACCGTCGACTACGGCGAGTGGAAGACCGGCATCCACGCCGCCGGCTTCCTGACCGCCGTCGGCTCCGCGTTCTGCATCCAGGTCGGCTCCGGCTTCGGCGCGTTCCTGCCGCTCGAGCTCATGGGCGCGGCCGGCTACGACGCGACCAAGGACGTGCAGTCCCAGTCCGCGCAGGACGCGATCAGCTTCTGCTTCATCTGGCTGCCGGTCATCGTCTACATCATCGTCGGCGTGATCATGTGCTTCTACCGCAAGTACGAGAAGATGGAGCCGATGATCAAGGCCGAGCTCGCCGAGCGTCACACCAAGGCGCTCGCCGCGGAAGGCAAGTGATCGGCTGGACCGTCGATCGGTCGAACCAGCCGAATGCCGATAACTGAACAACCGAATAACTGAATAACCGATTCCGCGCGGGGCGTGACCCGGTGTGCGATTGGCCGGGGCGTCACCCGTGCGGAATCCGACTCGTCATCCGAAAGCCGTGTGTATGTGGCGTTACGCCCCGCCGCATACACGCGGCTTTCGTCGTATTCCCGGCTATTCGGCGTCGGGGGAGACGTGGCCGGAATCGAGGAAAGCGGTCGGCTGCCATAGTGCCGTGACGGGTATCGCCCATAGGCCTCCGGGCCATTTCATGATCGTCGCTCCGGTGTAGATGAGGTAGCCGCGGTGGAATCGCGGGTCCTTGGCGAGTTCCGCGAGTCCTTTGAAGTCGTCGCGGTTGACTTTCGCCGATGACTTGACCTCGACGCCGACAATGCGGTTGCGTCGTTGCATGACCAGATCGACCTCCTTCGGGCTGGAGCCGGGTTCGCGCCAGTAGAAGCAGTCGGGATGCGTGGCTGACCATTGCGTTGCCGGCACGATCTGGTTGGCCACGAACGATTCGAGCAGCCCGCCGTAGACGACGGGATCGGTCAGTGGATCCTTGCCTTTGGACAGGAGCGTCTGCACGCTCAGTGACGTGTCGACCGGGTGCAGCTTCGCGCGGGTGAATGCCTGACGGTTCGGTGCCGTCCTGATGTTGGGCAGCGCGTGGATGAGGAAACGGCGCATGAACACGCCGATATAGCGTTCCACGGTGCGACGGTCCAAGGCGAGCTGGTCGCCGGTGGCGCTGGCGTTGAGGATGCCGCCCGGCGAGCACAGGATGCGGTCCAGGATCGTGCGGGCGATGACCACATCGAGTTTTTCGCCGGGCAGGATCGTGTCGCCCAGTACGGTCGCGATATCGTCGGTCACGAGCCGTTCTCGTTCCCAGTCCTCGTATTCGTCGTACTGCGACGAGTATTCCGGGAATCCGCCCGCGGCCATCAGCTCGTATAGTGCGTTGCGGCCGATCCCGTCGTCGTAATCGGTGTTCGGGATTGCATCCCATAGATCGTCGACGATGCTGCGGGATACGCCGAGTCGTTCGCGTTGGGTCAGCGGGCTCATGGCATAGCGTTGCGCGCGGCGGGCGAGCGGGTCCTGACCATCGAGACCGCCGCGGTTGATGACCGCGCTGCCGGTGAGCAGGAACCGGATGCCTCCGGATGGCAGGCCGTCGACGATCTCCTTGACTTCGAGCGGCAGTTCTGCGATGCGCTGCGCCTCGTCGATGATGACCGGCGTGCGCAGTTCATTCAGCCATCCGCGCAGATCCGCCGAGGCGAGGTTGTAGGTGTTCTCGTCGGCCAGAGTCGTATAGGAGAACCCGTGCGGAACCAGTTGCTTGCGGGCCATCATCGTTTTGCCGACCGCGCGTGCGCCTTCGAGGATCACGGTCTTGCGTTTCGCGTCGAGGATCGTTTCGGCCAAGGGGCGGAGGATATAGTCTGTCATGTACTAAATATTATACGACGAATGTACAAAAAATATATCACTCAACGTATAAAAATTAGCATATGATATATGGGCTGGCCGAGGCGGTCATGACGAGGCCGTTTGCTCGCCGGAAAGTGTGGCTGGTCCCCAGTTTCGGTCGTCGCCGGTCGCCTGTCAGCTGGCGGTGGCCGCGCCGCCGCGTGCGTCGTCGGCCTTCACGCAGTCGATGGCGACGACGATGGACACGATCAGTGCCTCCAGCCGCTCGTCGAACACGGTCACCTCGTACGTGTCGCCCCACGCGAGCAGCCGCTGGCTGATGCGTGCGACCGGTGCGCCACCACGCGTGATGTCGAAATTCAGGTTCCACCAGTCGCCGTCGATCTCGAGTCCGGCCGCGTCCACGCGATACCGCGGCTTGAACAGCGTGAACTCCTTGTCGATGGCCGCGACTTCACGCCCGTCCATGTCAACGCTGAAATGCGGCAGGAGACTGAAGATCCTTTTCGTGATGACGGCGACCTCCGGGCCGTGTTCGTCGTTCTCGCCGGCGCGGATGCGGAACGTCTTGGGGATGTCGAGGAAGCTGCCGCGCACGTTGTATCGCACGGTTCCATACTCGTCGGTGACCGTGAATCGTTCCCCGATGGAGAACACCTTCTGCTTGATGTACAGGTTCGTCGTCATTGCGCCGTCCTTTCGGCTTCCGGCCGTCATCGATGACCGCCTTCGTACTCAAATCTATCACCGCGGCGCGGGTCGCCTCGCCTGCCTTCGGATTGACCTCTCTGGCGCTTTTATGAGCGAGTTTTCGTCGATATCTCACATTTTGTGAGCGAGTCTGCTCGTCGTTGTGCTGTGAAAACTAGTGTGAAAGTTTTATTGCGAGTTGCGCAAGTATTTTGTGGCTGTTATCATATCAAGTGTGAAAGCGATTTCACAACAATGATCCGCAACAACGATCGACGGGAATCGATGACCGATCCGCCCGCCGGTCGGCGGAGTCGTGGGGAGATCGCGAGGATACGCCGACGACGGTCGTCGGCGAACACGAAGGAGACTGATATGGGCAAGTACAACGGCACGTCGCACCGGCCGATGATGGCCGCGGTCGCGATCGCATCCGCAATGACCATGCTGCTGGCCGGCTGTGGCGGCGGCAATGCGAGCGGCGAGACCGACGCGAACGGCAAGCCGATCGTCAACGTCGCCGTCATTCACGACACCAACGTCCAGCCGAAGATGGCCGACATGGGCTGGGTCAAGGACGTCGAGGCCGGCTGCGACTGCACGATCAAGTGGAGCGACATTGCGACGACCGCATGGGATTCGCAGAAGGGCCCGTCGCTCGCCTCCGGCGACGTGGCCGACGTGACGATCTCCGGCTTCTCCACCAGCGACGTCGCGCAGGCCGACCTGTTCGAGGACCTCAAGCCGCATCTCGACAAGATGCCGAACGTGCAGGCCCTGTTCAAGTCCGAGCCGACCTCTGAGAAGATGGTCACCGATCTCGACGGCCACATCTACACGCTGCCCGACAGCTGGGGCGAGGACTTCAAGGGCTCCGGCACCCACCTGATCATCAACAAGACGTGGCTCGACAAGCTCGGCCTCAAGATGCCGACCACGTGGGACGAGTTCGAGAACGTGCTCGAGCAGTTCAAGACCAAGGACCCGAACGGCAACGGCAAGGCCGACGAGATCCCGTTCAACATGCAGAAGCTCGGCTCCTCCGGCTTCGGCATGAACGACGCGGTCGCCTTCCTCAACTCCACCGGCATCGTCACCCAGCTGCAGTCGCAGGCCGGCCAGAACGGCTATTACGTCGAGAACGGCACGGTCAAGACCTACCTGACCACCGACAACTTCAAGCGCGTCGTCACCTGGATCCACTCGCTCGTCGAGAAGGGCCTCGTGCCGGCCGACTACGTCACCAAGGACTACAGCAAGTACTGGGCCGAGATGCAGCAGGACGACGTGCCCACCGCCGGCGCGGTGCTCGCATGGAACCCGATCGCCGTGGTCGGCACCAAGTGGCAGGACCAGTACGTGTCCGTGCCGCCGCTCAAGGAGACCGCGAGCAGCGACGCCAAGTGGGACTATTCGCAGGACTTCAACCAGTACCACACCGGCAAGGTGTCCGTCTCCAAGGAGGCCGCCAACAAGGACGCCATCTGGAAGCTCATCGACACGCTGTACAGCGAGAAGGTGTCCGTCGAACAGTATTGGGGCTCCATCCCGAAGTTCGTCAAGGACGAGGGCGACCACAAGTACGTGATCAGTGGCCAGACCGACCCGAAACTCGAAGTGCTCTCCGGCAACATGGCTGGTTGGATTCGCCCCGACGTCAAGCCTGAGGGCGCCGACGGCTCCACGATCAACTCGCAGGAGTTCCGCGCCGCCGACGAGGTGTACCGCCCGACTTACGAGAAGATCGCCGACAGCAAGGACTACATGCCCATCTACGTGGTGCCCGGTTCCTCCGACCTCAACACGCTCGCCAACAACAACACCGTCATCATGACCTACGTGATGCCGAAGGTGGCCGGCTGGATCCAGAAGGGCGGCATCGACAAGGACTGGGACGAGTACGTCAAGAGCCTCGAGAACACCGGCGTCAAGGACAACATCGCCATCTGGCAGAAGTGGTACGACACCTACACCGAGAAGCTCGGCTGAGGCCGGCCTCGCCTGACGATCGGCACTGACGGATCACGAAAGGGACAACGTGCGCACGGATTCCGGAAACGGGCAACGTGCGCACGCTTGGTATGCGTGCAAGGTGCGCGGACGCGGCGACTGATGGATGAATGACTGGGAGGAAAGGACTGACTGACATGGGCGGCGGACGGATCATCTGGCGCATCGGCGGACTGGACGCGACTTTCGACGCGGAACGGGCGGCGTGGACGTCGCTGCGCAGCTCGCGTGATGCGAACGGCACCGAGTTCCTGCTTACTCCGGACGAATTCCCCGGTTTCGACGGGCCGGACGCGCGTTGGTTGGGCAATCTGGCGATCGACGTGCACGACGCCGCGGCGGGGGAGCGCGGTGCTTCTGACGCTGCGGACGGCGTCGCCGTTGCCGTGAACGCGTCTGCTGCTGATGCCGCAGACCGCGGCTCGTCCGATACGGCGTGTGCCGTCGGGCGGTCCGTGCGCACGATCCACACTGCCGCGCTGGACGGTCTGCGCACGGTCGAGTATCCGGACGCGTCCACGATCGACGTGCATATCGCGGCCGGTACGGAGACGGCCGGGCTGGCCATCGCCGAACGGTTCCGTAAGCGTGACGACGACATCGAGTGGACGATCGAGTTGGAGAACGCATCCGACCATTCGGTCACGATCGACCGGCTTGGCGTGCCGCTGCTGATGAACCAGTTCTTTCGTGGCGACGACTCGTTCAAGTACGAGCAGTGCGTGCTGCGGCACATGTGCCTGATCGGCCGTCATAGCTGGGCGTACTGGCAGAAGTCAAGCGGCGCGATGCCGCTGCTGCTGGTCGCGCTCACCGGCCGCACCGCCGCGTACAGCTTCACCGTCGACCATGATCCGCGCTGGCAGCGGGGCGGCGGCGCCGGATCCACGTTCGAAGGCGTGTACGAGCTCAATCTCGTCGATCGTCCGTCCGACGCGTTTCCGCGCGCATGCGGGTCGCTTACGTTGGCAGCCGGCGAACGTATGCGGTTCACGCTGGCGATCGCGATGCATGATTCGTACGACGAGGCGTGGGACTGGCTGGCCTCGATCGGCGGGTTCATGCTCGAGTCCCATCCGGGCACGGTCGTGCCAGTCCGACAGGACGCGGAAGTCACGATCCGCAGTGCGACCCGACCGACGCTCGTCGCCGAGTCAGAGGAGGACTATGCTGGCTCCGTGACGGAGATCGCGTCGCGCGGAGACGACCATGCCGACGGCGTGCGTCGCTGGCACGCGATCGTGCGGCTCGGCGGGCACGGCCGTCGTGTGTTTCACGTGAAACTCGACGGCGACGATCGTGTGGATGGCTGTGGTGACAATGTTTCACGTGAAACATTCTTCGGCATCGAACCGCCGGAAACGATCTATCGCAAGCAGAACGCGTTCGTCGCGCGCAACCAGTGGGAGACCGACCCGACCGACCCGTGCTATCACGGCCTGCTCATGTGGGACATGGCCAACCGCCGTCGCATCAACGCCACATTCAACCCCGACCTGCCGGACTGGATGGCTGGCGGCAGCGACGAAATCGGTCTCGTCTCCGGGCTTATGCTCTCCGAATGGAACGTCTACAGGCCGAACGAGGAACAGCTGCACGTGCTCGACGGCTACTGCCGCGACTTCATCGAACAGCGGCTCACCGAACAGCCCGGCTGCAAAGTGCACCGGATGGTGCCGTGGTTCAAGATGTTCGAGCCATGGGCCGGCCGCGGCGCCGACGATGTGTGGCGCGCGTTCAACTACGTGCACGTCGCCAACACGTTCCTCAACATGTACCGCATCGCCAAGCGGTACCGCGCCGAATGCCCGTGGCTGAACGAGCCGGCATACTGGCTCGAGCGTGCCACCCGATACTTCGCCGCCATGTTCGACTACTGGATGTTCCCCGACGGCGAGGGTGCGGACCATTACGCCAACATGGGCGAAAGCGTGCTCGCCATGCATCTGGCGGATGCGCTGCGCGCCGAAGGACTCGACGAGGACGCGGCCCGCATTCAGGGACTCGTCGAGAAAAAGGCGTGGTATTTCGCCGGCAAAGCGTACCCGTACGGCTCTGAAATGGCCTACGATTCCACCGCCTATGAGGCCGTGTACGGCTACGGCGCGGCCATCGGCGACGAACGCGTCATGGAGTCGTCAATGCGCGTCGCGCTCGCCAACCGCGGTCGTCAGCCCGACTGGGCGCTCGGCATGACCGATCTGCGTGGTTGCGGCGACAGCGGCTGGAACGTCAGCTACATGACCCAGCTCGGCGCATGGACGATCTACGACTGGGCGCTCGAACGCAGGCACTACGATCCCGATCTGCTGCGATCGTTCGCCGCATCGTACCTGGCCGGCTTCTCGATCTACAACTCCGGCGGCTATCTGAGCGACGATCCTGCCAACGATGGCGCATCCGCATGGATCCACGTCGCGGAAACCGGCGAGCTCACCGGTGCGCGCCCAGGTCCTCGGGACGGCAGCGGCACACGCCGCATGATCCGCGGATTCGTACCTTATTCCGGCGAAAGCGCGCTCGGCTACTTCGGCGCCCTACGCTCCGCCGCTTCGTTCGTCATGAGCGGCCCGGCCGACTGCGGCGCGCTGCGCGGCTACGGCTGCGAGCTGCTGGACGCCGATGCCCGCATCGGCGGCTACACGGTCCGCCCGGCCGACGGCCTGCGCGTGCGCTTCTTCGACACCGTGCACGACTGGGCCGTCAAGCTCGATCGTGACGCGCTCGCCGAAGTGCGATGTGAGACCGTTGGAGCCACGGGTCGCGCAACCACAGATGACGACCGTTCGTCCGTCCGCCGCGTGACGCTCACGATTGACAACGTCACCGGCGATGCGCACGCTGGCACATTCTCCCTACGCATGCCCGCCGCCGGCACCTACCGTCTGACCATCAACGGCGACGAGCAGTCGGCATCCGCCGTCCAACTCGACGCCGACTGGCATCGAATCGTCGTCCCGCTCTCCGGCGTCCCCACCAACATCATCCGCATCAGTCGTTGAGTGGGAGGGTGGATTCGCGCTGGCTGATGCTGCAGGGGAGATAGGTGACGCCGTGGTGCGCGTTGCCGGCCACCGCGTCGATGATCGTGCGCGCGGCCATGCGGCCGATCTCGTTCGTGCGGTTGCTGATACTCGTCAGCTTCGGGCTCAGCCCCTGCACGATATGCGCCCAGTCGTCGTGGCCGATCACCGCCACATCGCCCGGAATGCTCAGCCCGCGCTCCTTGAGCGCGTCCATGCAGCCCCACGCGATCGCGTCGCTCTGGCACACCACGCCATCGAACTCGACGTGCTGGTCGAGCAGCAGACGAGTCGCCGCACGTCCCCAATCGGCCGACCATCCGCCCGCCCGCACCGGTCCGACCGGCTGCAGTCCGGCCTGCTGCAGCGCGGTCCGCGCGCCCTGCACACGATCGTGCGCGGCCTTGTACGATCCCTCGCCGGCGATGATCGCGATCCGGCGTTTGCCGCACGAGATCAGATGCTCCACGGCCATCCGCCCGGCGCCGACATTGTCGCACGTGATCGAACAGTCGGCCGGATCGGATGACGGCGCGTACGCGTACACGATCGGCGCCGCCGTATCCACGTCGAGCGGCGGCCGCGGATTCGTGTCTTGACCGACGATGATCAGACCATCCACGTTGCGCGACAGCAGGAACTGCGCGTACGTCTTCTCCAGCATCGCGTCGCCGCGCGCGTTGCACAGCATCACCGAATTCGAACGCACGCCCAGCTCATCCTCCACGCCCAGCAGGATCGGCGTCGAAAACACACCCTGAAAATCCGAGGTGATCAGGCCGATCGCGTTCGACCGGCCGGTCGCCAACGATTGCGCTGTGGCGTTCGGCCGATAGCCCATGTCCTTCGCCGTCTGCTGGACGCGGGCGCGCGTGGCCGCGCTCACGCGCGTCACGTTGTGCATCGCCTTCGACGCGGTCGCCAGCGAGACGCCGGCCGCGCGCGCCACGTCGGCGAGCGTGACCCTGCCCTCCGACCTGTCATCCGACTTGATCGGCTGCCGGTCGGTCGACCGGTCCGCGGACGGCTGCGCGGACGGCCGATCCGCGGGTGACTGGGCTGTGACGGCTTCGGAACTGGACATGCTACGGCCTCCTCCAAGCGAACGGCCTCGCGCAAGCCGCCCCGGTACGCGAACGAAACTTCCCCCATCATAACGGCCGGCGCGGCGGTCGTAATACGTCGCTGCATCATGGTGCGTTCCGGAACCCGGCCCGTCCGCGGCCGTTTGTGCCCGGCCGGAATGTGGTCTAGGCTCGGAGTGGAAATCCAAGCGGGTGGCGTAAGGGAGGAATGCCATGTCATCCAACAAGTTCCTGAGAAACGTTCTGCTCGGCGGCGCGGTGGCCGCCGGCGCCGCGGCGTGGGCCATCCGCCCGCGTTCGTTCACCGACAAGCAGCGCAACTACGTGCCGTCGGTGCCGAACGTGTGGTACGCGCACCGCGGTCTGCACGACGCCGGCTCCGGCCTGACCGAACAGTATCTGGTCGAAAGCGGCGAATACGTGGCCCGCGCCCGCCGCATGGCCATGAAGGCCGGCTACGGCGATCCGTCCGTCACCACGTCGATCGCGCCGGAGAACTCGCTCGCCGCGTTCGCCGCCGCGTGCGAAGCCGGCTACGGCATCGAGCTCGACCTGCAGCTGACGAAGGACGGCCGGGTCATCGTCGTGCACGATCCCGACCTGCTGCGCGTGGCCGGCGATCCGCGCCGCGTCGCCGATCTGACGTACGACGAGCTGACTCGCATCCCGCTGTTCCCGAACGATGCGCCGGGAACGGCCGTCGCGTCCGCACTGCCGGGCGCGGACGATCCGGCGTCCGTCGTGACTCCGGCCAACGCTCCCGCCGGCTACTACCAGCACGTGCCGCTGTTCTCCGACGTGCTGCGCGTGGTCGCCGGCCGCGTGCCGCTGATCGTCGAATACAAGTTCGACGACAACGCCGTGTTCGGTCCGCGCGAAGAGGAACTGATGGAGAAGGGCGACGCGCTGCTGCAGTCGTACGATGGCGCGTACGTGATCGAATCGTTCAACCCGCGTGCCGTGGAATGGTACAAGGACCACCGTCCGGAAGTGTGCCGCGGCCAGCTCTCCTGGCAGCCGGAGATCAACGGCGAGGGCGGCGTGCCCGAGTGGGCGGCCGGACTGCTCGTGTTCGACTGGCTGTCCCGCCCCGATTTCGTGGCGTACGACTGGACCGGCGGCAACAGCCCGCAGGTGCGGCTGGCGCGCGCGATGGGTGCCACGGCCGTTTCGTGGACCGTGCGCAGCAGCCATGAGCTCCATCAGTGCGAAAGCTGGTTCGATCGTCACATCTTCGAGGCGTTCGTGCCTGAGCGCTGAGTCCGATCTCTGAGTGGCAGAGTGACTGACGGAAACGGCCCGCTGACGAGTGCGTCGGCGGGCCGTTTCCGTCATGCGGCGACAGCTGTGGCGTTAGGGCGCTAGCGTGTCGTTCGGGGAATGCAAATCGGCGGCGTGTGGACAACGGAGGGACAACGCGCGAGGGTGTTTCCATGAAATCGAGATGAACAGAGGGCGATGGGGCCCGCCGGGGCCGGGCGAATTTGTTAGGACTGTAGACGGAAGCCGTTCCAAGGCGTCCGTCGAATCGCCCGCCTTCGTCACAGACCAAGCAGTGTTCATAGATCGGGCAGGCGATCGTTTGAAAGGTCTGAAATTATGTCTGCTGCCATCGCGCGTCCCCGCACCGCCTCGTCCGGCGGCGGGAATGCACAGCCGGCCGTCGGGAGGAAGCCGTTCAACGTCCGTTCGTGGACGCCGCTGCTCTACCTGCTGCCAGCCATCGCCGTCTTCGCCTGCTTCGTCGTCTATCCGCTGATCCGCACGTTCATCCTGTCCGCATCCGGCACCGACATCCTCGGCCGGCAAAGCCAGTTCGTCGGCCTGCGCAACTTCCAGCGCGTGTTCACCGATCCCGAATTCGGCAAGATCATGCTCAACACGCTGCTGTTCGCCGTGTACACCGTGGTGCCCACCATCGTGCTTTCGCTGGTCATCGCGCTCATGCTCAACAAGGAATCCACCGTCAACCGCGTGTTCCGCACGGTGTTCGCGCTGCCGTTCGCCTACTCGGTGTCGGCCGCGTCCATCATCTTCTCCGCGTTCTTCAACCCGGCCACCGGCCTGTTCAACGCGATCGTGCAGAAGTTCGGCGGCCAGCCGGTCGGCTGGCTGACCACCTCGCAGTTCGCGCTGCCGGCCATCGCCATGACGACCGTGTGGATGAACATCGGCTACAACGTGCTCGTCCTGCTCGCCGGACTCGGCTCCGTGCCGGACGAGGTCGTCGAGGCGGCGCGTCTCGACGGCGCGTCCGGATTCCGCCTGCAGTGGTTCATCATGATCCCGATGATCATGTCGCAGGTGTTCTTCCTCATCATCACCGACACCATCCAGTCGCTCGAAAGCTTCGGCCAGATCCACGTGCTGACCAAGGGCGGCCCGGATTCGTCCACCACGACGCTCGTGTACGACATCTACATGCACGGCTTCGCCAACAACAGCTCCAACTTCGGATACGCATCCGCGGAGGCGATCGTGCTGATCGTGGTGGTCGCGATCATCACGCTCATCCAGTTCACCACCGTGGGCAGGAAGGTCGACAACCAATGAGCGTCGCAACCACCACACAGATCCCCGCCAAGCCGAAGGCCATCAAGGCCTCCGCCGCCGCGGCCATGCCGAGCGCGAAGGAGACCCGCGACGAACGGGCCGAGGCCAGCAGCCTCTCCGCGAACTTCTCGCACGTCAGGTACGTCGCATCGAAGATCTTCGGCCTGCTCGTGCTCGTGCTGCTCGGCGTCATCGTCATCTTCCCGGTGTACTACTCGTTCGCCGGCACGCTCATGCAGCAGCAGGACATCGCCGCCTACCCGCCGGCGATCTGGCCGAAGCACGGCATCACGTGGAGCAATCTCGTGACGGCCGCGCAGATCATCCCGCTGTTCCGCCAGTACGTCAACTCGTTCGGTTCGACGCTGATCATCACCGTCGCGCAGGTGCTCACGTCCACGCTCGTCGCGTACGCGCTCGTCGTGCTCAAGGTGCGCGGTGCGAAGATCTGGTTCACGCTGTTCCTCGGCACGATGATGATCCCCGGCGAGTCCGTGATCATCCCGAACTATCTGACGATCTCGTCGCTCGGCCTGCGCAACACGTTCCTCGCGCTGATCCTGCCGTACCTGGCCAGCGGATTCGGCATCTTCATGATGTACTCGTTCATGCGCCAGTTCCCGATGGAGCTCGTCGAGGCCGCGCGCATCGACGGCGCGTCCAACCTGCGCCTGCTGTGGTCGATCGTGCTGCCGCTGAGCCGCCCGGCCATCGCGTCGCTCGCCATCTACACGTTCCTGACCCACTGGAACGGCTTCTTCTGGCCGCTGCTCGTCACCGAGACGCCGGAGATGCAGACCATCCAGATCGGCATCACGCAGCTGCAGTCGCCGGACAACTTCAACCCCGGACTGGTCATGGCCGGCGCGGTGCTCGCCGTCATCCCGACGTTGCTCATCGTCATCCTCGGCCAGCGGCAGATCGTGCGCGGCCTGACCGCCGGCTCGACCAAGTAGCCGCAAACCATCGCACAACGTGAGATTTTCCAATAACAGAGAGAGGCAATTATGAACAAGACAGTACGCTCGATCGTGGCCGCCGCGGTCGCGGCAGGCACGCTCATGGCAGTGGCCGCGTGCGGCAACGCGAACGCGAACGTCGCGACGCCGAAGGATTCGAGCGGCGCGGTCGTCGTGAACTTCTGGCATTCGATGTCCGGCACGAACGGACAGGTGCTCGACAAGCTCATCAGCAAGTTCAACGATGCGAACAAGGGCAAGATCGTCGTCAAGGGCACGTATCAGGGCAAGTACGACGACGCGATCACCAAGTACAAGTCCGCAGTGCAGTCGCAGTCCACGCCGACGCTGATGCAGATCTACGACATCGGCTCGCGATTCATGATGGACTCCGGCACGATCACGCCGATGCAGGACTTCATCGACAAGGACAACTACGACACGTCCGACCTGCAGCCCAACGTGACCGGCTACTACACCGTCAACAAGAAGCTGTACTCGATGCCGTTCAACACCTCCATGCCGGTGCTGTACTACAACAAGACCATGTTCAAGAAGGCCGGACTCGACCCGGACAAGGCACCGGCCACGCTCGACGAGGTCAAGACCGCCGCCGAGAAGCTGTCGAAGAAGAACGGCGGCCCCGCGCAGTACGGCTTCAACGCCGCCGTGTATGGCTGGTACCTCGAGCAGGAGATCGCCGCCAACGGCGACCTGTACTGCTCGCCCGACAACGGCCGCGGCGCCGACCGCGCCACCAAGTTCACGTTCGACAACGACGGCGCGGTGCAGTTCATGACCTGGTGGAAGGACATGGTCGACTCCGGCATCTCCGGCAACACCGGCACCGACACGCAGGCCGCGGTCAACGCGTTCGAGACCGGCTCGGTCGGCATCACCGTCGAGTCCACGGCCGATCTGGCCGGCATCATGGAGGCCGCCAAGCAGAAGGGCTTCGAGGTCGGCGTGGGCAACTATCCGAAGATCTCGAACAACGACTCCGGCCCGATCATCGGCGGCGCGTCGCTGTGGATCTCCAACGTGAAGCACTCCGACGAGGAGCAGCAGGCCGCGTGGCAGTTCGTCAAGTTCCTCTCCGAGCCTGAGAACCAGGCCACCTGGCACACCGGCACCGGCTACTTCCCGACCTCGAAGAAGGCTCTGGAGACCTCGACCGACAAGCAGTGGCGTGAACAGTACCCGCAGTTCGACGTGGCCGTCAAGCAGCTGGAAGGCACCAAGCTGACCTCCGCGACGCAGGGCTGCTCGGCCGGCGTGATGCCGCAGGCCCGCAAGGCCGTGGAGACCGCCGTGGAGAAGGTGTTCGAGGGCGCCGATCCGAAGACCGCGCTGAGCGATCAGGTCAAGGCCATGCAGACCACGCTCGACGACTACAACAACTCCGTGAACCAGTGAGGTTCTGCGCAGTAGCGCATGACAAAAGGCGCCCGCCGAGATCGTTCTCGGCGGGCGCCTTTTCGTTTATGGCTATCGATGATCAATCAATGACGCCGTAGAGGCGGTCGCCGGCGTCGCCCAGACCCGGCACGATGTAGCACTTGTCGTTGAGCTTCTCGTCGACGGCGCACACGACGACCTTGAAGTCGATGGACGGGTCGATGTGCTCCTGCACGAACTGGATGCCCTCCGGCGCGGCGATGATGCACACCGCGGTGACGTCCTTGGCGCCGCGTTCGGCCAGATAGTGCGTGGCGGCGACGAGCGTGCCGCCGGTGGCCAGCATCGGGTCGATCAGGAAGCACTGACGGCCGGTCAGATCGTCGGGCAGGCGGTTCGCGTACGTGATCTGCTGGGTCGGGTGCTCCTCGTCGCGCTTCATGCCGAGGAAGCCGACTTCGGCGGACGGGATCATCTTGGTCATGCCGTCGAGCATGCCGAGGCCGGCGCGCAGCACGGGCACGATGATCGGGCGGGGTTCGGCGATGTGCTTGCCGACCATCGGGGCGACCGGCGTTTCGATCGGCTTGTCGACCACGTCGAGATTGCGGGTCGCTTCATACGCTTCCAGCATGACCAGCTCGGAGACGAGCTCGCGGAAGGTGGCGGAGGAGGTGTTCTTGTCGCGCAGCACGGTGAGCTTGTGCTCGACCAGCGGGTGATTCAAAACGTGAAGTTCCATAATGTAAGTGTTGACTTCCCTTATTTTCCAAGTGTTTTAGCGGCTGTGTATCCGCATCGTTGCAACGGATAACACAACCGCTAACACATTTTCTGTTTACGACTCCAGTATAGACCTCCCTCTTTGATTGTCCTCCGTGGTGTGGATTTCGGTTAGCGGCGGCGTAGGTCTACAAGCTCCATCAGCAGCTTCGTTCGTGGGTCATCGAGTATGCCCGGATACTGCTCGCGGAACTTTTTGTCTGCGTTGACCGTTCGGAGTAGTGCTGTCCAGATTTCCCTTCCGCTTCTCCCGTAAGCGAGCGCTTCCGGGCGCAGGAATACGGTCGACAGAAATCGACGTAGTAGGTGCTTGCTGGGACGGGCGTAGATGTCTTCTTCGTCCACCCGCTCTTTCCCTCTGCCCGGCTTGATGGCGGCCACATCGAAATCCTGTAGACGACGCCAGCCAGCCGTGAGCCTCGATGCATCCCAAGCCCCGTCTGCCTCTACATCCCATGCGTAGGACCTTGCGTGCTCTTTGATGCTCTCGTCTGGCAGCTCCTCCTCGGCCCTGAACGGCAGGCCGAGACTATCCGCTGCTGCCCCTGCAATGGAGATTGCGTCATCGGCTATGTCTTCGGCCAGTATTTCCCACGGCAGCTCATACCCCTTTGTCGCTCGTGCGATGGCGGCGGCGATGACTCCCGTCTTATCTGCTTTTATCGCGGCTTGCACTGTCTCGGGTTTCATGGCCCGTCCTTCCTCGGTCGGTCTTTCCGGCCTCACCATGTTAATATCTGCCACCGTGGCTTTTTGTCACCTATAGGCCCCTTATAGGCCCCGTTTTTCATGGCCTCCGCAAGCCGGTTTTCGGTCTATGTTACGTGTTTGTAAAACTTGTGTTACGAACATGTTAACAGTTCTCTGTCGTGCAGAAAACCCCGGTCCACCGAGGTTTTTGAAAATCGCGCTGTCTGATATTCCCACGGTGACACGTCGGAAAGGCCGACGCGAATACTGAAAGGACGTTCATCATGGACGGTAGGATTTCTCGGCTCGTTCTTCCCGTGGGTGCGTTTGCGCTCCGTGCTGTTTGCGCTCAAAGCTATAGGGATGCGGAGCCTCAGATGGAGCGCGGGGCTGACGGCAAGCCCTCCAGCACTCAGAAGCTTGTCGATGGCAAGCCGGTCTATCCCCTGCGCGGTCTTATTGTGCAGACACAGAACGAGAAGGGGGAATGGGTTGTGGCCGAAGGCGTTAGCGTCAAGGCTCGTGTGGCTAAGGATTGGCCGCTGTACGTCCCGCTTGCCCCGGCTGGTGAAAAGGTCATCGTAACTCCATACGCCACGGTGAGCGGTAAGTACGCTTCGGTGCGCTATAGCGTCATCGTGGATGACCTCCAGCCAGTGCAGAACAAATAATTATCGGACTGGCACGAGGGGGCGGGGCCAAAGCCCCGCCCCCTCATGGGGGAAGGTTTTTGAAATGGTTGGATTGTTTGCACGGCCCCGTGGCGCGGCCCCGCTGGAGGAATGCTTGGAACTGGAAGGCTCAGGCATATCCGCTGATGAATACCGCGCGGCATGGCAGGCGATTTGGGGAGACCCGCTGACCATCTACACCTACGATGGCGGCTTCATGGGGCTTGCGCCTGTGGACGTAACCACGGAGCCGGATTGCGTGTGCAGGCCCGAAGGCATTCGTAGGAACGTGGCGCTTCTCCGTTCTTATGGGGAGCTGGGTGGCCCTGACGCTTTGAACGATGAAGACTACACGTCGATTTTCGGAAGGGAGGGGTGGTCTGATGACGGCACAAGACTCATCACCAACGAACAACCCTTGCCCCTTGTCTGAGGCTCTTCGGGGTACCGGCTTGACGGTGCGCGATTACGTAGCCTTCTGGCAATGGGCTGGCGCACCGGACATAGCTGTAACGGATGTCTGGGGAATCACACGACTCTACCCGATTGATGAAGCGGTACGCCGGGGCGTGCTTTTCGACTCGTTGGAGGTCGCGTATAACGCGGCGTTGTTCCAGGAGGTACGTAGGGCGGCGCTTCGAGCGGCTGGCCTTGCCCTCGCTGACGGGGAACGGAGGAGCTGATGTTATTTGCAGGTCTTATCGGTTTCGCTATCGGATTCGTAACGGGTTCGTTAGCGGCGGCAACGGTCTTCGTTGCGATTGTTTGGATTGACGGAAAGGACTTTCATCATGGACGGGAAAAGACGGCCCGTGAAAGCGTGGCTGGAACCGGCGACTTATTCGGCTCTTCGGATGTGGGCTGCGGCGATACCGGGCATGACGATTTCAAAGCTGGTGGGGGCGGCGGTGCGCCGGGAGCTGGCGAGGCTGCAAGCCCAGCAGAAACCCCTGAGTCTGAACGACCCCGACCGGCTGGAGGGACTGACGGAGGAGGAGATAGACCCCCGCGTGGCGGCCGTATCGAGGTCTCTAAGGGCGGTTACGAACGATGGAAGCGGCAACGAGCCGAGGCGCGGGCTTCGCAAAATTCGGAGGCGGGCTGATGACGGTGCATGATGTGCTGGAATGGCTGACCACTACGAGCATGCCGGTGTGGTGCGTAGTTCTCGCTCTTTTTATTGGGGTTTTTGCCCGCGAGCTGGTCGGGGCTTGGAACCACAGCAGGGAACGGGAACGGGCTTATAAGGCCTACTGGGATGAGAGAGGGGGTGAGAACGATGATGAGGATAATCGATGGTGAGCCTTACGTCTCGCAATCCGACGTGGCGGCGCTTGGTGAGGTCTCGGATACGCAGATTATGCGACTGACCGCGCAGGGCGTTTTCCGCGATTCCATCAAGAAGCAGAACGGGCGGGCATGGTACCGGCTCACTGACATGCTGTCGTGGCGTAAGTCCCGGCAGAAGTAACGTCCACAAATGTGGACATGACCAAAGTTCCCGCTGGCCCCCGCGCTTGTCGCGGGGGTCAAGCGCCCCGTAAGGGGCGCGCAGACGCGACGGGCGGCTTGCCGCCCGGGCGCGCCAGTATTATTAGGGAACTTTGGGACAAAGCTATGAAAACCCTTACGGGAGTAGGCCTCGCGGGGCTTTTTAACTTCTGGGACAAGTCCCTTTAACTTTGGGACAAAACCTTGACTTTGGGACAGGAAATGAAAATACCCCTTGAAGCTGGGGACTTCGCGGGGCGAGATTAGGAGGTATCCTATGGTTGAAATATCCGGTCGGGAACGGCTATCGCTTGTTCGTGAGATTCGATATCCCGATGACGATAAGAAAAAGAAGTTGAACCGGCATAAGCGGTCGCGGGCATGGATGGTGACCATTGCCTCGAAATACGTGTGCGGGGATTGGTCGGTAATACTGGATGAGCTGAACGACATGGCGGCCTACGGCTGGTCGTACATGGGGCAGGCTGAAGAAGGAACCGGCAAACGCATGGCCTCCAATAAGGGCAAAAGGCCGGTCGATGATGACGGCCAATTCCTCTATGGTCGGGGCGGTAAGTACCGGGGAATGCGGCATGGCCATTTCATCGTCTATACCCCACGCATGAGAATGGGCACGTTTGCCGACCACTTCCCGACTCAGGCTCATATAGACCCGGTGGATAGAAGCCCGAAAGTCGTTGAGCGGTATGTTACGAAACTCGATACCCGCTTGACGATGCAGGATGACGGTGTGGATGGTGGCCCTTGGGAATCCGAAGGGTTCGACCCAGCCGGGCAGGGCAAACGCACTGATTTGAAAACCCGCGATGACGCGGTGAAAAAGGTATTGGCCGGTGCCATCCCGGACGTGTTGATGAGGGATGACCCGAAATTGATTGCTTATGACCGGTACCTTGACCGGGCGTATGAAATCGCAATGAAGGAGAAAGGCAAGAAAATGCGTGACGTGCATACGCTGTATGTATATGGTGAAACCGGAGTAGGAAAATCCCTATGGGCATGGCTCTATGGCAAGCGGCATGATACGGATGTATACAGACTGACCGATTACGCGCACCCTTGGGACAACTATCGTGGTGAGTCCGTGGTTATCGTCGAGGATTTCGATGGCCGTATGCGGCTCGATGACGTGTTGCGGTGGACGGATAGGTACCCCGTGGAGCTGACGGCTCGGTATGCGAATAAGCATGCGCTGTATGACACGGTGATATTCACTTCTAATAAGCCTATGAGCGGCTGGTATGGATACGATGAATTCGAGCCGAAGCAAGGCCCCATAAACCGCAGGATTTCAACGGTATGTGCGTCGCTCGGTTCGGACGGGGACACAATCAGCTTCCGTCACGTTGCAGGCCCCGAATGGCCGGAAAAGCTCGCGGATGAATCGCTGCGCTCGATGATAAGCGAGTCCACCGGCGTAGCCCCCTCGGGTGCGGATGGTCGCGGGTACATCGAGAAGCCCGAAACGGCCTTGGTCAAGACACCTCAGCCGGTGACGGATGGTGAAGCGTATCCCGTGGATATGTCCAGTCCAGCGGCATTGCCATTCACGGTCGATGCTGATGGCATCCCGATTGACTTGGGATGACCCCCCGTAGGGGCGTGGTACGGGCCGTAGCGGTACGCCGTGCTGGCAGTGACGCATGAGCGCGGGGCGGCGGTGCGCGGGCGATGTGCCGCAAGCCGAACGGTGCCCCCGCCGTGGAGCCGCCGCTTGCAAGGCGGAACGCCGGGGGATGTGCCGGACGGCGGCGGTGCCCCCGCATGTACCGACGATGCTCGCGCGGTGCGGTGCGTTGTGCGTCGCGTACCGCGCTCGTACCGCGCTTGGATTATTGATGCGGCTTCTGCTCTTCGTGACCAGTGGTGGGGTGCGCTTTGGCTGCGGTCATTCTCCGTAGGTATTGGGCTACGTTGGTTTGCCGCTCATCGGTTATCGCCTGTTCGACGGTTTGAACTATTGGCAGCTGCGGCTTCCGCTTCCGCATTGCCAGCTTCTTGGCGGCGGTCGCGTCTTTATCTGGCTCGCCGTGGTAAAGCAAAGCATCGTCCACTTTCTCTATGGCTTCCCGACGTTTGGCCTCGGTCGATTGAGTATACCTGTCAGTAATGCTGGCTCGTGCATGTCCTAGCAGGTCTTGGCAGACCGCATAATCGACGTTCTCCATGGCAAGAATGGACGCGAAGATGTGCCTGTTTGAGTGTTGCGGCCAGTGCCACGGGTCGTATTCCCGGTGCGGGAACGTCTGGATAGGATGGTCTGGGTGCCGGTAGTTGTAGTACGCTATTTGGCTTCTCGTCCATGCGACACCGCATGTGTTGGGCCTCAGCGGTTCACCATCTCGTGTATGAAAGACGTAGCTTTCCGGGTCGGGTTTCCCACCCTCGTGGTCTTTGATAGATTGCAGTGCGGTCATGACTCGTGCGGGCATTGGCACGATTCGCTGACTGGCCGCACTTTTCCCATGGGATTGCTTACGCCGGTGCCCTCCAAGCTCCACCACCGTGTCCTTGACGGTGATGTGCATGTCGCTAAGATTTACGTTTCTCCATTTCAGACCGCAGACCTCGCCGCGGCGTAGACCCATGGTCATCTCGATGAGAAAAACCGGGTACCACCGATAGCGCTCATATTCCCCGGTCTGGTAGCTGAGCCACCATAGCAAACCAGCCCCGTTGTGTATCCAGTCCGCTATGTATGTTTTCTGAGCCTGCCGTATGACGGGATGCTTTTCCACTTTGAGATACTGCGTCGGGTCTTTCGCGGCTGTTATCCACCCCTGTCGCACGGCGTAACCCCAAATGCCTCGTAGGTATTTACCCGCTGCCGGGTGCGCATCTATGAGCGCTTGCAGCTCTTGAGTCGTGTACTCGTCCATCCGCTTGTCCTCCATGACGCGGATGTAATGCTCAACTTCGTTTTCGTATGCGTGGTAGCTTGTCTCGGCAACTCCGCGTGTTCGGGCTTCCGCAAGCCATCCATCAATCGCTGAGTGAAGCCGATGCCCGCGATACTGGCGGCGAGGCGCGGCAAGACGCTTTTGTATGTTGCGATTGAGAGCGATGACCGCTTGGTTTTTTGCAGCGGCGACAAGTCTCTCGTCGGTTTCGTCATCCGGACATGGCGCCGTGCCCGTAATGAACCGACGCTCGTTTTCCAGCGTACGGTAGTACTTGACTGCGCGGTAGACGGGTCTTCCATGGCTCGTCGTCCTTACGATGCAGTCCGCAGGCCCCGCGAGGCCGTCAGGCTTGTTTTTCATACTCATAGGATAACACAACCGCTAACACAAAAAGCACTTGCTTCGCAGTGGCATCAAGAACATGAAACGTTGAAATAAAGCCATTCTGATGCTTTATGATTCAAAACAGTGAGTTCCATGATTCCCAGCCTACTACGAACGGCCGGTCGGGATCGCGGTGAGCCGGTGGCGGAGTTGGCTTCGCGGGTAATGGTTCGGAATCGCGCTTCGCGCGATGCTG
>NZ_JAFEJT020000045.1 GCF_018555435.2 Bifidobacterium amazonense
GTGGGCGAGCTGGGCGGAGAAGGGCAGTTCGAGATCGTGCACGGCCACGGCGATGACGTTGCTGCGGCCGAGGCGCAGGCTGCGGGCGGACGCGTTGCCCTGATAGTGGAGCCGGCGCGCGGCCTCGCGTACCTTGGCCGCGGTCTCCGGTCTGACCTGCGGGTTGCCGCGCAGCGCGTACGAGACGGTCGCCGTCGAATAGCCGGTGGCTTTCGCGATGTCGGCGATGGTGGCACTCATAACAACTCCTTATGCACACGCTTGTCGACGGAATGATTTGACAAGCTTACAACATCATTCTATATTAAAACTAATCGATTAAGTTAATCGATTAGGAAACGACCGGGCCGGCGTGAACCGACCCTTGAAGAACGAAGGCAAAGAGGTTCAACGATGAGCGTTTCATTCAAGAACGCAGGACGCGCCGGTAAGCGCATGCTCGCCGCCGTCGCGGGTGTGTCGGCGCTGGCCATGGTGCTCGCCGGCTGCGGCAACACCAGCAAGGGCGAGACCGACGCCAACGGCAAGCCGCTGGTCAAGGTCATGGTCATCACCAACTCCGCCACGCGCAAGATGAACACCATGACGTGGTGGAAGAAGCTCGAGGCCGCGTGCGACTGCTCCATCAAGTGGCAGCAGGTCGACGGCACCGCCTGGGACCAGCAGAAGAACGCGTCGCTGGCCGCCGGCGACGTGCCGGACCTGACGATCTGGGGCTTCGGCAAGACCGACTTCTCCAAGAACCAGGGCCTGTTCGAGGACCTCGCCGACGACCTCGACAAGATGCCGAACGCCAAGAAGTACCTCGAAGAGGACAAGGACGCCAAGAACTTCGCCACCGACACGCAGGGCCACATCTACCAGATCCCGTCCGACGCGTCCTCCCGCATGAAGGTCAACGTCAACGGCCAGTCCATGATGATCAACAAGACCTGGCTCGACAAGCTGGGCCTCAAGGTGCCGACCACTTGGGCCGAGCTCGAGAACGTGCTCGAGGCCTTCAAGACCAAGGATCCGAACGGCAACGGCAAGGCCGACGAGATCCCGTTCACCATCCGCGCGCTCAACTCCTCCGGCTTCGGCTGGTGGGACCCGTACCTGCTGCTCAACTCCACCGGCATCTCCACGCAGATGTCCAGCGTGGGCGGCCAGGGCATCTACGTCAAGGACGGCAAGGTCGGCAACTTCATGCTCACCGACAACTTCCGCGAAGTCACCGAATACCTGCATGAGCTCATGAGCAAGGGCCTCATCCCGGCCGACGCCCTCACCAAGGCCGACGACAAGTACAACGCCGAATGGACCGGCGACGGCAAGACCGCGCAGGTCGGCGTCGCCTTCGGCTGGAACACCAACGCCTTCGGCACGCTCAAGGACCAGTACGTCTCCATGCCGGCCCCGGCCGCCCCGGGCGCCAAGGCCACGTGGGAGCCGAGCGTCGCCGACGTCTACAACGGCGCCGCCGTCAAGGCCGACTCCCCGTACAAGGACCAGGTCTTCAAGATCATCAACGAATGGCTTGACCCCGACGTGAGCATCCAGTCCTACTTCGGCGACTTCGACAAGTACGTCACCAAGAACGGCGACAACGACTACACCGTCAAGCCCGAGGCCTCCGCCGACTCGTCCGTGCAGGTCGCGCTCGCCGACCGCGGCCTCGCCTGGCTGCGTCCGGGCCTGAAGATCTCCGGCGTGCCGGACATCGACGCCTCCAACAAGGACTGGCCGATCTACAAGGACTACCAGCCGACCTCCGTCAAGGACTACATGCCGCAATACCTGACGCTGGGCGACGACGACTCCAACACCGTGGCCAACAACAACACTTCGATCTTCACCTACGCGATGCCGATCATCGCCAAGTGGATCAAGGACGGCGGCCTCACGGACGACTCCTGGAACAACTTCCAGAAGGAGCTCAAGTCCCTGAACATCGAACAGAACGTCGAGATCTACCAGAAGCTGTACGACAGCGCCAAGTGATGTCGATATAAGTCAAGTCGATGTGAGGATGCCCCGGTACGCGACGGCGAACGTCACGTGCCGGGGCATTGTCATGCGGTTGGATACGGGGCCTTCGTGCTTGGTAGGGGTTCTGGCGATTCCGCCGGCTACCTCGTCGAGCGACGGTAGAGGTCTTTGGCGAGTTCGATCAGCGCGCGGTCCGAGCCGGCCGGGCCGATCAGGCATGCGCCGCACGGCAGTCCGTCCGCGGTCTGCAGCGGGATGTTCACCGCGGGCAGTCCGCCGATGCCGGCGATGCCCGTGAGCCGCAGCGTCTGCGCGCGCGCACGCTCCACCTGCTCCACGTCGCCGTCGTTGACCAGCAGCGGCGCCACGGACGATGCGGAGGGGATCAGCAGCGCGCGCTCGCCGATCAGCCCGCGCACCAACGTGCGCGCCGAGGCGAGACGTTCGAGTCCGCGCCGATAGGCCTCCTCGGAGATCGTCCGGTCGTGACGGAAGCGTCCGGCGATCTCCGGGGCGAGGGAATCCCAATGGTCCTGCACCCATGCGCCGTCGGCCCGCCATGCCTCGAAGCCGCGCACCGTCTGGAAGATCGACAGCATCTCGTCGAGCATCGCCATGGTGAACTCGGCGGCCCCGGTCCCGTCCTGCGCCACCGCGTCGCGGAATGCGGCGAACGCCGCGCGCACGTCCGGCTCGGCCGCCTCGTCCAATGCCGGGCAGACGGCGAGCTCTTTGATCGCGTCCACGGGCTCCCGTTCGGGCATGAGCGCCTTGGCGACGAATCCCAGCGTCTGCGCGTCGCGCGTCATCCAGCCGACCGTGTCGAACGAATCGGACAGCGGATGGATGCCGTTCCTGCTGATGCGGCCGTGCGTGGTGCGGATGCCCCACAGCCCCTGATAGGAGGACGGGATGCGGATGGAACCGGCCGTGTCGGTGCCCAGGCCGATCGTCGCCTGGCCCAACGCCACCGCGGACGCCGGTCCGGAGGACGATCCGCCGGAGACATGCGCGGGGGCCTTGGGATTCGGCGGCGTGCCGTAATGGACGTTCGCGCCGGCCAGCGAATAGGCGAACTCGTCGGTCTGCGCGATGCCCAGCAGGTCCGCGCCCGCGTCGAGCAGCAGTTCGACGGCGTCCGCGTTGCGCTCGCACACCGGAGCGCCGGCCAGAAAGTCCGGATTGCCGGCGCCGATGCGTTGCCCGGCCACCGCGTACAGATCCTTGATCGCGACGGTCATGCCGGACAGCGGTCCCGGTTTGCTGGCCGAGACCAGCGGGGCGCCGACCACGCGCCAGATGCGACGGTCGATCGCCGGCGACGGATAGGTCAGATGGGCGGCGACGATCTTCCAGCACGGTTCGGTATCGCCGGCCTCGCGCAGCCTGGTCCACACCTGAGTCTGGATCACCTGTCCGCCGGCGGTCTTGTCGAATTCGGAGACGGTGACCGCGTTGTTCTCGTCCAATTGCCGGGTCACACGGCGACGCAGCGTACGCGACGGGGCCCCGCCGCGGCGCGCGCGGAACACGGTGATCGCGTTATGGCTGACCAGCATGCCGGAACCGTCCGAACGCACCACCGGAACGTCCTCGGGATCGTCCGCGAACAGGGCGGACATCGCGGCCTTGTCGTCCGCCATCAACGCGCGCTCGTAACGGTCCATCGCCCGGCGCAGTGCCGGGTCGAGCGCGTCCGCGTTGTCGAAGACGGGACGCTGCCCGTGCGTCGCCGAAATCCTGCCGTTGCTCATCGTGCGTCCCCTTCCCGTCCCGCAGGACCCTTGAGCGCCTCGATGGCGCGAACCACGTCATCATAGGCCGGGCAGTCGCGGAACATGGACAGGTCGATCAGGCCATGCGCGCCCTTGACGATGTCCACCGCCTGGGTCACGTCGAAGTCGACCGCGGCCGATAGCAGCAGATACGTCTGTTTGCGGTCGATGGAGAACATGGTCGACACCATGTCGATCGCGTGCTCGACGCTCTGCGACAGCGCGTCGTCGAGCGTGTCGCCGAACCCGAGCGGAATCAGACGGCCGTCGGCGAACGCGAACGGCAGATCCGTGCGGCCGAACAGCGATTTGGCACGCTGCGCGGGCACGACCTCGACATGCAATGTGGCGCGCAGCGACGCCTCGAGCGCGGTCAGCGACACCTCGCCGTTGCCCTGCGCGAAATGCGGGTCGCCGATGTACAGGCCGGCCCCTTCGACCTGGACCGGCAGCAGCAGCGTGGAGCCCACGGTCAGATTACGCAGGTCGACGTTGCCGCCGTACGCCGCCGGCGGGATCGAACTGGGCCGCTCGCCCGAGTCGGGCGTCACGCCGGTGATGCCCAGGAACGGGTGCATGTCGAACCGGATGACGGGGTCGGGGCCGTTGGGGTCGTTGCCGTTCGCCGGCTCGCCGCTCGCCAGGCGCGCGTGGAACCAGGCGGTCCCGGCGGCCTCGTCGGCGTGGCAGAACTGTCCGTAATTGCCGTCGAAGTCGTCCGATCCCGCCAGCACGCCGCGCGCGTGGCGAGTCGAGATCACGCCGTACGGCACGCGGCACGTCAACGCGGTCGGCGTGACGGCCAGCAGGTCGCCGGGGTGCGCGCCGGGCACGCGGATCGGTCCGACGACCACATGCGGGCCGTCGGCCGCGGGATCGCGCGGCACCGACGCGGCGATCCGGACGGCGTCGGAGAGCACCTGGTCCTCGGGCACGCCGTGGCCGCCGAAATAGGCGACCGGATCGGATCCCTGATCGGGCAGCAGCCCCTCGTGGCTGACCGTGTCGATCACGACGTCGCCACCGGGGGCGACCTCGCCGACCGCATGACGTTCCAGATCGTCGCGGCTGGGCAGCCGCCCCCACAGCACGTTGCCCGGATCGGATGGAATATAGTTGGCTCCGGCCGGCACCTGCTCGCCGGACTGCAGGATGACGGGCCGCGGCTTGGCGGCGCACCCTGCGGATTCGTGTTCTTGGCTCATCGCGTTCCTGTCTGCTTCCTGCTCGCTGTTCGCTCGCTGTTCGCCTGTGTCTGCCCGCGTCCGGCTACGGTCGACGGATCAGATTGGACGGGTCGCCCGCGGCGTTCACGTCCACCGTGCGCCCGCCGATGATGGTGCGCGAGATGGGGCCGTTGAGCACGGCGCCGTCGAACGCGCTGATCGGATTGCGGCTGAGCAGTTCGTCGGCGTGGACCGTGAACGTGTCGTCGGGGCGGATGATCGCCAGGTCCGCGCGCTTGCCGGGGGCGATCGCGCCGCGGTCGTGGAAGCCGGCGAATGCGGCCGTGTTCGCGCTCATCCAACGCACCGCGTCCGCGAGCCCGAGCCCGCGTCGGCGCGCGCCGGTGAGCACCGCGCGGAATCCGACCTGCAGGCTGGAGACCCCGCCCCATGCGGTGGCCAGCGTTCCGGCCTTCATCTTCGCGTCGGCCGGCGAATGGTCCGTGGCGACGAAGTCGAGCGTGCCGTCGACAAGCCCCTGCCACAGACGGTCCTGCTCGTCGAGGCTGCGGATCGGCGGGCAGCATTTGAACGCCGTGTTCCCGTCGGGGATATGGTCGCAGTCGAGCGTCAGATAGTGCGGGCACGTCTCGGCGGTCAGCGGCAGGCCCTTGGCCTTGGCCGTGCGGATCTCGTCCACCGAGGCGCCGCAGGAGATATGCAGCAGATGCGTGCGGCAGCCGGTCCGTTCGACGAGCCGGGCCACCTGCGCCACTGCGGCGGCCTCGCATGCGGCCGGACGCGATTCGACGAAGCTGCGGTAGGAGTCGGTGATATGCCCGCCGTGCGCGGCGAGCTCGTGCGGATCCTCGGCGTGGATGATGAGCTGTCCGCCGAACGAGGCGATCTCGCGCATGGCCGCCTCCAGCTTCGGATAGGCGAGCGAACCGTATTCGTCCACGCCGCTGGGCGACAGGAAGCATTTGAAGCCGAACACGCCCTCGTCCCACAGGCGGCGGAGCATGCCCGTGCCGAGGTTCGTCTCGTCCACGCCGCCCCAGAAGCCGAGCTGCGTGTGCGCCTTGTGCTCGGCGCAGGCCCGTTTCATGTTCAGCGCGTCCACGGTGAGCGTCGGGGGGTTGGAATTGAGCGGCATGTCCAGCACGGTGGTGACGCCGCCGGCCGCGGCGGCCTTGGTGGCGCAGTCGAAGCCCTCCCATTCGGTGCGGCCCGGCTCGTTGATGTGCACGTGCGTGTCCACGATGCCGGGGATGAGCACCTCGCCGTTGGCCAGGCGGACCGTCTCGCGCGCCGCGGCCGGCGCGTCGTCGGCGACGCCCTTCGTGACGTCGGTGATCCGGCCGTCGTCGATCGTCACGGCGCCGTTGATCTCGACGCCGCCCGCCAGCATGCGGCCGACGATCCTCAGGTCATGCATGTCGCTCATCTCACGCCCCCATTCCCAGTACGATGTCCGCGGTCAGCGGCTGCCGTTCCGCACGTTCGTGCAGCCGGTCGGCCACGTTGAGGATCGCGCGTTCGAACGCCTCGGCGCCGTAGGCCACGTCGTCCTCGCGCACGGATTCGAGCGGGCTGTGGCTGATGCCGCCCTTGCAGCGCACGTACAGCATCGCGATCGGTAGGAGCCCCGCCACGGCCATGCCGTCGTGGCCCGGATAGCTGATCAGTCCGAACGCCTCCTTGCCTTCGGCCTGCTCGATGCCCTGCTCGATGCAGGATCGCAGGAACGGGTCGCATTGCGCGCTGTCGGCCGTGTGGATGCAGGTGCGTTCCATCGTCACGCCGTATTCGGCGCACACGCGGTCGGCCATGGCCCAGATCCGCGCGAAGGTCTCGTCGCGCAGCTCGTCGGTGCCGGCGCGCAGGTCGAGGCTGAACGTGGCCTTGCCGGCGATCACGTTCACGCCGCCCGGTTCGGCCGAGATCTCGCCCACGTTTGCGCGGGTGCCGGCGCTGCGGCTGATCTCGTCCACGCCGGCGATGATGTTGGCCGCCGCGGTGAGCGCGTCGTGGCGCAGGTCGTACGGCGTGGCGATATGGCTGCTCAGCCCGTGGATCGTGACCATGTAGCGGCTGGCGGCGGCGATCGAGCTGACGGAGGAGAGCGCGCGGTCCTTCTGTTCGAGGATCGGGCCCTGCTCGATATGGAACTCGAGGTAGCCGATCGCGTCCTCGACGCTGTGCGCGGCCTCGGCCACGCGGTCGGGATCGAGGCCGAAGTCGGTGAACGCCTGGCGCATGGTCACGCCGTTCGCGTCCGTCAGATCGAGCCATTCGTCGTTCCAGCCTCCGCCCAGCGCGTAGGATCCGAGCAGCGTGGCGCCGAAGCGTGCGCCCTCCTCGTCGCCGAAGCCGACGACCTCGATCGCGAACGGCAGCGACGCGGTCGCGCCGGATTTCACCAGATGCTCGGCGACGGACAGCGCGGTGATCACGCCGAGGATGCCGTCGTACTTGCCGGCGTCCGGCACGGAATCCAGGTGGGAGCCGAGCACCAGCGCGGGCAGGCTGGGCTGGTTGCCCTCGGCGCGGCCGCGCAGGTTGCCGGCCGGGTCGATGCTCACGGCGAGGCCGGCGTCCTTCATCCAGCCGCCCACCAGCTCGTACGCCCGCGCCATTTCAGGCGACAGGTACACGCGTTCGATGCCGCCGTCCATGCTGGTCAGTTCGGCCAGCCGGTCGCATCGTTCCATGATCGTCGCGGCCGCGTCCTCGGCCCATTGCGTTGCACTCATTGTCCCTTGCCTCGATTCCGGTTGCGTTCGGTGATGTTCCTGATTGTTCGTCGATGTCGCCGTCCTGCGGCGTCTTCCGGCCGGCGGCTACTCGCCGTAGACCTCGAGGGCCGCTTCGATGCCCTTGTCGGTGCTGACCTTGACGCCGTTGCGTTCGAGCACGTTGCCCAGCGCCGCCGCGCAGGTGAGCACCGCGTCCTTGCGCGCGTTGACGCCCATCACGCCGATGCGCCAGATCGTGCCCTTGAGCGGGCCGAACGAGGAGGCGATCTCGACGGAGAAGTCGTTGAGCAGCTGCGCGCGGATGGCGGCGTCGTCCACGCCGTCGGGGATGACCACGCCGACCACGTCGTTCATGCGGTGCGACTGGTCGCCGTACAGCTTCAGGCCCATGCCCTCGATGGCCGCGCCCATCGCCCGGCCGTTGAGCTCGTGGCGCTTGATGGCGTTGTCGATGCCCTCCTCGCAGATGATGCGGGCGGCCTCGTGCACCGCGTACAGGGCGTGCGTGGCCTCGGTGTGGTGGTTGAGGTGGCGCGGGCCCCAGTAGTCGAAGATCTGGGCCATGTCGAAGTAGTTGCTGTGGATGCGGTCGGCGTCGGGGGCGATCTCGCCGGCGTTGGCTACGCCGGCCTCGATGCTGCGGCGCTCGTTGATGACCTCGACCGCGCGGTCGGACACGGTGATCGGGGCCGAGCCGGACGGGCCGCCCAGGCACTTCTGCATGCCGGTGGTGACGATGTCGAGGCCCCAGGCGTCGGCCTGCATGTCGTTGCCGACCAGGGAGGCCGTGGCATCGGTGTACAGCAGTGCGCCGTACCGGTGACAGATGTCGCCGAGGCCTTCGAGCGGCTGGCACATGGTGGTGGAGGTGTCGCCCTGCACGGTGGCGACGAGCTTCGGTCTGACCTCCTTGATGGCGGCCTCGATCTCGGACAGCGTGAAGACCTCGCCCCACGGCCGTTCGATGACGTGCACGTCGGCGCCGCAGCGTTCGGCGATCTCCTTGAGCAGCATGCCGAAACGGCCCGCGCAGCACACGAGCACCGGGTCGCCGGGGGCGAGCACGGAGACGAGCGCCGCCTCGATGGCGGAGCGGGAGGTGCCGTCCACGACCATCGTCTGCCGGTTCGAGGTCTTGAAGATGGTGCGGAACATGGCCTGCACCTCGCCCATCACCTTGAACATGTAGGGGTCGAACTGGCCGACGGTCGGCTTGCTCATGGCGGTGAGCACGCGCGGGTCCACGTTCACCGGTCCGGGCGCCATGAGCAGGCGGTGCGGCGGGTTGACGGGCTTGATCTTCGAGGTGTCGATCGCTTCGGTTGTTGCGGTTGCTTCGGTTGCCATGATGTGCTCCTTGCCGTTCGGACTTCCGTTGTGATGAAAATTATTTCAGCACTGCTCCAAGTCTGAAATTTTTCATTCATGTTAACGTCAGTTTTCACGCCGGCCGATATGCCACGGAACAAGCCATGCAAAAAGCCGTTCCGGAAAGGTGTTCCGGAACGGCTTCGGGCAAAACGAGAAGACCGGGAGACGGCGGGACGGCTCAGCGGCTGAACGGCTCGAGCAGGCCCACGACCCGCTTCGCCGGAGGCTGCGCGAACTCGTCGCGCTTGGAGGTATGCGCGCCGATGCGGACCATGGCCTCGACCAGTGAGGTGGCCGCCGCCACGCCGTCGATCACGGGCAGTCCCAGCTCCCGTTCCAGCCGCTCGCACATGGCGGCCATGCCGGCGCAGCCCAGCACGATCGAATCGGGCGAGGTCTCGGCGATCGTGCGCTCGCATTCGGCCTTCAGCGCGGCGTACGAGCCCTCCGGATCCTCGTCGAGGCCGAGCACCGGCACCTCGCAGGCCCGGTAGGCGACGCAGGCGCGCGAGAAGCCGTACTCGTCCACCAGATCACGCGCCCGTCCCAGCGTGCGCCCGAGCGTCGTGACGATCGCGAACGAACGGCCGAGGAAGCTCGCAGCATGGAACGCGCCCTCGGCGATGCCGATCACCGGTCCCGAGGCGAGCTCGCGCGCCGCGTGCAGGCCGGGGTCTCCGAAGCAGGCGAGCACGTATCCGTCGCAGCCGTCCGCCTCGCCCTTGCGGATCTCGTCCATCACGCCCACCGCGGCCAACGCCTCGTCGCTGTGCGATTCGATCGACACCGGGCCCATCTCGGGGCTGACCGCCTCGATCTCGACGTCAGGGGAGACGCTGGCACGGGCGGCGGCCTCGATGGTGCGCGTCATGGACCATGTGGTGTTCGGGTTGATGACCTTGATCTTCATGAAGGATTGCCTCCGGAGGGGTGTGGCATGGACGGGTATGGGGGTAGGTATGGAGAAGGCCCCCTGCCGGGAGCCTTCGTCGGTCGGGCTGCGGGTGGTCGGCGCTCAGTCCCTGGCCGCCGCGCCGTCGTTGACGGTCGGGTCGTCGGCGGACAGCGCCATCATCTGCGGGCGCTTGGCCTCAAGCAGGCTGAAGATCACGAGGCCGAGGCCGGCGCCGATGAACCAGCTGAAGTTGGACAGCCAGGTCACGTCGACGACGCCCATCTGCTTGAGCGGCGAGGGCAGCACGGCGCACATGATGGACGGGATGCCGGCCAGAACGATCGCGGCCACGGCGTTCGGGTTGAAGCCGTTGCGGTACCAGTAGCGGCCCTTCGGGTCCATGGTGAACATGTCGTCCACGGCGATGCGCTGGCGGGAGACCACGAAGTAGCCGGCCACGAGGATGCCGAACAGCGGTCCGATGAGCGAGCCGAGCAGGTCCAGCGTGTAGTGGATGGCCTGGTCGTTCGAATACCAGTTCCACGGGGTGATGATCACGGAGCCGACCGCGGCGATCATGCCGCCGGTGCGCCAGCTGATCTTCTGCGGGTTGACGTGGGAGAAGTCGAAGGCCGGGGAGACGAAGTTGGCGACGATGTTGATGCCGACGGTCGCCACGACGAAGGTCATGCCGCCGAGCAGGATGGCGACGGACGTGTCGATGCGCTCGACCGTCTTGATCGGGTCGGTGATCAGCTCGCCGAACACCGGGACGGTCGCGGACGCGCACACCACGGTCAGCAGGGAGAAGACGAGGAAGTTGACCGGCAGACCCCAGAAGTTGCCGCGCTTGACCTCGCCGTAGGTCTTGCCGTAGCGGGAGAAGTCGCCGAAGTTGAGCATCGGGCCGGAGAAGTAGGAGACGACCAGCGCGATGGCGGTGATCATCACCGGGATCGACTCGACGAAGCCCATCGGCGCGCCGCTGGAGAGGTTGAGGTCGATCGCGCCCAGACCGCCGGCGCGGGCGACCAGGTAGATGGCGAGGATGAACATGACCGCGTAGACCAGCGGGCCGGCCCAGTCGATGAACTTGCGGATCGTGTCCATGCCGGTCCAGAACACGCATGCCTGCGCGACCCACAGGATGCCGTAGGAGATCCAGCCCAGCGCGGACAGGCCGAGGAACGAGTAGTCGGTGGCCAGCGTCTGGGAGGCGGGGATGAACTTGAGGAAGATGATGTTGAGCGACTCGCTGGCCAGATAGGTCTGCACGCCGTACCAGGCCACGGCGATGACGCCTCGGATGACGGCCGGGATGTTGGCGCCCTTGACGCCGAACACGAAGCGCATGGTCACCGGGAACGGCACGCCGGCGCGCTGGGACGGCTTGGCGATGAGGTTGACGAGCATCTGGACGATCACGATGCCCACGATGAGGGCGATGAACACCTGCCAGCTGGCGATGCCGAGCGCGAACAGGCTGCCGGCGGTCACGTAGCCGCCCACGGAGTGCACGTCGGACATCCAGAACGCGAAGATGTTGTACCAGGACCAGGTCTGGTGCTTGAGCGGGGCCAGGTCGGCGTTGGCGAGCCGGGGATCGTAGCCGTCCTTGATGACGGTGACGTCGGCGGGCTCGACGGGTTCGGTCGGTGTCGGTGCGGGCTTGGCGAGGCCCTTCGGTCCGATGGTGATGGAGGTCATCGTGCGCTCCTTAGACGATGCGGATGCTGCTGTGTCGTGCTGCTGTGTTGTGCTGCCCGGTCGGTCCGGTGGGTTGCGGAACCGTGGATTCCGCCCCGGCGGACGTCTTGAAAAACGATGACTCCATTAACCGAAATGAATATTTCAATCGGCGCGATTCGTAAATTTCAATTTCATTTCCTTGCGTCCGTTCGGGGAACATGTTCGACACATTTCCCCGGATTCGCCCCGCAAACCGGCGGAAAGGGGGCAAATTCGTTTACGCGCGGGAAATATGGGTCCGCAAAAGTGCAGTTATGGAAGCTGAAAGAAATTATTCAGACCTGGTCGATCACGGCCCCGAAAGCACTGCCCGCGATGCTGCCGACGCCTCCGATGCCGCCGACGCCGCAGTCGGCCATCGGGACGACCCCTCCGGCGCGCTGGACCGCATCCGCCGGTCCTTCCCGTCGCTGACCGCCACCGAGCAGGAGGCGGCGCGCTTCATCCTCGGGCATCTGACCGACGTGATGATCTGCACGTCGGCGGAGCTCGCCGAACTGTCCGGCGTATCCCAGCCCACCATGAGCCGCCTGTACCGCAAGCTCGGCTACGCGAACGCCGGGGAGTTCCGCAGGGACATCCGCCGCGTCCATCAACCCGGCGCTCCCGAGATCGGCAACATGGACGAACACGACGGCGACATGGTCGGCGAGCATCTGCGACGCGATCTCGACAGTCTCACGCGCACCTTCTCCCGTCTGGGCGAAAGCGACGTCCTGCATGCCGCGGCAAGCCTGCGCGACGCGCGACGGGTCGGCGTGGTCGGATTCCGCAACGGCTACCCGGCGGCACTGCACCTGCGCGAACAGCTGGTCCAGCTGCGCGGCGACGTGCACGTGCTGCCCGAGCCGGGACAGAGCGTCGCCGAGGAACTCGTCGACTACGGTCCCGACGATGCGGTGGTGCTGATCGGCGTGCGCCGCCGGCCCGAATTGTTCGCCCGCGTCGCCGCGTCGCTCGCGGCCGCGCATGTGCCGACGATCGTCATCGGCGACGCCACGGTGCGCACGCTGCCGGAATGCGCGGACGCGACGGTGTTCGAGGCCGATCTGAGCACGCGCGTGCTCTCGAGCTACACGGCGGTGTTCGCCGTGGTGTCGCTGCTGGTGGACGCCGTGTCCGATCTGGTCGGGGCCGCCGGCGCCGAACGCATCGCCTCGATCAACGACCGGTTCCGCGAGCTGGGCGAGCTGGAGCGTTGACGGCCGACAAAAGAAAACCCGGCGGGGAGAAGCCGCCGGGCGAAGAAAGGAGAAGAGAGAAAGAAGAAGGATTTTCAGTTATGTGGTGCGGTCTGTTCGGCCGTGGTTCCCATATAACCGCACGATTCATGGCGAATCATGCGGGTTGGCTGGGAACTGTCTGTGAATCGTGCCAATCCGGCGGTCGTCACAGCGTCGCGGCATCACAGCGCGAACGCGGCCTCCACGGCGTCGTACTCGGCGGCCGTGATCGGCAGGATCGCGCCGTGGCGCTTCTTGAGCCCGCCGAAGTCGATGTCGTCGGCGACGGCCCAGTCCTGCGGGTCGCGGCTGGACAGGTCGGCCGAGCGGAACGGCAGGTAGCCCTTCGCCTCGGCGTACTGGTCGCACATCAGGCCGTAGCGCATCTCGCGGCCGTTGATCGTCTTGACGTCCGCATCGTTGTAGCGGAACAGCTCCGGGCCCTCGAGATAGTGCCACGAGTAGCGACCGTTGCCGAGGATGTCGGTGAGCGAGCCGACGTACGACCACTGCTGGTCGTCGTCCGTGCGCAGCACCTCGTAGGTCGGGGCGTACGGGTTGCGCGTGCGCTCGATCGTGATCTCGGAATCCTTGGACGCGCGGTACCACCAGCCGTCGTCGTCGCGCAGCATGGTCGAGTCGATCACCACGTTCTTGCGGTCGATCCACTTGACCGGATCGGAGAACGTGACGAGGTCCTTGCTGGTCGCGTAGTACATGTTCGTGCGGTCGCCGAGCTCGTTGTCGAGCGGGCTGCCGGGCTCGTCCTCGTTGGTCTTGGTGGCCCAGAACACGATCCACTGCTCCTTGTCCGGATCCCAGCTGGCCTCCGGCGCCCACGCCATGCCCGCGCCCGGGATCTTCGAGGCGACGTCCACGAGGCGCGGCTCGCTCCAGTGCACGAGGTCGGGGGAGTCCCAGATCACCAGGTCGGTGGAGCCGTTCGTGGTGGCGCCGTCATGCGGACCCCAGCCGCCGCGGTAGTGGATGGACAGGTCGGTGGCCACGATGTGGAAGCCGCCCTTCGGATCGCGCACGATGTGCGGGTCGCGGGTGCCCTTTTCGCCGCCGAGCCAGGTCAGCGCCGGCTTGCCGGCCGGGCGCAGGTCGTGCCACTTGACGCCGTCGCGGCTGAGGGCGAAGTACAGCTGCTCGTCCATCGGCGTCTTCTCGTCGCCGATGAAGTGCACGAAAAGGTACGCTTCGGTCTTCGGGGTGTTCGTCTCGCTCATGTCTCGTGCTTCCTTGTCTTCGGGATGCGGTCGGTGCGGATCGCGCGGGCGGGAATCGCGGCTCGCGTCGATCAAATATGTAACGGTACATAATTATATGTACGACACGCGGGAACGCGAGTCGGCGCGTTTTTGCTGGGTTGCTGGGGTTGCTCCGCGCGTGACTCGGCCGGCGATCGCCGGCCTGCTGTATGTATCGATATGATGCTACGATATGGTGCTTGTCGATATACGAAGCGGGCATATTCCGTTTTGTTACTTCAACGATGGAGTTCAATGATGGCAACGAAAACGTCGAGCATTGAGGTGGTTGTCGGAACAAGCGCGGCGACTTCCGGCCGTTCCGGGGATTCCGGAGAGGTCGGAGTGGTCCCGGGGCTGGGGACGAACGGTGGTCGCATCGCCGGCAGTCGCACGGGCATCGTCGCCGACATGATCGCCGGACCGGACGACGAGATCGTCAACGACACCGGCATGCGCCGGCCGCCGGTCATCGCCCGATCGCTCGAACTGGACGCGGCCCCCGCCCGCGCATTGCTGCACGTCAGCGCGCACGGACTCGTCGAAGCCGACGTCAACGGACGCAAAGCCGGCGACGACGTGCTCACGCCCGGCTGGACCGTCTACGGCACGCGACTGCCCGTCTGGACCTACGACGTGACCGGTCTGCTGCACGCCGGCCGCAACATGCTGCTCTTCCGACTCGCCGACGGCTGGTACCGCGGCCGCATCGGCTTCGGCGACGGACAGGAGGACTGCTACGGCAGCCGGCTCGGCCTCATCGCGCAGCTCGAGATCACCGACGCGCGCGGCACTACGACCGTCGTCGCCAGCAACGCCGACGACGGACTGTGGCGTGCCGCATACGGGCCGATCGTGTCCAGCGGACTGTACGAGGGCGAAACGGTCGACGCGCGCGTCGCGCTGCCGGCGTGGGATGATGCGGAAGCGGCGGTCGCCGGTGCGGTCGGCTCCAGCGGCACGCCCGACGGTGTGGCCGGTAGCGGCGCGGACGCCGATGCGACAGGTGCCGACGGAATCGGTGTCGGAAGTGCAACTGTCGATCCGGCGACGGACCAAGCCGTGAATCGTTGGCAGCCCGTCGAACGGCTCGACTTCGACCGATCGACACTGTATCCGGCCGACGAGAGCACCGCCGTCCGCTGCGTCGGCGAACGTGAGCCCGTTGCGATCAGCCGGCTCGCCGACGGCCGCTGGCTCGTCGACTTCGGCCAGAACTGCACGCAGCGCGTCGTGCTGCGCATTCCGGACGTTCCGGCCGGGCACGAAATCGACATCCAGCACGTCGAAGTGCTCAACCCCGACGGCACGCCCGCCACACGCCCGCTGCGCCGCGCCGTCCAACACGACCGGTACATCGCCTCCGGGCACGAATGCGACGGCGGCAAGGCGACACGGTGGGAGCCGAGCTTCACGATGCACGGCTTCCGCTACGCGGTGATCGGCGGCTGGCCGGAAGGCCTCGACCTGACCGCCGCCGACCTGCATACGCGCGTATACAGCTCCGCGCGCACACGCCTCGGCTGGTTCTCCTGCTCGTCCGACCGCGTCAACCGGCTGCACGAGAACGTGCGCTGGTCGATGCTGTCCAACTTCGTGTCGATCCCCACCGACTGCCCCCAGCGTGACGAACGCTTCGGCTGGACCGGCGACATCGCCGTATTCGCGCCCACCGCCGCCTACCTGTATGACGTGACCGGGTTCCTCGACAGCTGGCTCGACGACGTGGCCATCGAAACCGACCAATGGGGCACCGTGCCGTACTACGTGCCGTATCCGTATCCCGGCTGGGGCAAGCCCGACGCGGTGGCGCTGTGGGGCGACGCGGCGACGATGGTGCCGTGGGCGCTGTACATGGCCACCGGCGACTCGGGCCTGCTGCGCCGCCACCTGCCGCTGGCGACGCGATGGATGGACCAGGTCGCGGGACTGCTTGCCGACGACGGCGTGTGGGATCGCGAACCGGACGTGTGGTGCGGCCAGCTCGGCGACTGGCTCGACCCGACCGCCCCGCCCGACGACGCCGCCCGCGCGATGACCGAGAAGCCGCTGGTCGCCACCGCGTTCGCCGCGCATTCCGCCGATCTCGTGGCGCGCATGCTGCGGGTGGTCGATGGGACCGCCGGGGTTGCTGCCGGGGACGACGCGGGCGTGTCCCTTCCGAATGGGTCGATTGCGGGCATGCCGGCCGCACATGACGCCGCATACTATGGACGGCTGGCCGCACACATTCGCGCCGGATTCCGCGCACGGTTCGTCCGCGCCGACGGCCGCATGACCTCCGACACGCAATGCGCGTATGCGCTCGCGATCGCTTTGAATCTGCTGGATGATGCGGCGAATGATGCCGAAGCCGGCGAAACCGGCATCGGACGGACCTCGGATGCATGCACCGCCGAAGGCGCGCGGCTGCGCGCGATCGCCGGCGAGCGGCTGGCCGAACTTGTGCGCGAGCGCGGCTTCGTGGTCGGCACGGGCTTCGCCGGCACGCCGTACGTGATGGACGCGTTGTGTGCGACCGGTCACGCGGACGAGGCGTTCTCGCTGTTCCTGTCCGACAAGTGTCCCTCGTGGCTGTACCAGGTGCGCATGGGGGCCACGACCACATGGGAGCGCTGGGATTCGATGCTGCCCGACGGCAACGTGAACCCGGGCGACATGACCTCGTTCAACCATTACGCGCTTGGCTCGGTGGCCTCGTGGATGCACGACGCGATCGGCGGTCTGCGGGTCTCCGGTGCCGGTTGGCGCGAGGTGACGGTCGCGCCGCAGATCAAGGCCGCGCTCGCGCACGGCCTGACCTCCGGTTCGGCGGCGCATGAGACGCCGTTCGGCCGGGTCGAGGTGTTGTGGAAGGCGGGGTCCGGTGCAGCTGCTGGCGAAGGCGTGAACTCCGCCGGTTGCACGATCGACGTCACGGTGCCCGATGGCGTGAAGGCGGTGCTTGCGGTGTCCGGCGTTGTTGACGCATCTGGAACCGCGGTTCCCGTTGGCACATCGCTGGCCGCAGGCACGTACCGCTTCCATCTGCTGTAGTGCTCCGCCGGTCTTGCTGTGACGGGTGTGAGTCCCTGAGTCGCTTCGCGACGGATCCCTGACAAGGGGCGCCGAGGAAAGGTCGGGTGCGATCTGACGAAGTGCTGGCGGGCGCCGCGGCACTGTGCTCTGCCGATTTGGCCTGTTTGCGAGGGTATCTTGCAGTTCTAGGTCATTCCGGTCGGTAGAACGCTCCTGCGCTTCGACCGGAATGGCGGAATTCCAATGATCGGTCTGCCGGATGGCGCCTGGATACCTGCGCTGATGACCTAGAACTGCAAGATATCCTTTGAAACAGGCCAAAACCGGCAGGGGGTCTATGCCGCGGTGGATTCGCGGGCCATCAGGCGGTAGCCGATGGTGGCCCGCACCGGCTGATCCGGTGCTGCGGCCGAGACGTCCGCGGATTCGCCGGTGCCGGCGGCGTTGCGCCGTTCGATGCGGCGGGTGATCATGTCGAGCGCGAATTGGGCGAGTTGGTCGAGATCGACTTGGATGGTGCTCAGCGTCGGTGTCGAGTATGCGCCGAAGCTCGTGCCGTCGATGCCGATCACCTTCACGTCGTCCGGCACGCGCAGCCCGCGGTCCTTCAGCCCGCGGATCACGCCGAACGCCGCATAGTCGTTCGCACAGAACACCCCGTCGAACGCGGTCTCGGCGTGGACGGGGAATTCCTCGGACGCCGATGCAGAATCGTGATGGGATGCCGGTCCGTCGACCGGTTCGTCGGCATGGTCCACGCCATTCGCGGCGCGCGCGGCGAGAATCGCGTCGCCGATCGCATGGCCCGCCTTGATGCCGTCATCGCTGTTGTATCCGTAGAACATGATCGATTCGTCGTAGGCGAGTCCGGAGTCCAGCAGCGCGCCGCTCGCACCGCGCAGACGCAGCCCGTACGAGTGCTCGACGTGGGCGAGCGTCGCGCGCGGCACGAATTCGCCTCCGACGATCGCGATATGCCGGCATCCGCGTTCGATGAGATGCTGCACGGCGGCCCGTGCGCCCTCCTCGTTGGGGAAGTTCACGGTGTCGACGCTGGGCGTCTCCTCGCACCCGTCGATGAGCACGAGCGGGCGGCCCGAGTTCATGCGGGCGAGCGGCAGGTTGGTGCCGAGTCCGGAGGCGTGGATGATCTCGCCGTCGAACAGCTGGTCGGAGAACGGGTTGCTGGTGAGCGCCCGTTCGGCTGCGGTGGGCGAGTACCGGGTCTGTTCGACGAACGGCGTGAGCCCACGTTCGGTGGTGGCCGTGGCGAGCGCCTGCACGAGCTTGGAGTAGAATGGCGAGTCGAATTCGTTGACGATGATGTGGATGATGTTGCTGCGGCCTGACTTGAGCATGCTGGCCGTCAGGTTGATGCGGTAGTCGAGCCGTTCGGCGGCCGCGAGCACCTTGGCCCGGGTCGATTCCTTGACGCCGGCCTTGCCGTGCAGCGCGTTCGACGCGGTCATGGGGGAGACGCCGGCCGCGGCCGCCACGTCGCGCAGGGTCGGTTTGCCGTTTGCCATGATGGTCTCCTTCGTGATCGTGCGCGACCGTGCATGGTCGGCCGTCCGGTCGTCGTGACCGGCCGATGCTGTCTGATGCTGGCCGCGGCCGGCATGGTTGCTTGTTGTTGGTATGTAACGGTATGCAGAAAGTCGCTGCTTGTAAAATCGTGGTTGCGTGTCGCAGAACGTTGTAATATCGGGCGACTCTCCGAAATGCCTGCTGGTTGTCGTATTGAGATTTGCCGATAAAATATGTATCGGTACATATTGCAGAATGATTGCCAAACGCAAATGAAAGCAGGTCACAATGGCGAATCTTCCCCAGGCATGGCGCCCGCCGATGGGCTGGAATAGCTGGGACTCCTACGGCACCACCGTCAACGAGGAGGAGGTGCTCGCCAACGCGCGGTTCATGGCCGAGCACCTCAAGAGCGCCGGCTGGGACACGCTGGTCATCGACATCGACTGGTACGACCCGACCGCCCGCGCCCACGGATACAACAGCAACGCGCCGCTCATCCTCGACGAATACGGCCGCCAGCTGCCCGACCCGGTGCGCTTCCCGTCCGCCGCGGACGGCAAGGGCTTCGCGCCGCTCGCCGCCGCCGTGCACGAGCTCGGCCTCAAACTCGGCGTGCATATGATGCGCGGCATCCCGCGCCTCGCCGTCGACCGCAACCTGCCCGTGCTCGGCACCGAGTACACCGCCAAGGACGTGGCCGACCTCGAGCACGTGTGCAAGTGGAACCCGGACAACTACGGCCTCAACCAGGCGCATCCGGGCGCCCAGGCCTGGTACGACGCGCAGCTCGACCTGTTCGCCTCGTGGGGGCTCGACTTCCTCAAGGTCGACGACATGCAGACCCCGTTCCACTCCGACGAGATCGCCGCGTACCACCGCGCCATCGCCAAGGCCGAGGCCAAGTACGGCCGTTCGATCGACCTGTCCCTCTCTCCCGGCGGCTGGGTGGCGACCAGCTACGTCGACTTCCTGCGTGAGAACGCGCAGATGTGGCGCATCTCCGACGACCTGTGGGACCGCTGGGAGGACATCTACCAGCAGTTCGCGCGTCTCGCCCGCTGGGCCCCGTTCCAGACGACCGGCCACTGGGCCGACGCCGACATGGTGCCGTTCGGGCACATCGGGCTTCGCGCCGAGCGCGGCGACGACCGCCAGTCGCGGCTGACCTTGGACGAGCAGAAGACGCTGCTCGCGCTGTGGTGCATGGGCCGCTCGCCGCTCATGGTCGGCGGCGACCTGCCGACCAGCACGCCCGAAACGATCGAATTGCTCGCCAATCCCGCGTTGCGCGAGGTGCTCGCCGGATCGACCAACAACCGCGAGACCGTGCGCGAACGCATCTTCAAGCACTGGTGGGAGGACGACTCCTACCGCGGTGAGTTCATCGTATGGGCGGCCGACGCGGCCGACTGGGCCGACGGCACGCCGTCCGCGCACGCTGGCGGCCACTACGCGGCCCTGTTCTGGACCGGCTCCGACGACTTCGAAATCGGCGGCAACATCCAGCTGCAGTCCATCGTCGGCCTCGACGCGCGCGACGCGGACTGGACGCTCACCGACCTGTTCGCCGGCGCGCCCGGCAAGCCCGCCGACGTGCGCATCGAAGGCGAGGGCGCGGACCGCGTGATCACCGGCACGATCCCGGCGCATGGCGCGCTTTGGATCGCCCTCGATCCGATCGCCGCGTAACGCAGCCTGCATCAATCATCAAAGGAGACTTTTCATGACGGACAAACTCATCGCGACGCTCGACAAGGCGGGCGTGCGCAAGGTCAGCACCGACCTGTGGGGCATTTTCTTCGAGGACATCAGCTACTCGGGCGACGGCGGTCTCAACAGCGAGCTCGTGCAGAACGGCGCGTTCGAATACAACCGCGCCGACAAGAACGACTGGAGCAACTACACCGCGTGGCGCAAGATCGTGCCCGCCGGCTCGTTCGCCGCGTTCGGCGTGCGCGAGGCCGCGCCGGTCGCCGTCGAGAACCCGCATTACGCGGTCGTCGAGGTCGGCTCGGTCGACGGCGGCCCGGCCGCGCTCGAGAACATCGGCTTCGACGGCATGGTGTTCCGCGCCGGCGAAACCTACCACTTCTCCGTATGGACGCGCGCCCACGGCAAGGAACTGCCGCTGACCGTCGCCCTGCGCGGCGACCACGGCGAGACGCTCGCCGAGGCCGCGCTCATCGCGCCGGCCTCGTACGCGGGCGGCGACTGGTCGTGGCTCGAAGCCGATCTCGCCATCCCGGCCCAAAGCGGTGCGTCCGCCTCGGAAGCCGGCGGAGCCTCGGCCCCCTCGGCTGAGGGGGCTGTCAGCGAAGCTGACTGGGGGAGCGTCACACCCGACTCCGCCCTCCCCATCGTCGCCACCCAAGGCACGCTGCGCGTCGCGTTCGACGAGCCCGGCACCGTCGACGTCGACTTCGTCTCCTGCGAGCCGCGCACCACGTACAAGGGCCTCGAACACTTCCGCCCGGACCTCGTCAAGGCGCTTGACGAACTTCATCCGCGCTTCATGCGCTTCCCCGGCGGCTGCATCACGCACGGCCTCGGCATGAGCAACATGTACCACTGGGATCGCACCATCGGCGACGTCGAACACCGCCCGCACAACTTCAACGTGTGGGGCTACCACCAGTCGTTCCGCATCGGCTTCTACGAGTACTTCCGCCTGTGCGAGACCATCGGCGCCAAGCCGCTGCCCGTGCTGCCGGCCGGCGTGAGCTGCCAGAACACCAGCCAGGGCCCCGTGCCGGTCGCGCAGGAGGACATGCCCGCCTACATCGACGAGGTGCTCGGCCTCATCGACTTCTGCAACGCCGACCCGGCCACCAACGCGTGGGCCGCCAAGCGCGCCGAAATGGGACATCCGGAGCCGTTCGGGCTTGAGTATCTCGGCATCGGCAACGAGGATCTCATCGACGACGTGTTCAAGAACCGCTTCCAGCAGATCTACGACGCCGTCAAGGCCGCGCACCCCGAAATCACCGTCGTCGGCACCGTCGGCCCCGCGCCGAGCGGCCAGGACTACGAGCAGGGCTGGGCGTACGCGCGCGAAGCCGGCATCCCGATCGTCGACGAACACTCCTACCAGGCGCCCAGCTGGTGGTTCCACAACCTCGACCACTACGACGACGCCGATCGTCAGGGCCCCAAGGTCTACCTCGGCGAATACGGCTCGTGGGGCACCGGCCTGATCAACGGCCTGTCCGAAGCCGCGTTCATGGGCCGCATGGAATTGAACGGCGACGTCGTGCACATGGCGTCGTACGCGCCGCTGTTCTGCAAGAACGGCCACGACAGCTGGAACCCGAACCTCATCTACTTCGACAACGAGCACGTCTACCATCCGTACAGCTACTGGGTGCAGCAGATGTACGCGACCACCACCGCCGACACCGCGTGGCCGGTCGCGCTCGACGGGCCGACCACGTTCCGCCGCGACCTGCCGAACACGATCGGCCTGCGACTCGACGGCGGCGCGCACGCCGACTTCGCCGACTTCTCGATCGAAACCGCCGACGGCACGCGCGTCGACCTGCCCGACGTGCAATACCGCGGCAACGGCCCGATCGACCTCGGCGTGAACCTCAACGCCGACGCGTACACGATCCGCGCCAAGGTCACCTACCACGAGGGCATGTGGGGCGTCAACATCGTCTCCGGCGACATCAACGGCAAGAACCACAACCGCACGTCGCTCGGCCGCGGCTTCGGCCTCGGCCTCATCCGCGACGGCGCCGGCTACAACATCGCCGGCACCGAAGTGTCGATGGACGCCGTGCGCCCCGGCACCGTGTGGGACGTGCGCGTCGACGTCGCCGACCGCGGCGAGACCATGAAGCTCACCATCAACGGCGAGGTCGTGGCCGAAGGCCGCGAGGTCGCGGACGAGCCGCGCCGCACCGTGTCCGTCTCGCGCGACGAGGCCGCCGGCGTCGACTACGTGCGCATCGTCAACGCGCTCGCCGAACCGGTCGACGTCGACCTGACGCAGGTGCTCGACGAACTCGGCGTAAGCGAATCCGCGCGCGCCACGGCCGTCGCGAACGTGCTCACCGGAGCCGACCCGTACGCCGGCGACAAGGGCACCGAATCACCGACGCACCCCGTGTCCCACGAAGCGAACCTCGCGTCCGGCACATACGCCGCGCCGGCCTGGTCGTTCACTACTCTGGTGATCAGGTAGTCCATATATCGCGCGAATGCGCGGACAGCCGCCCGCATCCACGGACTTCGGAACCGTGGGTGCGGGCGACCGCATATCGGCTCCCTGCGTGCGGGCGATCCCCGTCGCAGGGAGCCTGCCGTTGTCCGTCGCGAGAGAAGCGGCGAACATGACCAGCAAAGGAGCCCACCTTGGCAGACGTCACTTTGACAGACGGCGACGATCGCCGTCATCGTCACGGCAGCAGCCGGTCCGCCGGCGGTCATCACGACGACGGCCGACGCGACGACGGCCGGCACAGCAGCGACAGCAAGGCGCTCGCCGCCGCGGTCGCAACCCCCGGGCCGCGCAAGATCACCATGCGCGAAGCCGTCGGATTCGGCATCGGCGACTTCTACGGCGGCGGACAGCTCACCATCTCGGCCACCTACCTGACGCTGTTCTGGACGCGCTTCTGCGGCATGGACATCGGCACCGCGCAGACCGTGGTCGGCCTGAGCGCCATCATCAGCGCGTTCGCGGCGCTCCTGTTCGGCGTCTTCGACGACAACCTCTACCGTTACCCGATCGGCCGCCGGTTCGGCCGACGCCGGCTCATGCTGCTCGTCACGTCGCCGCTCATCCTCACCGGCATCCTGCTGTGGATCCCCGGCCTGCCGCTCGGCGTGTACTTCGCGGCCTACGCGCTGTGGGTCGTGCTCGGCCAGTCGTTCGCCACCGGATACAATCCGCTGCCGGGCGAAATGACGCCCGACTTCAACGGGCGCACCACACTGTCCACCACGCGACTGTTCATTTCCACCGGCGCGGGCACGCTCATCCCGCTCGCCGGCAGCGCGGTGCTCGCCGTATTCGGCGAAACACGGCCCGGCGGCTACATGGCGTTCACCATCACCACCACCGTGCTGTTCGCGCTCGCCGTGTTCGCCGCATGGCGGTTCACCTGGGAGATGACGCCCGAGGAGGCCGGGTTCGGGGCGTACGCGCGCGGCGAGATCCGCGACGGACACATCGGGCTGGCCGGCTGGTGGCGGCGCGCGCTCAAGGTGCTGCGCGAATACGCGACCACCCTGCGCGTGGCCGTGTTCCGCAAGCATCTGGCCATCTACCTGCTCGTGCAGGTGTCGATGGACGTGTTCGGGCAGACGTTCGTGTTCTTCGTGGTCTACAACTGGAACCACACGGCCGCGTTCGCCTCGCTGCTGCTCGGCTGCCTTGCGATCTCATTGCCGCTCATGCCGCTGTTCGGCATCGGCATGACCCGGCTCGGCCCCAGACGCATGTACGCGATCAACTTCGCCGGGTGCCTGAGCGGACTGGCATGGCTGTTCGCCGCGTGGATGCTCGCCGGCACGATGCCGGACGTGGGATGGACCGTGTTCGCCGTGGCCGGCGCGGTGTGGTTCTTCGCGTTCAAGGCCCTGTGCGGCTACCTGCCGTGGGCCGTGTTCCCGTACATAGCCGACGTGGACCAGATCGTGACCGGGCGCTACCGGTCCGCCACGTTCTCCGGCATCCAGTCCTCGTTCCGGCAGCTGTGCTCGGGGCTGGCGACCATCGCGGTGGGCGCGGTGCTCTCGTTCGTCGGCTTCGACTCGACGCGTGCCGCGCAGACGCCGGAGGCCCGCATCGGACTCGGCGCGGTGCTGCTCGGCTGGTTCGCGTTCGCGATGATCGTATGCTGGATCATCTCCTCGCGCCTGACCATCGACAAGCGCACCGACGGCATCGTGCTTAACGAGATCACCCGCCTGCGCAACGGCGGCAGCAAGGCCGACGTCGAACCGGAGACCCGGCGGGTCGTCGAATCGCTGACCGGTCTGCCCTACGAACGGTGCTGGCGGTAGGGCAAAGCGCGGCTCTGCCGGACCAGATCGAAGGTATAGACGGCGAGTGCGAGCCAGATCACCGAAAACGAGACGAAACGGTGCGCGGGCACCTGTTCGCCGAGCACCAGAATGCCAAGGATCAGCTGAATGGTGGGGGTGATGTACTGGGTGAAGCTCAGCAGCAGGAACGACGCATGCTTGACCCCGTACGAGGTAAGCACGAGCGGGATCACCGTAAGCAGTCCACAGCCGGCGAGCAGCGCCCACACCCACCACGGTTCCCCGCCCGGCACGCCGAACCGCGGCTGCGCGGCGAGCATCACGAAGGCGATGGGCGACAGTACGCCGGTTTCGAACGTCAGCGATTCGAACGGGTCGAGCGGCACGAACCGTTTGATCAGACAGTATCCGCTATAGCTGAACGTCATCAGCATGGCCACGCCGGGCACATGCCCGGTGTCGATCACGTACAGTGCCGCGCCCGCAAGCGCGATGAGCATGGAGACGACGCCGAGTCGTGTGGTGTGTTCGCGCAGCAGCATGAGCGCGAGCAGCATGTTGATGATCGGCAGCAGGAAGTTGGCGGCGCTCGCCTCCGAGGTGCGTCCGATGGAGACGAGATAGATGTAGACGACCCAATCCACGGTGACGAGCACGGCCGCGGCCACCGCCATCCAGAAGATCCTCGGCGTGCGCCACATGTCGCGGACGTGTCGCGCGAATCGCCCCCAACGGCCGGTGGCGAGCATGAACGGCAGCATGACGGCGGCCGCGGTGACGATCCGGTACAGCATCACGTTCATGGACGGCACGCTTGCCAGCGCCGCCCAGTACAACGGGAACATGCCGTAGACGAAGGCCGCGACCAGCGTCGCTGCGACGCCCTGCGGCGTCTGTGCCACCTGGTTGCCCGATAGGGGGTTCTTCTCATTGTTCACCGGACGATGATATCGCGGCGGTCGGCATCCGAACGGGCCTGCGGGCGGCGGCAGACGGTTCTCCGGGCGTTCCCGGGTTCAGCCCCGGGACGTTGGTTTGCCGCCATGGGACGGGGTCGTCGTGTCCTCGCAGTCCAGCCACGCCGTCAGACGGTCCGCGTCGGTCCGGCGGATGAACCGGAAGTGCAGTTCGTCGTTGCCATTGGTGACGAACAGCGGCATCGTCAGCGTTTCGACGCCGCGCGATTCGCGCCACAGCGCCGTTTCCCGCACGACCGCCTGCACGCGCGAGCGGCGGGTGACTAGTACATTGTCGGGTTTAATTGTTGGGGTATAGGTGGCGGAGTTTGGTTCTGGCGTCGGTGGTGGTGAAGTGCCAGTTGACCTGTCGTTGGGTGTGGTTGGTGGTTTGGGTCCATGCGGCGAGTTCCCGGTTGAGGGTGTCGAGGTCGCCGATGCGGCGGTTGAGGCATTGCCGGGAGAGGCATGACAGTTCGATTTCGGCGATGTTGAGCCATGATCCGTGTTTGGGCGTGTGGTGGATCTCGAGGCGTTGGGCGAGACGGAACGCCTTGGCGGGCTCGAACGCGTGGTAGAGGCTGTGGATGCCGTGGGTGTTGAGGTTGTCCATGACGAGCACGACCTTCGCGGCGTGCGGGTAGTGCACGTCGAGAAGCCGTTCGACACCCTTGGCCCAGTCCTCGCGCGTGCGCGTGGGCAGGGCGTACGCGTCGCGCCATCCGGCGAGCGGTTCGGCCCACACGAAGATCGAGCAGGA